>CAMWMN010000024.1 GCA_947175385.1 uncultured Clostridia bacterium | reverse complement strand
GAAATCGGATACGGATTGACAGATAGTCCCGATGGCGCGGATCTGGTGATTTTTAACACCTGCGCTGTTCGCGAGAACGCCGAGGACAGGGTTTTCGGGAATCTGGGTTCGCTAAAGCACGAAAAAGAGCGCAATCCCGCGATGATTATCGCGGTTTGCGGGTGTATGGTGGAGCAAGGGCACATTACCGAGAAAATCCGCAAAAGTTATCCGCACGTGGACCTGATATTCGGCACAAACGCGCTGTATCGGCTGCCGGAGCTGATTTACGGGCAGTTATCCGATCGAAAGCGCGAAGTCTGTGTGCCCGATGGAGATGTAATATCCGAGGGGATACCGATTCTCCGCGAAAGCAAAATCAAGGCGAGCGTGCCGATTATGTACGGCTGCAACAATTTCTGCAGCTACTGTATCGTGCCGTATGTGCGCGGTCGGGAACGCTCACGCAAGCCGTCCGATATTATTGAGGAAATAAAATCCGTATTGGCGGACGGCGCACGGGAGATACTGCTATTAGGGCAGAATGTCAACTCCTACGGAAAGGAGCTTGGGACGAGCTTTTCGGAGCTGCTGCGCGAGATTAACGCGTTGGACGGCGAGTTTAGGATTTGTTATATGTCCAGTCACCCGAGGGATTTCACCAAAGAGCTGATTGACACCATCGCGGAATGTGAAAAGGTAACGCGGCATTTCCATTTGCCCGTGCAGAGCGGCTCGGACAGGATTCTGGGGCTGATGAACCGCCATTATACGCGCGATGATTATCTGCGAATCGTGGAGTACATTCGCGAAAAAGTTCCCGGCGCGGCGATTACCTCGGATATCATTGTGGGATTTCCCGGTGAAACATATGAGGACTTCCGCGAAACGCTCTCGCTGATTGAGGAGGTGCGGTTCGATTCGCTGTATACGTTTATTTACAGTTCCAGAAAGGGAACAAAAGCCGCCGAAATGGACGACCCTATCTCTGATGAGGAGAAAGGAAAGTGGTTTCGTGGGCTTTTGGACGTTCAAGGGCGAATCGGAAAGGATATGTATGAAAAGTACGTCGGGCAGACTCTGCGCGTGTTGTGCGACGGCACTGGCAGAACCCAAAGCAGTCTGCTTACGGGCAGAACTCCGCAGGACGTTATTGTGGATTTCGAGGGCGATAAGTCGCTTATTGGGAAGTTCGTGAACGTCAAAATAGAGGAGGCGCTCATCTGGGCGGTGAAAGGCAAGTTAGTTGATGGTTAAGGCGCATAAATTCCACAGCCACAAATACGAGTGCTGTTATGGTGCGTTATAACCCTCGTCAACAAATCGGTAACCAGTGCAAATCCGAAATGCGAGCGGCGCGGTGCACGCGTAGCGTGAACCGTGACGCTCAGCAAGTGCGCGCGGAGCGCGCACGGTTTCAGATTTGCCATTAAAATCATCAAATTCAAAACGCGCGTGACGCGTCACACCGCGAAGCGGTGGGTCGCGTTACGCAGGCGAGTGCACACCGTAGGTGTGCACGGTTTTGAATTTGCTATTAAAATAAGGAGTATATTATGAGTGTTATTGAAAAGGCAAGAGAACTTGGCAAGGCAGTACAGGCGGACGCGCGTTACAAGGAGTATATCCGCGCGAAAGAGCTTAATGACGGTGATGAGGAGCTGCAGAACCTCATTGGGGAGTTTAACCTGATTCGGCAGAATCTGGCGATGGAGTCCGACAAGGCGGAGGACGAAATCGACCACGAAAAGGTTAAGGACCTTACCGCGAAAATGCACAAGGCATACGAGGACGTGATGTCTAACGAGAATATGGCTGCATTTACTATGGCAAAACAGGGTATGGATAAGCTGATGAGCGAGATCAACGTGATCCTCACATATTGCGTTGAGGGCGAAGATCCCGAAACCTGCCCGTCCGAGCCGCCGCAAGCGTCCTGTTCGGGAAGCTGCAGCACCTGCGGAGGCTGCGGCTGAGTAAATCTGTAAGAGTATAAATCAAGGAGCAGTGAAATGGCAGATAACGAAAAGCAATCCGAAAAGCTCTCTCCGATGCTGGAGCAATATCGTCAGATCAAGGAGCAATACGGCGGGTATATCCTGTTTTTTAGGTTGGGAGATTTCTATGAAATGTTCTTCGAGGACGCCGAAACGGTCTCGCGCGAGTTGGAGCTTGTGCTGACCGCGCGCGCTGGGTCGCCTATGTGCGGAGTGCCGTTTCACAGCGCCGAGATTTATATTAAGAAACTGATTGACGCGGGGTATCGCGTGGCAATCTGCGAGCAGCTTTCCGACCCGCGCGAGTCAAAGGGTTTGGTTCAGCGAGGCGTAATACGTTTAGTGACCGCGGGAACGGTAATCGAGGCTTCGATGCTCTCCGAGGACGAAAATAACTACATCACCTCGATTTACAATGCGGAGGACGGCACGGGGCTTGCGTTCGCGGATATTTCAACGGGTGAGGTTCACGTTTTTCAGAAAGCGGGGAAAAATCGTGAACAGGAGATAATCGCGGAATTGTCGCGGTTTCATCCAGTGGAGCTACTTATAAACCGAGATATGCCAAGCCTTAAAGAGGTTTCGGTATTCATTTCGGAGAAGCTCTCACGGTGCGTTTGCGAGATGCCTGATGAGGGGAGTTTTGATAATTCGGATCTGTCTGTAATTACCAATCAGTTTGAGGATAAGGACAGTGTTGAACAGCTTGGAATAGGCTCTATGCCGTTGGCGCAGAGAGCCTTGTGCGCGCTGTTCCGCTATGTCGGTAATGCGCAGAAAGCAACGGTTAAGCGGTTTGTGGAGATTACTCCGCATAAGGACGATGAGTTTATGGGCTTGTCGCTGACCACTCGCCGCAATCTGGAGCTTACCGAAACAATGCGCTCCAAAGATAAGCGCGGCTCACTGTTATGGGTATTGGACAAGACCGTTACCGCGATGGGCAGACGGCGGCTACGCGCGTGGGTGGAGCGTCCCTTGCGGAGTTACACGGCGATTCTCGGCAGGCTGGACGCTGTAGAGGAGCTGACTTCCAATTCGGCAGTGCTTGGCGATATTCGCGAGGCATTGAAGTGTGTATATGACCTTGAGCGGCTGATGTCGCGCGTGATGTACAAAAACGCATCTCCGCGCGATATTTACGCTCTTGGTAAGACCTGCGCCGGACTTCCGCTGTTGAAATCCGCGCTTAGGGGTCTGAGTTCGCGTCTGCTGAGGGAACTTGACAGCCAAATTGACGAGCTTTCCGAAACAGCGCATTTGGTGGAAAATTCCATCGTGGAAGAGCCGCCGATTAATCTAAAGGACGGCGGCGTAATCAAGCACGAATTCAACGAGGAGCTGGACAGACTGCGCGAAATTTCGGGCGGCGCTCAAGGGATACTAAAGGAAATCGAGCAGCGCGAACGCGACGCTACGGGAATCCGCACACTAAAAGTCGGCTACAACCGTGTTTTCGGGTACTACATAGAGGTTTCAAAGAGTTTTATAAGCCAAGTCCCCGAGCATTATCAGCGCAAGCAGACCCTCACCAACGGCGAACGATACATCACCGAGGAGCTGAAAAAAGTCGAGGGCGAGATACTTGGCGCAAACGAGCGTATTCTCGCAATGGAGCAGGCGATTTTTGCGGAGGTTCGCGAGTTCATTGCCACCAAGCTCACGGAAATTCAGCAGACCGCCGCCGCGATTTCCACTGTGGACGCGCTGTGCTCATTCGCGCAGGTGTCGCTTGAGAACGGCTATGTAAAGCCCGAGATCACACTGGACAGCGTAATCGATATCAAGGACGGACGTCACCCTGTAATTGAGCAGATTCTTACCGATCACCCGTTTACTCCGAATGACGCGTATCTGGATAATTCTGGCAACAAGCTGCTTATCATTACAGGTCCCAATATGTCGGGAAAGTCCACGTTTATGCGCCAGACCGCCATTATTGTGCTGATGGCGCAAATTGGCTGCTTTGTGCCCGCGCGCTACGCGAAAATAGGCGTGGTTGACCGGATATTCACGCGTGTGGGAGCCTCCGATGACTTGTCGGCGGGGCAGTCTACGTTTATGGTGGAAATGAACGAGGTCGCGGAAATCTGCAAGAACGCGACAAAAAACAGTCTGGTAATTCTTGATGAGATCGGGCGCGGAACTTCCACGTTTGACGGAATTTCCATCGCAAAGGCAGTAGCGGAGCACATCTCACAAAAAATCGGCTGCAAGACGCTGTTTGCAACGCATTATCACGAGCTGATTACAATGGAGAAAGAGCAGAAGGGCGTTCGGAATTTCAGCGTTGCTGTATCCAAACGTGGCGATGATATCAAGTTTCTGCACAAAATCGTGGAGGGCGGCACGGACGACAGCTACGGAATCGAGGTCGCAAAGTTGGCAGGGTTGCCGAATAAGGTAATTCAACGCGCCAAGGAGGAGCTGAAAGACCTTGAGGTAAGCGGAAAGGTTCGATTAGCCGAGGCTATTGAGAATAGTCGCGACAATCAGTTCAGTTTCGCTGCAGTGAACGAACAGAACGCGGTCGCGCGGCTGCGCGCGGCGGATATCAACACACTGTCCCCAATGGACGCGCTGTTGCTGTTGAAAGAGCTTAAGGAGTCATTGGAATAAAATGCCGAAAATAAATCAGCTTGATAAAAGCGTATATGAATTGATCGCGGCGGGAGAAGTTGTTGAGCGTCCCGCATCGGTCATCAAGGAGCTTGCGGAGAACGCGATTGACGCGGGCGCGCGGAGTATTTCCGTGGAAATAAAGCGCGGCGGAATCATCTATATGCGCGTAACTGACGATGGCTGCGGGATTTCCTATGAGGATATGCCGCTTGCGTTTATGCGTCACGCGACAAGCAAGGTGGTATCCGCGGACGATTTGGATAACATCAACACATTGGGATTCCGCGGAGAGGCGCTTGCCTCCGTGGCGGCGGTATCACGCGTGGAGGTTGTCAGCAAGCGCGCCGTGGACAAGCTGGGCACCTGCTATCGGATTGAGGGCGTAATTCCGCAGGAGTATGACAGAATCGGCTGCGCGGACGGCACAACGGTAATAATCCGCGACCTGTTTTTCAACACTCCTGCGCGGTTGAAATTCCTCAAAAAAGACGTAACCGAGGGAAATTACTGCGCGAATGTCATCGAGAAACTCGCGCTGTCGCACCCGAACATCTCGTTTCGGTTTATCCGCGACGGAAAGCAGACGATGTTCACCTCTGGCGATGGGGAGTATTACAGCGCGATTTATTCCGTGTTCGGAAAGCAGTTCGCGGCGGGAATGATTCCCGTGGACAATATTTACCGCGAAATTGGCATTACGGGGTATGTAAGCTCACCGCTGTTTACGCGCTCAAATCGTTCAATGCAGAACTTCTTTGTGAACGGACGTAGCGTAAAAAGCCCGCTGTGCTGCGCGGCTCTTGAGGAGGCATTCCGCAACAACATAATGGTCGGAAAATTTCCGGCTTGCGTGTTGTGTATTAATCTCAATCCCGCGTTTCTGGACGCGAACATTTCCCCCGCAAAGACCGAGGTGCGGTTCTCGAACGAAAAGGGCGTGTTTGACGCTATTTATTTCGCGATAAAAAACGCGCTGTTGGGCTACGACCAAAGCCGCGAAATCGAACTGCCGAATGTAAATAACGAGGATTCGGGGGAGTCTGTTTCGACCGTGGCGATTCCCGTTGCGGAGAAAAAGCCCGACCCCGAGAGCTTTTTCCGCAGAATCGTGCCGTTTGAATTTCCCAAGGAGGAGCAGCACTCTGAGCAGGAGGTTCTGCCCGAGGTTCAGCCGCCGCTTTTACGAAACAGTGAATTGATGCCCGCAGAGCATGAGGAAAATCCGCAAGAGGAGCTTCCGGGTTTCTCGTTCATCTCGCAAAAATCGTTTGAAAAGCCTGCCGAGCCTGCAATAAACGAAATTCCTCAAATGCCCGTAAAAGCCGAAGAACAGACCGAAATACGCGTAATCGGGGAGCTGTTCAAGACGTATATCCTCTGCGAAAGCGGCGAGAGTCTGATTCTTATTGACAAACACGCCGCCCACGAACGAATCAACTTTGAGCGGTTCAAAAGCGGAATCGATATTCACGGGCAGCTTTTGATAGAGCCGCGCGAGGTTATGTTATCACCCGAAGAATACGAGGCAGTAAGCTGTTATAAGGAACGGCTTGAAAAGGTGGGAATTCTGCTGAAATTCGCGGAGGGCAGAGTATTTGTTGAGGGGCTTCCGCAGTCGCTGGAGAGTACCGACCCTGAGGATCTGCTTGAATCCATTGCGGACGCGTTAGTGCAGAACAACGACAATGCCGAGGGAATGTTATTCGATGATGTTCTCCATACAATGGCGTGCAAGGCGAGTATTCGCGGCGGCGAGAATCAGGATATTTCTGAGCTTGCGTATCTCGCGAATATCGTCCTGAAGGACAACAATATCCGCTATTGTCCGCACGGCAGACCCGTTATTACGCAAATCTCCAAGCGGCAGATTGAGAAGTATTTCGGGAGGATCGTATGAACGCAATCGAACTTTATTACGCGGGAAGAGAGCAGCTGGATAACGCATTCTACGCGGAGGCATTGCCGTTGTTTGAGGAATCGTTGAAGCTTCAGCCACATTTCAAGTCATGCGAGTGCGCGTATCGTTGTTATGCCGCGCTGAATCAGCCCGAAAAGGCGTTTGAGAGCATTTCAGCGGCATTCGCGCTTAACGCAAAACAGGACAAGGTCGCGCTTGAATACGCGAAAGCAATTGTGAATTACAAACAAGATGTCGCCGCCGCACGGGAAGTGCTCCTCGGAATACTGAACAGGAATCCGTCTTATAAACCAGTAAAGGTGATGTTGAATGAACTCGGAGGGTAAAAATATGTGGGACGATTTGCTTGGTGAGGACAGCGTCGGAACCGAGGGCGGAGAGGTTATCGCGGACGAGGGATATAAGTACTCCTGTCGTATAACGCTGGAAAAGCTGAATCAAGGCTATGCGATAACCTGCGGTATTTACGGATGTATGATGCACACGGTTTATTGTGGCGAAGATTATATGAAAAAATACGACGAAATGAAAAGCGAGCTTCAAAGGTTTGTGGACAGCGATTTGACGGAAGATGAAAAGAACAAATTTTATGATGATTTTACGTCAAGATTCTGATAGGATTGATTATGGATTCGCTGATTAAGAAGTTTCAGCCCGTTTTGTCCACACCGTTCGGACACGAGGGTTACCGTGAGATTGCTCCGTGTAACGCGCTAAAACCGTTTATAAGCTGCTTTTGGGAGCAGCACCGAATCAACGCGGACATTCTGGTGATTCCCGATGCCCGTATGGACATTATCTTTGATTTGGGTGAAAACGGAGGAGATTTTTTCTGTGCGTTGGACGAATCCTCGTACTATTCTCACGGCGGTTCGGAGCTTTTCGGAGTGCGGTTTTACGCGTGGACAGCGGGATTGCTTTCGCGTCACGATTTTACGCGTGAGGAGCGGAATCAATCGGACGGGTATTTCAACGGTATGGAGGAGCTGCGGTATGCGGTTTGGGGAGCGCAGACTTTTGAGGAGCGTGTATCCGCTGTTGAAAATTGTTTGATAAAGCGGATTGACGGAATCCACACGAACAATAATCTTCTCAATGCCGTGGATTTCATTGTGGATAACTGCGGCACTGCGAATATTTTGGAGCTTTGTATGCATACGGCGGTTTCGGCACGGACACTGGAGCGGCTGTTCAACGGGAATATTGGTGCTTCTCCCAAGACGTTCTCGTCACTGGTACGGTATCAGATGTTGTGGCGGGATATGGTTCGCGGAGGATTTGACGTTCTGGACGCGGTGGAAAAATACGGATATTCCGACCAATCTCATTTGCTCAACGATTTCAAAAAACGTCATTTGATGAATCCCAAGCAAGCGCTGGATTACGCGAAAAATTTTCAAAATGTCGCTTTTTTACAAGACAAGTCGAAATAACCGTGGTATACTGGAATTAGCCGCGAAGGAGCGGACTAATTTCAAATGAGGTGTACTTATGAATATTGTCTTTGAAGAGTTTCTGCAAAGCGTTGAAGAGCGCGAACGCGGTTTTGTCGAAGAGCTTCACGAATTTCTTTCGGAGAACGGCTGTGAATGTAACATCAAGCAAGCAAAAAGCGGATTTGTTGTGTCGTATGTCCGAAACAAGCAAACGTTGATGAATTATGTTCAGCGTAAGACCGGAACAAAGGCGCGTATCTATGCGGCGAACATTGGGAGCTATCAGGAGATACTTAATACTTTGCCGCCGAAGATGAAGTCCGGTATTGTCAAAGCACCGCCGTGTAAGCGTTTGCTCGACCCGTCCGCGTGCAATCCCAAGTGTTCTATGGGTTACATATTTGAGATGGACGGCGTGCTCTACAAAAAATGCCGCATATCGGCGTTTATGTTCACACTGTCGGAGGAGAACAACGGATTTATAAGGACATTTTTGGAAAAGGAGTTGGGCGTATGAGCAATATTATCGAATCAAGGTGCGGAATTTTATGCGGAGAATGCGAGTATCGCAAATCCATGGGCTGCAAGGGCTGCGTGAATATCGATAACCCGTTCTGGGGAGAATGTCCCGTAAAGGCGAGCTGCGAGGGCAAGGGTCACGAGCATTGTGGACAGTGCGCGGAATTCCCGTGCAAGCAGCTCAACGACTTCGCCTATGATGAGAATCAGGGCGACGGAGGAAAACGTATCGAGCAGTGCAGAAAGTGGGCGGGAAGTAATGAAACTTGACGGATTCGGGATTTTTGTAAATGATTTGGCAGCGCAAATCGAGTTCTATCAAGAGGTTCTGGGCTTTGAAATCAAACAAACCGCAGAGGACAGAAACGTTTATCTTGAAAAGGATGGAACGCTGTTTTTGATGTACGGCAGAGGGGATTTTGAGGATATGACAAGCTCGAAATTCGGCTATGCGGACGGTATCAGCGGGCATTTTGAGATAGCTCTCGGAGTGGAAAATTATGCCGCTGTGGACAAGACTTTCGCGGAGGTTACGGATAAAGGCGCAAAGCCGGTAATGCAGCCGACTACAATGCCGTGGGGACAGCGTACTTGTTTTATCTCCGACCCCGAGGGAAATCTTATCGAAATAGGCACGTTTGTGAAATGAGGTGTCTGTATGTCATCTAAGCCCGAATTTGTGGAATATGTCGCGGAGCAATGCCGCGGCGCGGGCGGCAGACAAATTAGATTGATGTTTGGAGGATTATGATTATGAGCAGATTCGATGAAAAGGGATATTTTGTAATGGAAAACGCGCCTGTATATCTGACTTTGGATATGGACAAGACTGCTAAGTGGTTCGAGGACGTGTTGGGGTGGTACAGCAATATAGTTGAAAGGAACGGCAGCGGAAACGGAACTTACGGTGTTGTTTTTGATATGCTGCCCGAGGTTGAGAGGACTCATTTAGCGCCGTTTACGGGCATACAGATGCATTATGGGCAACCGGAACCGAGATGGATCTCATTTATGCAGGTTAACTGTATTGAGAAAATGTACGGCTATATTACCGCAAACGACTGGGATAAGATCACCGAGGTCGAGATTCAGCCATGGGGCGGCAAGACTTGCGATTTGACGACCGTTGACGGTTATGTGATCAAAATATTTGAATAATCGGAGGAAAGTATGTCATCTAAGCCCGAATTTGTGGAATATGTCGCGGAGCAATGCCGCGGCGCGGGAACAATCACTTATAAGAAGATGTTTGGGGAGTACGGACTGTACTGTGACGGTAAGATTTTCGCGTTGGTGTGTGATGATGAATTTTTCATCAAAATAACCGAGGCGGGCAAGAAGTACGGACTTCCCGAAAAGCCGCCGTATGACGGCTCAAAGAATTACTTCCTTGTGGAAGACACTGATAATGCGGACTTTTTGACCGAGGTGATTTCTGCAACAGTCGCGGAGCTGCCTGAGCCGAAACCCAAAAAGTCCAAGAAACCAAAAGGGGAATAAAATGCTTGTTGATGAGATTCGAGCGGCTCTTTCGGAGCGTGAAAAAACCGATGACAATTGGTCGGACGGACTAAAACGATGCGGGGAAAGAGAAACCGAGCTGCTAACGCGTGATATTTCGGAAACTATCGCTTTTTTTGAGAGTTGTTCGGCGGAGGAGTTCGTTCTGCTCAGCGAGGTTTTCGATGATGTTTCCGAGCGCACTCAAAGCCGGGAGTTTATCGACTGTCTGTATCGAATTGCCGCGAAGTTCCCCGAGGAAACGGAGAAGTACCACATTATTCTGTGTATACGGTTCGCCGAAAAAGTGTTGGGTGAGTGATGATGAACAAAGTGATTGTGATTTGCGGTCCTACCGCGTCTGGAAAGACCGCTCTTGCCGTGGAACTGGCAAAGATTTACAACGGAGAGGTTATCTCCGCCGACTCGATGCAGATTTACACGGATATGGACATTGCGAGCGCGAAACCGACAGTGGACGAACAACAAGGCATACCTCACCATTTGGTGGGATTTCTTAATCCCGCCGACAGCTTTTCCGTGGCGGATTATGTGAAGATGTGCGATGAGTGCGTCCGCGATATTTTTTCGCGCGGAAAAACCCCGATAATCTGCGGCGGAACGGGGTTGTACATTAGCTCTTTTGTGGATAACCTTACGTTTGATGACAGCGAACAGGATTATGCTTTCCGCGAGGAAATGCGCCGATTCGCCGAGCAAAACGGCAATTCGGCTTTGCTGGAGCGGCTCCGCGAGGTCGACCCCGAAACCGCCGAAACGCTCCACGAAAATAACGTTGGGAGAATAATCCGCGCGTTGGAGGTCTACAAGACTACCGGGCATACGATTTCGCAGGCTAAAGCGATGTCACGTGAGAAACCCTCACCATATAAATTTATAATGATCACATTGGATTTTGCAGAACGCGAACAGCTCCACGAACGCATAAACAGGCGCGTGGACGATATGGTATCACGCGGACTGGTTGAGGAGGCGCGGCAGTGCTTTGATCAGCCAAACCGTCAAACCGCCGCTCAGGCAATCGGCTGTAAGGAGCTGTATCCGTATTTTCGCGGAGAACGCTCGCTTGAGGATTGCATTGAGGAGCTGAAGCTCCGCACACGGCAGTATGCAAAACGACAGCTTACGTGGTTTCGTCGGGATAAACGAATTTCTCGTTTGGAAATTGTGCATAATGATGAGTTTTTGGATATTGTGCGGAAAGCTCAGGAGATCATCGAAAAGGAAAAATAATCGGCGAATTGCTCCTAATATTTGGATTAAATTCCATATATTGGGAGCTTTTAGCATATTTTACAAAAAAACAGTGAAAAATTCTATCAAAAAATACAAAAAATATCTAGCATTTTTTGAAAAAGTATGTTATACTAGTAATATATAGTTGGGGAGTGTGCGGATTTTTTGCACGCGTTCATAATAGAGAGAAAAGGTGATAATTTTGGCTAAAGAAATCAATCTTCAGGATGTGTTCCTGAATCAGGCGCGGAAGGATAAGATCCCCGTGACCATTTACATTACCAACGGTTTCCAGTTTAAGGGTGTTGTTAAGGGATTCGATAACTACACGGTTATCCTCGATACCGACGGTAAGCAGAACCTCATCTACAAGCACGCGATTTCCACGATTACTCCGTTTAAGCCCGTGTCCATTCTGGACGCTTATGAAAAGGGCGAGGAGGAATAAATGAATTCCCGCTGGACAGCCGCGATAATCGCGGTTCTATCCGTTTTTGTAATCCTTATCGCCGTTGGGCAGGCTTGCTTTACAAGGGGCGAGAAAATCACCACCGAAACCGCATATGCTTACGGTTTGGATGAGGAAGTTCCGTTTGACGGAGTGTATCTGCGTGATGAAAAGCTGATTTTCGGCTCCGGCACGGGTGTGCTGAGCTACGAGTGCGAGGACGGCTCTAAAGTCGGAAAGAGCACCGTGGTGGCACGGAAATGCAGAAGCGATAGCGATATTGCATATCGGCGCGAGGTGGAGACGCTTCAAAGGCAAGTCGAGGTTTTGACGAATGCCGAGAAGCTCATAGGTACGGACAGCTCCCAGTTGGAGGCGATTTCCGCGCAGATAAACGAAAGCCATTCGCAAATTGTGAGTTTCATTATGGACGGGAATTATTCGGCGGCGCGGGAATATCAAAGCTCGCTGTTGGAGGCTATGTGCAAGCGCGAGATTACACTTAAGGAATGTTCGGGCTATGCGGACAAAAAAGCTGCTATTCAGCAGAGAATCTCCGAGTTGAACTCGATGATTTCGGGTGAAGTTCAGGATATTACGGCGGGTGAAGCGGGGTATTTTATAAGCTCCGTGGACGGTTACGAGAGTGAGCTTTCGTTTGACAGCGCTGAGAATATGACTGCCGAGCGAATCACGGAGATTATTGCAAACCCGCAGAAAACTGCGGATAATGGCGCTGTCGGCAAGCTGATCGCGGATTATCATTGGCGTGTGGCTGCGGTTATCCCCAACGAAAATCTGTTTGGGATAAACGCGGGAAGCACCGTGACAATACGTGTCGGTTCGAGTTTGCAGATGCTGGATATGTCGGTGATTTCGGTGACACCGTGCGGCGACGGTAAGTCGGTGTATGTGTTTGAATGCGACAAGCTGAACTCCGCTGTGACGGCGGGGAGAATCGCGCGGTTCAAAATCTTGGTGAACAGCTACGGCGGACTTCGTGTGCCGAGAAAGGCGCTGCGGTACAATGACAAGGATGAGCGCGGAGTGTACATAGTGCGCGGGCAGAGTGTTGCGTTCAGGAAGGTCGATGTGGTGTACTGGGGCACGGATTACATAATCGTTGAGCAGAATCCCGACGACGAGTATCTGAAGCTGTATGACCGGGTCGTTACCGATGGTAAGGAACTTTACGATGGAAAACTTATTGGATAACAGTCACAGCACGTTTGAGGACATTCGCGGGAATTATGTGAAAATCCGCGGAAATATCGAACGCGCGATGACAGACGCCGGGCGCACCGATTCGGTGCGGCTTATGGCGGTTACAAAGACGGTTTCGCCGGACCGTATAAATTACGCGGTGGAGCTGGGCGTTGACCTCCTTGGTGAGAACAGAGTGCAGGAGTACCTTGACAAACGTGAGAGCTACTCGCCCGCAGAGGTTCATTTTATAGGCGCGCTGCAGACCAACAAGGTGAAATATATAATTGATAAGGTATCAATGATACATTCCGTGGATAGTCGGCATCTGGCTGAGGAAATCAACCGTCGCGCGGCGCAGCACGGGATAGTTATGGATATACTCGCCGAGGTAAATATCGGCGAGGAGGAAACGAAGAGCGGCATTTCGGCAGCGGAGGTTCTTGACTTTTGCGGCGGGCTTGCCGAACTTTCGAACATCAAGCTGAGAGGCTTGATGGCAATACCGCCGCCCGGGTGTTCCGAGGACTGCTTTGCGCATATGCAGAAGCTGTTCGAGAGCGTTAAGACACTGTCCCAATACAAAGATAAAGGGCAGATCGACACGCTTTCCATGGGAATGTCCTCGGATTACGAAACGGCGGTGAAATATGGGGCTACAATTATCCGAATAGGCTCGGGTCTGTTCGGATACAGGCGGAGCAAAAATCCCATCTGACTGCTGTCAAAGCAGGTTTATTCGGTGTGAGCCGAAAATCGGAATAATGCCGGGGAATTTTTGTTCAAATAAACAAACAATATATAATAATTGGGAGGAAATTAAAATGGCTAGTTTTTTGAAAGGTATCTTTGGAACGTCAAACGATGACTACGATGAGGGCTTTGTGGATTATGATGAGTCGAACTATGACATCTCGTCCTCTGCCGTAACGGAAGAGGAGGCGAACTATTCGCCCAACTACGAAGAGCCGCGCAGAAGCAGCTTTGCAAGCTCTTCCAAGGCAATCAGTCTTCGCAATGTCGCGGATATTCCGAAGCTGTACATTATGAAGCCGTCGGGGTATGACGAGGTTATGACCGGCGCGGTGGATATGCTGCGCGAGGGCACGATCATCTTTTTGAACCTCAATGGAATCGACCAGGAGGTCGGCACACGCATCGTTGACTTTATGACAGGTGTCGCGGCGGCATTTGAGGGCAGAATCAAGAAAGTTGACACTTGCTGCTATGCTGTTGCTCCGAAGAATGTTGACTGGATCAACACCATTGATGATTAATTTATGAATATCGAGCTTACCGAGGAGGAGCGATACTTGTCCGCGCATATTTCCGATCTTGCGGCGCTTAGTCTTAAAACAGGCGTTCCGCGGTTCTCGCGATTTCTGAACGAGCAGGAGGCAATGATTGCGTCTTATGCGGCACGGACAAGCAAGGCGAATCCGTACTTTTACGGGGGATATGACGGCGCGGCACGGACTGTCTGCGGCTTTTTCGATGGTACATATGCCGAGGAGCTGCCAAAGGACAGGCTTTATCCGTTGTGCGCTGTCACGTTTTCCTTTCGCAAGGGCGCGGGGCTTTCTCACCGCGACTTTTTGGGGGCGATCCTCGGGCTGGGGCTTCAGCGCTCCACCGTGGGGGATATTCTTACCGCCGAGGACTACGCCTTGGTGTTTTGTACAGAGGAATCCGCAGAGCTGATATTGGGGCTTGAGAAAATCGGAAGAGCCGGTGTAAATGCAGCGAAAGGCGTCCTCAGGGAACTTCCGCAGATTGAGTTTTCACGCACGGTGAAATCCGTATCGTCACTTCGGTTGGACTGCGTTGTGTGCGCGTGTACAAATATTTCAAGAGAGAAATCCGCGTCGCTCATCAAATTGGGGCAAGTAAGTGCGGATTTTTCGGTGTGTCTTGACGTAAGTGCCATACAGAGGGCGGGAAGCGTCATCTCGATTCGCGGCTATGGGCGATACTGGCTGTCCGAAATCATCGGAGAAACCAAAAAGGGCAGGGTGCGTGTGGCTATTGATAAATACATATAATCTCTGTTTTTATAGGAATACTGTGCACAATTGCGCAATATTCCTATGAAAGCAGAATTGTGAAATTTAAGACGGGATAACTCCCGAGGATTTCGGAGGAAAATTTAATGAATGCTAAAGAAATAATCGCAAGAAAGTTTGAAAAGGCGGCGTTCAACGGCTATAAGCCAGATGACGTTGACGATTATCTGAAAGAAGTTTCGGACGAGTTCGCTGCGCTTCAAAAAGAGAAGAACGAGCTTGAGCGCAAGCTGGAGGTCCTCGCGGACAAAATCCGCGAATACCGTGACGATGAGGAGGCACTTAAGGACGCGCTGCTCATCGCGCAAAAGCAGGGTAACGCGATCGTTGCGGAGTCCAAGGCATCTGCGGAGAAGCTCACCGCCGAAACCAATGCGGCAATGGAGAAGCTGATTTCCGAATCCAAAGCCAAGAGCGAGAAGATGATCAACGAGGCGGACGCTTATTCCAAGCGCACGCGCGAAGATGCTGATCAAAAGGCGGCGAAAATTGTTGGAGACGCGCAGAACAAAGCCGATGAAATCAAAGCGGCAATGGACAAGCAGCAAACGATTCAAGAGAATATAATTCAGCAGACCCGCAAGGAAGCCGATGATTTCAGAAATAAGCTTATGATGTGCTATAAGGAGCATATCGCGATGGTTGAGAGCATTCCGCAGAGGTGTGAGGACGAGTTCGTCCGGAGAATCTCAGCCGAGGTGGAGAAGCGCGAAGCAGAGCGCAAAAAGCAGGAGCAGGCACAGGCTCAAGCCAGGGCGGCTAAGCAGGCAAAGAAGTCCGCTCAAAAGCAGCCCGAAAAGCCCAAGCCCGCCGAGAATCCCGCGCCCGAGGACACTGTAAGTCCCGAACAAAGCGACGAGCCGTTCAAGAGCGTTGCCGAGTCCGCTGCAGAGTCGCCTAAGCCCGCTGAGGGCAAAAACGAGGATCTGCCGTTTTTCAGCTCACCGTCCGAATCCATCGGGCGTCATGGCAATCTGAAGTTTGGCAAGAACAACAATAAAGAATAAAACAAACAGGAGATAACTATATGTCAGTGGATCTTAACAACACGGTAAATCTTCCGCAGACGGATTTTCCGATGCGCGGAAATCTGCCCAAGCGTGAGCCGGAAATGCTCGCAAAGTGGGAACAGGAGCGCCTGTATTACGCGCTTTCCGAGAAGAACAAGGGTAAGCCCTCGTACACTCTGCACGACGGACCTCCCTACGCAAACGGCAATATTCACCTCGGAACCGCTCTGAATAAGGTTTTGAAGGACATCATTGTAAAATACAAGTCCATGACCGGGTACAACGCGAATTACGTTCCCGGTTGGGATTGTCACGGTCTGCCCATTGAGTTGAAAGCTATCAAGGAGCTTGGAGTGGACAGCGGCGCGGTTGACCCCGTAACACTCCGCAAGAGCTGTCGTCAGTTCGCGCTGTCTTGCTTAGACGACCAGAAAGCTCAGTTCAAGCGGTTAGGTGTATGGGGCGATTTTGACAATCCGTACCTCACGATTCGTCCCGAGTTTGAGGCGAAACAGGTCGAGGTATTCGGCGAAATGATGAAAAAGGGCTACATCTACAAGGGGTTAAAGCCCGTGTATTGGTGCGCCGACTGCAATACCGCGCTTGCTGAGGCGGAGATCGAGTATCAAGATGACCCGTGCTTCTCGATTTATGTGAAATTTCCGATTTCGGATGACAAGGGCAAGCTCCAAAACGCGGGGATCGACCTTGCGAAAGCGTTTGCGGTTATCTGGACAACGACAACCTGGACGCTGCCCGGAAATCTCGCAATCTGCTTGGGACCGAACTACGAGTATACGTTCGTTAAGGTTGAGGACGAGGAGAGCAAGTCGTTCGGCGAGTATCTGCTGATGGCAAAGGAGCTTGTCGACACCGTAATGAGCGCCGTTGGAATCAAGAAGTACTCCACAGTGGGCAGCTTTAAGGGCAGCGATTTGGAGCTTGTTGAAACAGACCACCCGTTTATGAGCAGAAAATCTCCGATTATTGTGGGCAATCACGTAACGCTGGACAGCGGTACGGGTTGCGTTCATACCGCGCCGGGCTTTGGTGTGGAGGACTTTGAGGTCTGCATGAAGCCCGAATACAAGGGAATGTTCAAGATTATCGTTCCCGTGGACGAAAAGGGCGTGCTTACCGAAGAGGCGGGCGAGTTCAAGGGTCTGAAAACCTCCGATGCGAACAAGGCTATCGCGCAGCGTCTGGAGGACGACAATACACTTCTCGCAATGCAGAAGATCGTTCACCCGTATCCGCACTGTTGGCGGTGTCATAATCCGATCATCTACCGCGCGACCGATCAGTGGTTCTGCAACGTGGATATGTTCAAGCCCGAAACAATCAAGGAGATTGAGGGCGTAAAGTGGATTCCCGAATGGGGCGAGGAGCGCATCAAGAATATGGTTAATATGCGTTCCGACTGGTGTATTTCCCGCCAGAGAAGATGGGGTGTTCCGATTCCGATTTTGTATTGCGAGGACTGCGGCAAGACCATCGTAAATGACACGACCATCAAGGCAATTTCGGATATGTTCCGTGCGGAAACTTCGGATTCGTGGTACGCAAAAGAACCGAGCGAGTTTATTCCTGCAGACGTGAAGTGCGAATGCGGCTGCGGAAAATTTCGCAAGGAAATGGATATTTTTGATGTGTGGTTCGATTCCGGCTGTACGCACGCAGCGGTGCTTAAGGAGCGTCCCGAGCTGTCATGGCCCGCGGATCTGTATCTTGAGGGCTGCGACCAATACCGCGGGTGGTTCCAGTCGAGTCTGCTCACATCTGTGGCAACAACGGGGAAAGCTCCGTATAAGGCAGTCTGCACGCACGGTTGGGTAGTTGACGGAAACGGTCAGCAAATGCATAAATCCAAGGGCAACCAGATTTTCCCGGAGGAAGTGATCAAGGACTTCGGCGCGGACGTTCTGCGTCTGTGGGTTGCATCGCTCGATTATCACGCGGATATCCGCGTATCTAAGGATATGCTCAAGCAGCTCTCCGAGAGCTACCGCAAAATCCGCAACACGGCGCGGTTTATCCTCGGAAATCTCGGCGACGGCAAGGACTTTGACCCCAACACCGAGATGGTGAATTTCGCCGACTTGCGCGAAATTGACAAGTGGGCACTGGCGCGGCTTGACGAGGTTATTGACAAGGTTATGGCGGCATATGAGGCGATGGATTACTACCTCGCATATCACGCTCTAATTGGTTTCTGCGTGGTGGATATGTCGAATTTCTACCTTGACATCATCAAGGATGTTCTGTACTGCGAGGCGAAGAACTCCTCTGCGAGAAAGTCCGCCCAAACGGCTATGTACACGATTCTGGACGCGATGGTAAGGCTCTCCGCGCCGATTCTGTGCTACACTGCGGACGAAATCTGGAGCTTTATGCCGCATAAAAAAGACGATGACAAGCGTTCGGTAATCTTCAATCAGATGCCCGCAAAGACAGGTGTAAAGGCGGACGAGGAGAAGTGGGCAAAAATCCACGCAATCCGCGATGACGTACTGTCCGCGTTGGAGCTGAAGCGCAACGAAAAGGTTATCGGCAAGTCGTTGGAGGCAATGGTGGAGATTTTCACCGCCGATGAGGGTGTGAAGTCACTGGAGGGCGAACTTGCGGATGCGTGCATTGTTTCGGGTGTAAAGGTAAACACTGTCGGTGAGGGTGAATACAAAGGCTCTGCGTGCTCCGTAACCGTAACCAAGAAGCCCGGCTGCGCGTGCGAGCGTTGTTGGAAGTTTGACGATTCCGTGGGAGAGGACGAGAAATATCCGAATCTCTGCAAACGCTGCGCGGACGTAATCAAGCTGAATTTTGAATAATTTTCGGGGAGGGAGTTTACTCTCTCCCCATACGGTTTTACAAAAAAGACAACTTATATAGATGGGGATAATTGTATTGGAAAAAGAAAAAAGGGGTTACGCGAGGTTTTTCTGGCTGCTGTTCGCGGTGATGATGGTGGGTCTGGACAGACTCACAAAGTGGCTGGTAGTTTCAAATATGGAGCTTAAGGACACGATTCACATCATTAAAATCGGCGATACGCAGGTTCTGAATATCTATTACTGCCTTAATGACGGCGCGGCATTCAGCAAGCTGGCGGGAAAGACTATTTTCTTGATTATAGTCACATCGGCGGTGATTTTATGGCTGCTGTATCTGATGATTTTCGGCAAGGTAAAGCGTCCTGTGTATATGGCGGCGGTTTCGCTGATTATCGGCGGCGGAATCGGCAACCTGATTGATCGAATCTTCAATGATGGAAAGGTTATAGACTTTATAGATGTGCGGATCATCAACTTCGCGATTTTCAATGTCGCGGACATCTGCGCGGTGTGCGGCGCGGGACTGCTGCTTCTGGTGGTGATCGTTGACGAGATTCGGGAGTTTAAGGCAAAAAAGCGAATCGCGCAGACCGAATCCGAGTCAAGTTCAGAGGAATCCAATGGAGAGGATTAGTTTCATAGCGCGCGGGGAGATTCGGCTGGACAAGCAGATTGCCGAGAACACCGAGCTTTCGCGCAGCGCGGCGGCAAAGCTGATTGAACAAGGTCTGGTTACAGCGGACGGCAAAACGCTCGGCAAGAAAGATGTTCCGCCCGAGGGGGCAAATGTGGAAATCGCGCTGCCCGAACCGAAAAGCTGCGACATTCTCCCGGAAAACATTCCGTTGGAAATCGTTTATGAGGATGCTGATTTTCTTGTGGTGAACAAGCCCAAAGGTATGGTTGTTCACCCGGCGGCAGGGCATTATTCGGGAACACTTGTGAATGCGCTGATGTTCCATTGCGGAGAGAGCCTGTCGGGTATCAACGGCGAAATTCGCCCCGGAATCGTCCACCGAATCGATAAGGATACAAGCGGTCTGCTGATGGTCGCCAAGAACGATTTCGCGCACATAGGGCTGTCCGAGCAAATCAAGGCTCATACGTTCACTCGGGAGTATCATGCAGTCGTGACGGGGTGTATCAAGGAATCCAGCACGGTGAACGCTCCTATCGGACGTCATAAAACAGACCGTAAGCGTATGTGCGTGACATCTGAAAACTCCCGCGAGGCAGTCACGCATTACAGCGTGATAAAAAATTACGCGGGTTACACACATCTGGCGGTGGCTCTTGAAACGGGGCGAACTCATCAGATCCGCGTGCATATGAGCTACATCGGACACCCCGTGGCGGGCGATGAGGTCTACGGAAACGGAAAGCCCAAGTGGCTGTGCGGACAGTGCCTCCACGCTAAGAAAATCGGGTTTGTTCACCCGCGCACAGGCGAATATATGGAGTTCGATTCTGAATTGCCCGATTATTTTGTGAAGTTCCTGAAGAGCATTGAATAGGAGAATTTATGGCGTAAGAGCTGTTAAACACGATTAGAATCGGCAAAAAGGAAACAACCGTGAATCTTGGCGAGCATAACCCCGATGAGGTGAATTATCTTCGGGTTTATGCCGATAATAAGACGGCGAATCTGGATTTCCTCGCGGATTATCCCAATGTGGAAACGCTGTTTATAAGTGGGAATTTCGCCAACGTCGACGGAATCTCACGGCTTGCCAAACTGAAAGATTTGAGTATAATTCTTGATTCCCCCGCAGAGCTTACTAATGCCCGCGTTCCGGGGCTGAAAAGTTTGACGGTGTACAACAGGATAAACGAGGGATTCTGCAATTTGCTGACGGAAAGTGTGGAATCCTTGGAACTGCACGAAATCCGCAAGCTCAGCGATTTGTCGTTCTTGGAAAACGTGTCGGGGCTGAAAAAGCTCAATTTGTTGTCATTGCCCGCAGTAGAATCTCTGCCAGATTTTGAAAAGCTGCCGAATCTGTACGCGCTCAGAATCTATGAGCTGCACAAGCTTAATAACATCGAAAGCCTGGCGTGTTCAAATATACATTATCTCATAATGATGTTGGCGGCGGACAAGCTGTCGGGGACAAAAATCGCGGATGTTCTCTTGCGTATGGAGCGCTTGGAAAAGGCGAATATGGTTTACCTTGACAGGAGCAGCGTTCAGCGGTTTAATGTCGTGGAAAATAAGTTCAAAAAAGCCAAACGGGATATTCCCCTTGATGCGATATCCGATTATAATGAGTGGGAGCGGTTATAGGGAGTGGCAAAATGGATTTCGGAAAAGTGATTTTTATGAGCGACCTTGACGGAACGCTGTTGACAAATGACAAGAAAGTCCTTGAGCGGGATTTGCGCGCGATTGAGCGATTCCGCGAGGGCGGCGGTCTGTTCACCGTGGCAACGGGTCGCGGATATTCGATGGCGAAACGCGTGGTTAATGAGCTGAATGTCGATTTGCCGTGCGTGGTGTTCAACGGCGCGGCGGTGTTCGACTATAAGACCGACCGCTTTTTGTGGCAGTGCGAAATTGGTTCTCAGGCGCGGGAATACATACGAAAAATCACCGATATGTTCCCGAATAAGATCGGAATTGAGGTGCTGCACAAGCAGACGGTTTTTGTTCCGTTTCTGAATCAAACCGAGCAGGAACACCTTGAAATGGAGAATGTGATTCCCGACAGATGCCCGTTGGACGAGATTCCCGAGGGAGGTTGGCTGAAATTTGTAATCGCCGCCGAACCCGAGGACTTGGACGAGCTTCAAAAGACGGTCGAGTCCGGGGATTTTACGGACGCGCAGTGGGTGCGTTCCGCGCCGCATTATTACGAATGTCTGCCAAATGGTGTGGATAAGTCGCGCGGTTACGCGGAGCTAATTAAAATCCTCGGCGCGGAGGAGCGGTTTTCCGTGGCTGCGGGGGATTATAATAACGACCTTTCGTTAATTCAAAAAGCGGATCTGGGCTGCGCGGTCGCGAACGCTCTGCCGAATGTAAAACAAGCTGCCGATTTAGTGGTTTGTGACAACAACAGCGGCGCGATTGCCGAGATTATTGATTACATTGAAAATCTTTAGGAGTGAAAAGTATGGGATTTTTAGACGATTTATTTGGTAAGAACAGCAAGCCCGCCGCGGAATGCGCTCCCGATAAACCGATTCCGTTCGGGTTTATGCATTGCTGGCTGTGCGTTAAAGCCGATTCCCCGGAGGAGGTAATACAAAAGCTTGGACTGAAAAATCCGAGCGCGTGCGGCTGGAAGGACGCAATGAACCGCATAAAAGAGCCGAATTGCGAGGAAGTGTTTGTCACACCCGTGTTTGATGGGTATGTATTGGCTATCAACTGGGGAATTGATGTTGTCGCTCGGAATCTGCGCGCTCTGGACGAAGCTGCGGCGAAGTTTTCGGAGCTTCAGTACTTTTCGGACATCGGAGTGGTGGATTTGTTCGAGTGGGTGAAATACGTGAACGGACAGATGGTTCGAGGATATAGCTGGCTCAGCGAGAGCGGAGAGCTGATTCTGAACAGCGGCGAGCCTACTCCCGAAGAGGTGAATCTCGGTTACACGAACTTGATTCCCGATAATGACGCGGATTGGGACGATTACGAGCTTCCGGGCGAGGAAATGCCGGTGGAAATTGCCGCCGCATGGGGAATCGACCCCAGGACGGTTGATAAGTATCCGCCGTGTACGGGGTTTTGGTGCGAAATATAATGAAACCTGTTGAGTGCGGTTATAGCGCGTTATAACTATATTCAACCTACCGGTAACGCAGGAAATTCCAAAAAGCGAGTGGGATTGCCGCAGAGGAGCGGAGGAAATCTTGCTCTGCTAGCCGAAATTTCAAATTTAGATATAGTGCAAATTCAAAACGCGAACTTTGCCTCACACCGCGAAGCGGTGTGAGGTAAAGCTCAGCGAACGCAGACGCAAAGCGTCTGCATGGTTTTGAATTTGATATTAAAATAAGGAGATATTATGGACGAGAAACTTGTTAGAGAACTGGAGATCGCTGCTACAAAGGTGCGAATCGGAATCATTGAGGGTGTTCATGCGGCGAAAGCGGGTCACCCGGGCGGGTCGCTGTCGGCGGCGGATTTGATGACGTATCTGTATACACATCGAATGAACGTCGACCCTCAGAATCCGCGCGACCCCAAGCGCGACAGACTTGTGCTGTCAAAGGGTCACGCTGCGCCGGTATTGTATTCGGTATTGGCATTGCGCGGATTTTTCCCTATGGAGGAAATGAAAACGTTGCGTAAAATCGACTCGCGGCTTCAAGGGCACCCCGATTTGAACAAAATTCCTGGAGTGGATATGACTACTGGCTCACTCGGTCAGGGAATCTCCGCAGCTTGCGGAATGGCTCTGTCGGGGAAGATTTCCTGTGAGCCTTATAAGGTATACGCTGTTCTCGGCGATGGCGAGATCGAAGAGGGCGAGGTCTGGGAAGCGGCGATGTTCGCGGCGCATTATCAGCTCGACAATCTCGTTGCCGTGGTAGACAACAACAATCTTCAGATTGACGGCAAGATAAGCGATGTAATGTCGCCGTATCCGATTGACGAGAAGTTCAGGGCTTTTGGCTGGCACGTTATCAATATCAACGCGCACGATTTCTCCGAGATGGAAAAAGCGTTCAACGAGGCGGAAACCGTTATGCAGAAACCTACGGTGATTATTATGCGCTCCACAAAGGGTAAGGGCGTTTCGTTTATGGAGGATCAGGTCGGCTGGCACGGCAAAGCACCGAACGATGAGCAATACAAGATTGCTATTGACGAGCTGAACGCTCATCTGGCGGAACTTCAAGGCTGATGAAAGGAGCATATAGAGATATGGAAAAGATAGCAACTCGCGAGGCATACGGTGAGGGACTTTGCGCGCTTGCGGAGGTAAGACCCGATTTGATAGTGCTGGACGCCGATTTGGCAGAGGCTACCAAGACGAATATTTTCAAGAAAGCGTATCCCGAAAAGCACTACGACTGCGGAATCGCGGAAGCGAATATGATGGGCGTAGCGGCGGGAATCGCAACAACGGGGAAGTTGGTGTTCGCAAGCTCATTCGCGATGTTCGCGGCGGGCAGAGCATTTGAAATAGTGCGCAATTCTATCGGCTATCCGCATTTGAATGTAAAAATCGGCGCAACTCACGGAGGAATTTCCGTGGGCGAGGACGGCGCGACTCACCAATGTAATGAGGATTTCGCGCTGATGAGAGCTATCCCCGGAATGACGGTAATAAATCCCGCCGATTATGTGGAGGCAAAGGCAGCCGTGCTTGCGATGGCGGAGTATGAAGGTCCGACATATCTGAGGTTCGGGCGGCTTGCCACGCCGATTTTCAACGATGAGAGTACCTACAAGTTTGAAGTCGGCAAGGGAATCACGCTGAAGGACGGAAAAGACATAACGATAATCGCCACGGGACTGATGGTCGCTGAGGCTATAGAGGCGGGCAAGGCTCTTTCGGAGCAGGGCATTGACGCACGAATCATCAATATCCACACGATAAAGCCCATCGATCGTGAGATTATAATCAAGGCGGCGCGTGAAACGGGCAAAATCGTCACTGTTGAGGAGCACAGTGTAATCGGCGGACTCGGC
>CAMWMN010000023.1 GCA_947175385.1 uncultured Clostridia bacterium | reverse complement strand
GATTCCTCTCAAATTAAGCACTTACGTTTCGGATTTAAAAGGTGTGGGGGAGCCACCTAAAATGACCTCATAAATGGCTTTGTTAAGCCAAATGCGAGGTCATTTTTTTGTATCTGTTAAACCAATTTTTCAATTTTAGGGGTTTGTTTAAGTCTTATAGGGTGGCACTAGATTATAATGACATAAATGGCTTTATTATGCCGTTTTAAGGGATTTGTCTTTGAAAATATTAATCCAACTTTTAGTTTTCAGAGGGTGGATCAAGTCCTATAAATTGAGTGTGCAAAAAATAAATATTTTGCTTTACAAAACTGTTTGTTGAGCATATAGAATTTTGGTCAAAATTAGATTAAAATATTGGAGCGTATTTTAGCAATATCAGAGTAAGGGGCATATAGCTTAGTGCACTTCTCAAAGTTTATCTTTGAGAGGTGCCTTTTTATTCTGCAACGGATTTGAGATATTCATAACCAACAAAGAGAAACATTCCCCTTTGCGGTATATCTGTTTGAACTTCCACATAGTTAGTTCCTCCTAATAGTTTTTTATTGTGCGCTCCTGCGCGAGTTAGTCGAGGGTAACGAATTTTAGTGCGGCGGGTTCCCTTAAATTTTTCGAGGGGGCAAACCAAAAATGGGAAATGTTGGAAAAGTATGGTCAACTTGCTCCCCGTCAAGGACTATTTACAATTCCTTCAGCAGTTCCTTCGATGTTTTTTTCCATAATAAAAACCTTCCTTTCAGATTTTTCCTTGACTTAAGTCTTGTCTGATCGGAAGTGATTTATTCGATTTTACACAAAATTTTTTGGGGGTCTCAACGATCTTGTCACACATCCCTTTCAAATGTTGATACTTGTGTTAACTTTTTTTATGTTCAAATAGTTAGCAGCACCAAGCTAGGTTTAAGCAATTGCATACACAATAGAATAATTATCTAATGATTCTTATGTCAAAGAATCTCTCTTGAAATTCAGTTAGCGCAATAATTGCATCATCGGAATAAACCTTTTCATTGAGAGATACAATCAATTTATCGTCATTATCATCAATTCTATGTATTACTGAAATACACTTTCCTTTAATTCTGGTAATAAGTTCAAACACTCCTAAAACATAACAATCAAATTCCTCTCTATCGGAATTCAGAGTATTGGGTAAATAGCCATAATTCAAAGTGTAGATAAAATTCCATTGTGGGTGTCTGCTTTCTAACTTTTTATCTATGCATACTTCAACTTCTTTTTTAAAATAGTCATAAATATTTTCAATCATTTTTATCTCTTCATATCTGGCCAAGTATCAGGCAGCAGTTCTTCTAAAGTCACAATTCTATCTTTTCCAAGCATTATCTTCGCCTTAAGATTTTTATGATTCATTTGATAAAGGAACTCTCGGCATTTTCCACAAGGAGATATTATTTGCCCACCTTGATATACTGCCACCATTTTTTTATCTCAGTTTCCCCATTGAGTATCATATTAGCCATTGCTACCATTTCCGCACATAAACCCAAAGAACAGGTAGTCTTAATAGACTTCCCGATGTAAACTTCATTCGAAGATGAAAGAACAGCCACAACGACTTCGCTAATATAAGTATGTTCTTCAATCTTTTCCTCGTTAGCCATTTCGCTTGCCAAAGCAAACAATTCATCAAATTCCATAAATCCTCCACAGTAATATTGCATAGCAATATGATAATTCATACAGGGAAACCCAAAACGCATTATACAAACTCTATTGTCTCTTTATTAATAATCACTTTCTCAAAATCAATAGTCACTGTCAGTAAATCGTATTCATTCTCTTCTAGTTTTTCAGCATTATCAAAGTTAGCAACTAACCAGAGTGTACCTTTTATTATTGATTCATCAATCAGCGCACATATATCTGGATCGTTTATTATTCGCCTACTGTTAATCAATGCTTTTAACGCATCTGTTGTTTTATCGATATTTCCAGTTTCCCAATATCCATCATATGTGTTTTGATTTCGAATGATGAATATAATCCCCTGAGTTAAGCATTCCTTGCATGTCCCATTAAGATTAATGCCTCTTATCGCATCAGCCGATGTACCTATTCTACTTCTCACTTTATCGACTTCATGCCATCCTCCATCTTCTGTTTGATTACTCCTTATCCAATAAACATCTTTATCCCAATATTTTTCTAGTTCTAGAATTTGTTTATCATTAAGGAAATGATAGCGTTTGTTAAATTCAAGCAAATAATATTCTGTTTGCATTAGATAATGCAATCTATCAATCATTCCATGACCAAATGTTCTGTTAATGTTATAGTGCATATCATGATTTTCAATGATATAATCAACGCTTCTTGTTATTGTGCTGATTATTTTCTCTGCATACTCTTTTTCATGAGCATTTTTCTGTATGGCAAACAATGACCACAAAAGTCTATGAGTATTTACGACAGTATCGCCAAAATTATGATGCTTATCTCTAGTGCCCCATCCGCCGTTCTCCTTTTGAGAGAGAATAAAAATATCGCAGACCTACTTAATGCGTTCAATAATCTTGAATTGTAACACAACTCGCCATAAGTGATGAATGATATTCAGACTTTTATTCTCAAAAAGATCATCATGCTCAATTAAAAAACTATAGTATTTCTGATTAAATCTTATTATATTTGAATAATCGTTCATAATCATATCCCTCTTATTTCGATCTCATCTATAATCGAATCTGAAATCTTTTCGTAACCAAATTCCAATTCAAATCCAGGTAATGCTTCAATCATGGCTTTTACAATTATTTGCACATTCTTACTATATTGTTCTTCAGAAACATTTGAAATGCCAAGCCAATCAGGAGGTTCATTATTATCAAATGTTTCAATGGCTGAAAGAATCTTTACCATTGTTTGATGTGCATCATATTTTGTCAGCCTTGTTGTATCTTTCCTAATAGCAGGGAAAATAATGCTTTTAGCAATTCCTGTTGCGATTGCCATACAACCGAATTGTTCAATAAATTCTTTTCTTGAATATCTCTTTTTGTCAGTTGTCATAGCGGCAGTCGGACATTCGAGATTGTTGAACCTTTCAGGACAGATACGCATAGTCCCATAGCCCACATTTATTGTGCTTGACATGCTATGCGCTTGAAGCATACCATTTCTCGAAACACCCATTAGCAGTCTATCGTTATCAATTAAACTAAACTTGTTACTCGCAAGAAGATTACATAGTAATGTTGTCTTTCCCGAAGCCTTCTCTCCAGAAAGCAGAATACATCTGCCTTGTCTATCTGCCACAGCAGCTGAATGCATTGCAATCCACCACAATGCTAAGCTTTTCCTGTAGTATATTTCTCTTATTATTCTATATAAATTTTCTTCTTTGCCTTTGTTACCTCCATACAATACATAAAAATCTTGTTCTTTATTCTGCAAAATATACTCATCATTAAGCGGAATTCTATATATTGTTTTTTCTTGTGTTACAACTTTCTTCCCATAGACTTGCTGATTAGGAGTACCGCCATGAATAGTGATACGGTGTCCTTTTTCCACTAATATTCTATCATTTGAATCCAGCTTAGTTTTATCCTTAAATACGATTCTAATGGTATCATATACAACATTAGGCTTGGAGCCAACCTCAAACGAAATGAATTCTTATATATCCTCAAAAATGCTTTTATCTTCCACAATAATGGAAAACTCAAAATTATCTTTATAAAAGTGCTTTTCAAAAGTTTTGCTTTTGTCATACCCTATGCTACTCATTATCCACCTCGTTCAAATACATTTCAATGCTCGTGCATATAAGCTCTATCACTTCGTTAGAGTAATCAGTTTCGTAATAATGGTACTGAACATTTGCAATTTCTGAAAGACCTGTCACCATTGGCGAGTATCGCTTGTTCCTATTCAAAAAAATCTCTATTTGTTTTTGATTTGCAGATGCCCATCCCAATGCCACATGCACGCCACCAGATGCAGGGCTTCCTGGTATTACACATACAATATCACTATTCTTTATTGTTTCAAAATCCACTTTTGTGCTTTCCTGATCAGAGGTATACTCTTTAACATAGGTTTCCCTTTCAATTGCCAAAAAGTAATCTACTCCTAGTTTTTTTACTTTCTCTGTTAATGATATAAAGAATGGACGGAATTCTTTTTTCACCTTATATTCTTCATCACATAATTAAGAATATGGAGTTGCTAAAAAAACTAGCATTGCCTTTTCTCCTATTCATAAAAATAATCGGGAAATTCCCTGAAATCACTATTTTTTCGGGACATTTTCTTACATATCGGGCATTCATCATCCTTGTAGTCTCTCAAAAACTGTAAAACAATTTTAGTAGTTCTTTCTCTACATGATTTGATTGACTCGACATATTTTTTCTTTTTTTGATTATCGTTCAATCCCTCTATGTAATCATTTCTACTATTAGGATCATCTATTTGCACTGCCAACGCTGCATAACACATTTGATTTAGTTTGGCTAGAGTAGCTTCTGGATCACAGGTTTGTCCAACAACATCCCATCCCATTTTATTATAAAACTTTAATTCACCTTTTGTTTCTATTCTAGGCCATCCATAAAATGAAGCATATGTTGCATTATCAATTACAGGAAAATCCATTTTATCTGCTGCTATACACAATCTCTTTGTCAAATGCGGACAAAATGGTTCATACATCTCGGCATTATGAAACGAATTTTTTTTGTCCCAATGAATGCTGTATCCAGACATTCCAATTAAATCTCCCAGTACATATACAGAGCCTTGCGCTCTCTGGATTTATCCCTCCGACAACAAATGTACCTATAACCTTATTGATTCCTTTATTCTTTATTGCTTCAATCGTTTGCTGAAAGTTGATCTCGCTAGACGGTACTTTTTGACCATTAAACCTTCCGTATATGACTAATACGGGGACGTTATAAACATACCCTTCAAAGCATCTATCTACCGGCCCGAAGGAAGTATCAATAGTAATCCTTTTCAAATGAAATGTGTCTATCATCTCGTCACTTCTTATGATCAAGGCAATTTCCGGCTTAAACACGCTCATTTTTTCATCCTCCAAAACTTGTTTTATTTGATCCTATTACTACTACACGAAAAGCATGTCAAATAGGATTTTCTCATGAAAAAAGAATAGCATTTAATAGAATATGGAAGTATTCTTTTTTTCAGGAGTTGGACTATTGGAAATATTTTTACAAATTTTTATACGTTTGGTGGCAAAACGGGCAGGTTGGGTGATCCTTTATAATTACAAGAAAGTTTTGACTACTTTTTGACAACCATTTTCACGAGATTTAACGAAAAATTACGCAAATTTATCGACTTTTCGCAATTACAGACCAAAAACAAAAACTCCCTCAAACCGCATTATAGCACGGTTTGAGGAAGTTCTTTCTGTGGTACGCCTGAAGGGATTCGAACCCCCGACCCTTTGGTTCGTAGCCAAATACTCTATCCAGCTGAGCTACAGGCGCATAACAAGACGTTTGCGCGGTTGCACCAAAAAGCAGCACGGACGCCGCTAACAGAGGGCAACAGGCACATAGTATCGCTGCCGGAACTCCGACAACGATATTATTATACCACGATTAACTTGATTTGTCAAGGGGTTTTTTAGGATTTTTTTGCTGATTGGACGAAATTTCTCACTTTGTGGCGAAACTGCGAATCATTCCGGCAGTTTCGCCTGTGCGGCGGCAGGGATCTCCGACCATTGAACCTCCTCCCAGTTTATTACACCCATCGCCGATGTTTCGAGCTTCAGGTACGCAAGACTGCGCAGCTCACGAAGGGTGTCGAAGCTCCATTCATGTTCATTGCCGTTCTCGTCATAGGCAGTTAGTTGATACGTATAATAGGTCTTGTCCTTTTGGTGGGAAATCGTGTATTTGGAGTTATCGATTTGTGTATAGAAATAGATCTTGTTACCAAATAGAAACGAGGAAACAACAAACACTGCCGTAAGTACAAGAATAATTGAAATAATAACCGTAATGATGACTTTTTTCATAAATCCTCCTGATTAATTGCTCGCCCGTGAAACCTCGTCACGCTTCTCTTGGGAAATCGCCCCGTTGTAGAGCATACTGTCCAGAACCAGCTCCAACCGCCGCCGCGCAAGCTCAGGGTTTTCGTTGGGGATGTAGACGGAGGGAGCGTTCGGAAGCCCTGCAAGCATCGCACATTCATAGTCCGAGAGCGCGTCCACGGACTTCCCGAAATGACCGTTCGCGGCGGCGGAAACTCCGTAATAACCGCACCCGAAGTAGATTGAGTTGACATACAGCTCGAAAATCTCCTCTTTGGACAGCTCCTTTTCGAGGTCAAATGCCGCAAACACCTCGGCGAACTTGCGTTCGAGCCGTTTCTCCTGCGTAAACCACAAATTTTTTGCAACCTGTTGAGTAATGGTAGAGCCGCCTTGCTCAAGTGACAGCGTGGAAATATCGTGCAATAACGCTCTGGCAATGGACTTCGGATTGATCCCGCCGTGAGTGAAGAATTTTCTGTCCTCAACCGAAACTACTGCGTCTATGTAGAATTGGGGCAAATCCTCGTACTTGACGAACCCATTCTCGGCGCGGAGCCGCTCCACCGTTTGCGTTATCGGATCCGAGGACTTTGCGTTATTCCACATGATCGCCCCCTTTATCGCAAAGAACCCGACCGCGATAACGCAGATTCCCGCCAGAATCGCGATAACAATTAAAATCCGCTTGATAACCTTTTTCATAAAACCACCCTTTATTTTAATTGGCAAATTTAAGCGTGTTCGCTGAGCGCAAACACGATGTTTGCGCAGTCGCCCCAAAGCACGGCACGGATGCCGCGCAACAGATGGCGACAGGCGACACGTTTTGAATTTGCATTAGCCGCCTGTTGGTTGTTTCAGATTATAACATGCCAAAATATTTGAAAAGCAAATTGAAATACCAAAGCATTGCTTTTATTCACCGGATACTATATTATTGTAGCTTTTGGAAGTCGTTTTGTATACGATAATGTAAATCATCGCGAACAGAATGTAGCTGCCAAGCGTTGTAAGGGCAAACAGCCCCGTATTCGTCATATCGAACATCCTCAAAAGCTGTGTAACGATCGGGAACGCAAACAGCATATGAATCCCCGCAGAGATAAGCGGCAAAAAGAATGTCACCAGTACCTGCGACCCGATAGTCGACTTTATCTCACGTTTGGACATTCCCACCTTACGCAGTATCCTGAACCGTTCTACGTCTTCATAGCCCTCGGAAACCTGTTTGTAGTACATAATAAGCGCTACGGAGAGAATAAACACCCCACCCATCAGCACACCGAGGAAGAACAGTCCGCTGTAATAGCCGCACATATCCTCGCGGAACGAAAGCTGCGTGCCTATGTGAAATCCGTCCATATTCAGCTCATCGTCGTAAATCTGTGGAACTTCGTACAGTTTCGCAACAAGCCGCTCCAGTTCGTCCGTGGGAGTTCCGCCCTCGGTCGCGTCAAACGAATAAATAAACCGCAAATTGAACGGGCTGGATTCCTCGCCGTAAAAATCATCTTGATTTCGGCTTATCTCTTTTACGGTATCCGCGTCCTTGGCAAACAGATACAGCGATACGCCGTGCGAAGCGTAGTAGGTGTCCTTGTCGAATGTAAGCTCGTGCTCAACCGGGACTATCTTGTACTCTTTGCCGTTCTTGATTTTCAGCGTTCCCGCGTGCTTGAGGAAATCCGTTGTCGGCTCGTATACGGCAATCTCGCCCTCTCCCAACTCGGGGATTCCGCTTTTGACGTCATCAAAGTCGTCCAGCAGGTACACGCACGCGTCCTGAAGGTACCTTGCGTTGGGGTCGTTCTCGTCCTCGGGAATCGGCACGCCCATATTTTCGACAACCATATCGTGCCGCAGAGTAAGATAGATTTTTGTGGATTGGTTCTGCGGCGTGTAGCCAAGCTCCGTGACTTTTTCGTCAAACATCTTTATGTATTGCTCGAACGTGTTTTTATCGCCGCCGTAAACCGTTGCGGTAATATCGTAGGGGAAATTCTTTTTAACATAGTCGCTAATTCCGATAAACAGTGTTGTTGTGGAAGAAATCGTCACCAGAACCATTGTCGCGAGAATGCATATTGACGCAAGCCCCGCTCCGTTTCGCCGCATACGGTAAGCCATCTGCGATACCGAGACAAAGTGACCCGTCTGATAGTAATAACGTTTATTTTTCTGCAATATTCTGCACAAAACCACGCTCCCCGCGATAAACAGCAGAAATGTGGCAATCATTACCAAAATAACCGCAAGCATAAACAGAGGCACTGCCTCTTCGGGATTATCGACCTTAATCGCGATGAAATACGCGATACCAAGCAGAATCGCCCCGATAACCGCTCCGGGGATATTCGTCCGCGGAGGACGCTCGCCGACATTGCCGCTCCTCAGCAGCTCGATGGGCTTTGAGAAGTAAAGCTGCCGCAGCGAGTTCAGCAGAATAGCCATAAACACAATCGCAAACCAGATAAGAGCCGCGATTACGCTTATCCAACTTATCGAAAACGTGTAACTGAGATTCGCCGCAAGCATTCTTGCGGCAAGCATTTCCGCCAGCTTCGAGAACAGGATTCCAAATCCCAGACCCGCAATCATCGAAATCGCGTACACAAGCAGCGTTTCAATCATCAGCACACGGGCAATCTGCCATTTCCCAAGTCCGAGGATATTGTACAAGCCGAACTCTTTCTTTCGCCGTTTAATCAAAAAAGAGTTGGTGTAAAACAGGAAAATTGCGGAGAATATCGCCATAACCACTGTTCCAACCGACAGAATCAATGCCATTCCACCGCCACCGGGCATTGTTTTCAGCAACGGATTTTCCCCGAGATAGGACACGATGTAGAAAATCATTATCATCAACGAGCAAGTCATAATGTACGGCGCGTATGATTTGCCGTTCTTGCGGATTCCCACCGCCGCAAGCCGGGAGTACAGCCCGACCATTATTGTTTACCTCCGCCCGCCATTACAGTCAGCGCGTCCGAGATTTTGCGGTACATCTCGTCTACGGTGGATTGCCCGCGGTAAATCTGATGGAATACCGACCCATCACGGATAAACAGCACTCTTCGCGCGTGTGAAGCCGCCTTTGTTGAGTGTGTAACCATCAGAATGGTCTGCCCGTGGGAGTTGATGTTCTCAAACAGCCGCAGCAGCTCATCGGAGGCTTTGGAATCCAACGCGCCTGTGGGTTCGTCCGCAAGGAGAATACTCGGCTCGGTGATAATCGCGCGGGCAACCGCCGTGCGCTGCTTTTGTCCGCCCGAAATTTCATACGGGTATTTGTTCACAAGCTCCGCGATTCCGAGCGAACGCACGGTGCGCTCCAACAGCGGCGACATCTCCGAATACTTCATTCCACGCAGAACCAATGGCAGCAGAATGTTGTCCTTGACCGAAAACGTATCAAGCAAATTGAAGTCCTGAAACACGAATCCGAGATTGTCACGGCGAAATGCCGAAAGCTCCGAGTCCTTGATTTTGGTTAAGTCGTGTCCGTCCAGTAAAACGGAACCCGCCGTCGGGCGGTCAAGCGCCGCCAGAATATTCAGAAGTGTGGTCTTTCCCGAACCGCTCTCTCCCATAATCGCGATAAATTCCCCCGCCTGTACGGTGAAATCCACGCCCACAAGAGCCTCGACCTTGTTTCCGCTGAATCTGGGAACATAAGTTTTTTTCAATCCTCTGACATCGAGGAGAATATTTTCGTTTGTCATAAAGCTACCTCTTTTCGTTTGTATGCTTTAATTATATCACATTTTCTGTCGGATTTCCATAGCAAAAGTCTTACAGTTATCTTACATTTTTGTAAGACGCAGGCTGTCGATAAACTCTCATCTACTTCGTCAGCCGCAGAGCGTTAATTTTGATAGCGCAGTGAAGTTTTAGAATGAATGATTATGCCGGAGGTGAAACAGTGGAAAGATATAAATGCACGGACTATTGGATAGATAGTCCGTGCAAATTGGTTAAATGGATTTGGAAAATCAAAGTTGGCTTTAGTCGGGTTGTTGTCCATCGTGGGCTTTCCACTGACATTCAGTAAAGTTTATATCAGTAAAAACAGCTTTGAACGAAGAATCTTCCGGCGAACAGGCATAGATACCAAATTGAATTTTGCCATTGCCTTTATTCATATGGCAAATACGCATTTGGCTAAAATTTATACCATCTTCAGAACACTCAATACAGTAATCGTCTTCCCGGCGACTAAAGCGATACCACATAGATTTTATAGTGGCAGAAATTGCGGTAGTTGCCCAGTCAGAATATCCACCATTCGTTACAACACTGCCTAAATGCTGAAATTTCTCGTTTTCATATTCAATGGAACATTTGAGCCAGTTTTCACTATCAAGGTACATGACAATGCCACATTGATCAAACCGATGATGGCTTTCGGAAAAATTAGTTTTTACTACAAAGCTGAAAAACTTCTCATCAGTTTCCATTTGTAAGACCGGTGCATTATCATTTTGAAAATGATAATAGGTTCTCTGCCATAAGTCAGTGTGTGGTTCAGTGACAATTTCCACTCTACCTGCATCAATATGATAGCTTTTCGGCTGCCGTATCCACTTAAAACTTGTTATATCCATAGTATCTCCCCTCACAAATTCCGATTTACTAATATTATATCATATCCACCGCCAGAGGTCAAGTAAAAAACATAATAAAACCTTTTTGAAAGGAATGTAATTATACCGATTTGAGGGCTTCTCGACAGTCTGAAAAGTGACTTTTTCTACAAGCTGAAATAAAAAATGTCTGGACCGTATATAAACCGCTTGACATTTTGGGGAAAATGTGGTAAAATACATATAGCATACTCATTTTATAGGCAATAGCCCGAAAGGTAAAAAATGGAACGATATGATGTAGTAATAATCGGCGCGGGTCCCTCGGGAATATTCACAGCGATCGAGCTGCTGCGCCGCAGCTCCGGAAAGCGGATCCTGATAGTGGAAAAGGGCGTTTCCGTGGAGCAGAGGAGTTGTCCGAAATCGAAAACCAAGGTGTGTATGAACTGCAAGCCGTACTGTCATATCACCACGGGATTTTCGGGAGCGGGCGCGTTCTCGGACGGAAAGCTGTCGCTGTCGTGCGAGGTCGGCGGAACGCTCCCCGAGCTGATTGGTGAACAGCTTGCACAAGAAACCATCGGATATACCGACAAGATATATCTTGAATTTGGCGCGGATACGCGCGTTGAGGGTGTTTCCGATCCCGACAAGATCCGCGAGATACGCAAAAAGGCAATTAACGCAAACCTCAAGCTGGTGGATTGTCCGATTCGACATCTCGGCACAGAAATGGCGCAGCAGCTTTATCTGCGAATCGAGAAGTACCTGCTTGAAAAGGGCGTGGATATTCTGTTTTCGCATAGCTGCCTTGATATAATCGTTGAGGACGGAGCGTGCAAGGGCGCAATAATCGCGGATAATCACGGAGCTGAAAAAACGGTTTACGGCGATGAAATTGTTATCGCCACGGGGCGAAAGGGCGCGGACTGGCTCCAAGGGGTTTGTGAGCGCCACGGAATCGACCACGCCTCAGGCACGGTGGACATCGGTGTCCGCGTGGAAGTTCGCAACGAGGTGATGGAGGAGGTAAACGAGGTTCTGTACGAATCCAAGCTCATCGGTTATCCCGCGCCGTTTAGAAATAAAGTCCGCACGTTCTGTCAGAATCCCGGCGGTTTTGTTGCCCAGGAGAATTACGACAATAATCTTGCGGTAGTAAATGGACATTCTTATAAAGAGCTGAAAAGCGATAATACGAACCTCGCGATACTTTGTTCGCATAATTTCAGTGTGCCGTTCAATCAGCCGATTGCCTACGCGCAAAAGGTCGGGGAGCTTGCTAATATGCTCGGTGCGGGGCATATTCTGGTGCAGCGTTACGGGGATATTCTCGACGGAAAACGCACGTGGGATAAAGAATTGACATTCTCTAACGTTCGCCCGACGCTCCCGGACGCAGTCGCGGGGGACATCACGGCGGCGATTCCGTACCGCACAATGACCAATATAATAAACTTCATCAAGGCAGTGGATAATGTTGTTCCGGGGTTTGCAAGCGGCGAAACATTGCTCTATTCGCCCGAGCTGAAGTTCTACTCAAACCGCGTCAAGATGGACGCGCATTTCAACACCAATATCCGCGGACTTCACTGCCTTGGAGATTCCAGCGGTTGGACGCGCGGGCTGATGATGGCAAGCGTAATGGGCGTGCTTATGGGGCGCGAACTGTCCGCTGATTAAACCAACGAAATGGGGAGAATTTGCCATTAAAATAAATAACGAAATTTTGCGGATTATAGGCGAAAATCCCCGATTTTCGGCGGATTTGGAGGGCTATGATATTATCGGCGAGAGCGTTTCCGAGGACGACAAGCGTTTGTATTTTGACAAGCTGCAATATGCCGCAGATAACGCGGATTCGCTGATTTCAAGCGGATTCAACGCGGAATTTTACGATTTCTACGGTGTGGACAAATCGCGTGTAAGCTCCTCCGAGGAAATGTGTGAGCGGCTGATTTTCGAGAGCTTTGTAATGGTTCTTGAACGGCGGACAATCGAGTGCTGCGTTTCAAATGAGGAGTTTATGGCGGGGCATTTTATCGAGCTTGTGTGGGATTTGGATTGGAATTTACAGAGCGCGTGGATAAATTGAAAGTAATTGTGGCAAACCGCAAACTCAAAGCGCGTATACCGCGATTCTATTAATTAAATCAATGAAATGGGGTGACGTGCAAATTCGGCACGCAAGCAAAACCGAAGCACTGCAGTTGCGAGGGTTCGCTTAGGGAGTACTCTTGAAATTCCGCAAAGCGGAATTTCAAGAGTACGTTGCCGAATTTGCTATTAAAATATGCGGATGAGGAGAAAGAAGAATCTGGACGAACGCATTGCCGCATGTAAGCCGGTAATGCTGTATATGCAGTGCCAGAATGAACACGCGGACGAGCCGTTATCAGAGGAGTTTTTCGCTGATTCGTGGAAAATGTTCGGGAATGACAATCCGCTGTATCTTGAAATCGGCTGCGGAAAGGGCGGATTCGCGCTGGAGTTTGCGCGGCGAAATCCCGAGATAAACCTTATCGCCATAGAGAAAACGCCGAATGTTCTGGTTACGGGAATGGAAGCTCTGATGGCAGAAAACCTCCCCAATCTGCGGTTCTGTTTGGGGCAAGCGGAATATCTCGACCATTTGTTCCACGGGCATACGGTGGAGCGGCTGTTTTTGAATTTCAGTTGTCCGTTCCCCAAAAAGCAATACGCAAATCACCGATTGACGCACGCGCGGTTTCTCGAAATCTATCGAAAAGTCCTCAAAAGCGGCGCGGAGATTCACCAGAAAACCGACAATATGCATTTTTTCGAGTTCTCCATCGAACAGTTTTCACAATGCGGATTCCCGCTTAAAAACGTCACTCTGGACTTACATAACAGCGGCTTTGAGGGGAATATTATGACGGAATACGAAAAGCGTTTCACCGATTTGGGACAGCCGATTTACAGACTGGAGGCAATCAACTGTGACGCGTGAGGAAAACCAAAGAATCAAGGAGTGGAGAAAATCCGTTGCCGCGTATATTAAAGAGTATGCGAAGGCGTTTAAGGTCAAAAAGCGCAGTGACGCCGTCTGGTATGATAAGGACGGAATGTTTTATTATATGTATCTGCATGAGCTGGCTCTCAACAACTCGCCGCATATCGATATTACGATTATGGCAAAGCCGTTGTGGCTGGACGACTTCTATTGGACAATCGAAAGGGCTTTCAAGGATTACATCACCAAGCCCAAAGGTGTTCGCTCGGATTATGACTGGTCGGTAAGGGGATTGATACGCAGAAAAGAAACCCTCACCGCCGCTGATTTTTCCGAAACGGAAACGGAGAAGATGGTAAAGACCGCGTTTGAGATTTTCGACAGCATTCCACGAATTTCGGAAAATGACTTTCTTGAAGCTGTTGAAATCGGCGAATATGAAAATCCCATCGGGCAAATAATAACAGCGATTCGTTACAGGGATTATATGACGGCGCGGCGGCTTGCGCAAAGTCAGGTTGACGCGAAGGTGCTTTCAACGTTTTACCAACGCGCTATAGATTATTTGGATACACTCTAAAGGGGAATTTTTTATGCAAAAAACAATTGGAACATTTCCGAGCACAAGCAGACTCTGCGATGTGCATTATTATATCTACACTCCCGAAAATCCCAAGGCGGTGGTGATGCTTTCGCACGGAATGTGCGAGTACATCGAGCGGTATAAGGATTTCGCGAAATTCCTTTGCGATAATGATATTGCGTTTGCGGGGAATGACCACATCGGTCACGGAAATTCCGTGCATAATGACGATATGCTCGGCTATTTCGGGCAGGAGCGCGGATATATCAATATGGTGCGCGATTTACACAGAATGAAGCTGATTCTGGAGCGGAAATTCCCCTCTGTTCCGCATTTTCTGATGGGGCACAGCATGGGCAGCTTTCTCGCGCGAATCTACATTTCAAAATATAGGGATAGATTGTCCGGTGCAGTGATAACGGGTACTGCGGGCGGAATTACGGGTTCGATTCCGCTGCGGAGGACTTTGGATATTCTGGTGCGCAACCACGGGGATCTGTACCGCACACGATTTGGAAAAGCGGTGTTCGGAATATTCAATCTGCGGATCGCCAATCACAGAACGCCCAATGACTGGCTGTCACGTGACACGGCGAATGTGGATCGCTACAATGCCGACCCCAAATGCAACTTTATGTTTACCGTTGCGGGGTATCGCGATATGCTGAACGCGCTGCTTTGCTGCAACAGCAAGCCCGTAATCGAGAACACTCCCACCGATTTGCCTCTGCTGTTTTTAAGCGGCGGAATGGATCCGATAGGCGAGTACGGCAACGGCGTCCGACGAGCGTTCGTCAAGTATATCGAACAGGGCTGCGACGCGAATTTGCGGATCTATCCCGAGGCGCGTCACGAGCTGATTTTCGAGTTAAATCGCAAGGAGGCTATGGAGGATATTCTGGAGTTTTTGAATAAGCGGATATAGCTTGAACCCCTAACAATCTACCGGGACGTTGGTTTAGTGCGCTATAATCCACATCAACCTATTGGCAACTCGTGCAAATTCAAAACGCAAGCGGGGCGCAACACCGTGAAACGGTGTTGCGGCTCGCTTAGCGAACGCAGACGCAAAGCGTCTGCGTGGTTTTTAATTTGCCATTAAAATAAGGAGAAGATATGTTAGAGTTAAAATCATTACATTATTCCCTCCCGAGCGGAGAGGAAATAATAAACGGAATTTCCTGCTCCACGGGCGGGAAGCTCACGGTAATCACAGGTCCGAACGGCGGCGGAAAAACCACCCTTGCGCGGCTTATTTCGGGAGTGGAGCAGCCCACCTCGGGGCAGATCCTGTTGAACGGAGAGGATATTACCAATCTGGACATAACCGAACGCGCCAAACGCGGAATCGCCTACGCGTTCCAACAGCCCGTGCGGTTCAAGGGATTGACGGTGCGCGACCTGTTGGAGCTTTCGGCAGGGGAGCATATGCGCGAGGTATCGCTATGCGATTTGCTTGCAAAGGTGGGCTTGTGCGCCGAAGAGTACATTGACCGCGAAATGAGCAGCGCGCTGTCGGGCGGCGAGGCAAAGCGTATAGAAATTGCCACGGTGCTTGCGCGGAACGCAAAGCTCTCGGTGTTTGATGAACCCGAGGCAGGAATTGATTTGTGGAGCTTCTCGCGCCTTGTGGAAACATTTGAGGAGATTCGGAACAGCGCGTCCGGAGAGCTGCTTGTGATTTCTCACCAAGAGAGGATTTTGTCCATCGCGGACGACATCATTGTGGTTGCGGACGGGAAAATCCGCATTGCGGGAAAGCGCGAGGAAATCCTTCCCGCGCTACTTAAGGGCGAGTATACCTGCTCTTGCCCGAAGAGAGGAGGAGCGTGTCAATGAGCGATATTATGAACATAAACTTCAATGATATAACGGGAGAAATGCTGAAGGTAATTTCCGATTACGACAGCGAAACGGGATTTAAGGGCGCGTACAATATCCGCGAGGATTCGCAGTGCGCGGGCAGAAAGTCCTCGGAGAACATCACTATCAATCCCAAAACCGACAAGCCCGGAATTGACATCATAGTCAAGCCCGGAACCAAGGGAGAAACCGTGTTTATTCCCGCGTGCGTAACTCACGCCGCCGTGGACGATTTGGTGTATAATGATTTTTACATCGGCGAGGGCGCGGACGTGGTGATCGTCGCGGGCTGCGGAGTTCATAACGAGGGTGAAGAGGACGCGCGCCATAACGGAATCCATAGATTTTTCCTTGAGCCGAATTCCTCGGTTTTGTACAAGGAAAAGCATATCGGAACGGGCAACGGCGCGGGACTTAAAAAAATCGACCCCGTTACCGAGTGTTTCCTCAAGGAAAATTCGCGGTTGGAGATGGACACCGTTCAGCTCGGCGGTGTGGATAAATCCACACGAACCACCAGCGCAGAGCTTGACAAGAACGCAAAAATAATCGTCCGCGAGCGCATTATGACGAATAACGCGGAGGACGCGGTGACGAATTTCTCCGTTAAGCTCAACGGCGAGAACAGCGGAGCGGATTTGGTTTCGCGCTCCGTGGCAAGGGGAAATTCCCATCAAGCATTCTATTCCGTGGTTGAGGGAAATAACCGCTGCACGGGGCATTCCGCGTGTGACGCTATCATCGCCGAGAACGGCAGAGTAGACGCTCAGCCCGCGCTGAACGCGAATAACGTCGATGCGGAGCTGATTCACGAGGCGGCAATCGGAAAAATCGCGGGCGAACAAATTACCAAGCTGTGCTCCCTCGGACTTACCAAAGAGCAGGCAGAGGAGAAGATTATACAGGGATTTTTGAAGTAACAAAAATGGGCTTGATGTTTTTTCAAGCCCATTATAATTTACAGTAATGTGGAAATCCCCTCGGCGAACGCTCCCGCCATTACCAGCGCGGAGTATCCGAGAAACGAGGTTGCATAGCTCCGACGGGGCGAGGACTCCATATATACCGTGCCGCCGCGCGAGAGCTTTAAGAGGAGCTGCGAGAAATCTGCGGAACGCGCGGCTGCAAAAATCACACCGATAAGCGTAAATGCCGCGCCAATGAAACCCGCCCAGTTTCCATCGGCGCACAAACGCAGTCCGCAAGCCATTCCGCAGAGCATTGGAACGCTCCACACAAGCCAATCCCCAAGGGCGAAAAATCCGAGCAGAAATTCTGCGGCAAGCATAATTGTGCCGACTGCCAGCCGTCCGAAGAACACCTCGCCGAAGTCCCCGTTTTGAATAGTAGGAACAACTTGTCCAATGAACACCATAACGGCGCCCGCAGCAGCCCCGCACGTGCCCGCAACCGCCATCATAATCCGCGAACCGCCGCGCCGGATTTCGGGTGCGCGAACGTGCTGATACGGCTTGTCCGATTCGGACTCGGTTTCGTGCAGCGCGTCAGTAAGCTCCGCCGGGATTTGCAGCTCGTCATCGTCATCGGTCGATTCCCGTTCGTATGTAATAGCTGCGTTCGGCTCGATTTTTGGCATTACTCCACGATTTCGCGGCATTTCAACAACATTCTCCATTTTGTACACTCCTTTGCTTTTCGTTTGTTTAAGGATATGCGGAGAATCGGACAATTATTCCAACGCGGATTCCCCTCTCCGAACGGCGAGGGGATTCCTATGTATTAATGGTAGCTTGCGACCGCTATACTGTGCGCGGATTTCTGCTTGAACTTCAGTCGAAGATAATCGGCGATAAGCGCAATAAATTCAGAGTTGGTGGGCTTTCCGCGCGAGGTATGTACCGTGTAGCTGAAAATCTTGGTGAGAACGTCAATATCCCCGCGATCCCAAGCGATTTCAATAGCGTGACGGATCGCGCGTTCCACACGTGACGAGGTGGTCTGATATTGTTTTGCGACCGTCGGATACAGCAGCTTTGTCACGGAGTTGATCATCTCGTCATTGGTGACGGACAACATAATTGCCGTGCGCAGGTAGTGATACCCCTTGATATGCGCGGGGATTCCGACCTGGTGAATGATTTCCGTTACGGCAAGCTCCAGTTCGTTGTTGTCGGATTGCTGCTCCTCGGTGGATTGCTCCGTCATTCCGCACAGCCTGTTAATGGTGGACACCAGATATTGCGGATCCACGGGTTTTTGTGTGAAAGCCGCGCCCAAAGCCGCTGCCTCGCGCTCCAGTGTGGGGTCTGATTCATTCGACACAATAATTACATTCGGAACGTATTTCTTTTCGAACTTAAGCCGCCGTATCACTTCAATTGCGTCACAGAACGGCATTTTTGCCTCAAGAACCGCCGCGTCCGGCGCCTCGGACTTGATGGAGTTCAGCACCGAGTTTCCATCGCACCGCCGTGTAATCGCGTACATTCCTGCGTTTTTCAAAGCTCCTGCCCAAGCCATTCCGCAGTCAGCGCTGTCATTTCCGATAAGTACCTTAATTTGATTTGTCATTTTATTTTCCTCCAATAGTTTTAATCCTGACGAAAATTTTGTTTTCTGTTTTCCGTCTGATTATATTTTACCATATTCTGGCAAATAATGCAAGAGGTTTTTGGAAATTTCTGTAAATTTTTTCCAAATTTCTGTAAATGCGATAACAATCGCACATTTTCGGATATTCGGCAAAAGTATGCTGTTGATTTAACGGAATGTATACTTTAGATTTTGTCGAATACTGTCGATAAACGAAAAATCCCCGATTCACACACTTGGTAAATCGGGAATTATTTCTGCCTATAATCTGAACAACTGCCGCTCGTACCGTTCAAACGCGTACTCCAGAGCATCCAGGGAGTCGATGTTTGTCGTGCCGTTATCCAGTCGACAGTCATTGTGGGCGGCGCGTTCATCCCAGACGGCGGATTGAATCGCGTCAATGACGTGGGGGCATTCGTTTAGAACGAAGAATCTCCCCGACGCAATCAATCGGTTGAGCATATTGATACGTGTGTTTATCGGACGTTTGAGCGCGTTCTTGACTTCAAGCCGAACCGCGCGGCGAAAGCTCTTGACGAGGAGCTGTTCCGCGCTGTCGCAGCACGCAAGCGAGAGGGTAGGGAATTGCGTTTTTTGCGCGGATACGAACTCCGCGAAATTGGAAATCAGACACTCGGCGGAACGGTTGCGCGGGTCATAGTATTCCGCGAGGACGTAAACATTCTTGAATCCTGCGTCAAATCCCGCATGAACAAACGCAGACGCGCTGCCGCTGCCGCCGTAGTCCACCCCGATAACGGACATAATTATAGAATTTTCGCGCAAACGGTTTTCCAACTCATCTCTGTCGATTATGTTGCTCTGCGAGAATCCCTCGTAAATCCGCCCCTCGGCGACTACCCATTTACCCAGAATAAAGCGGTCATAAAACACTCCTGTAAATTCCCGCTTAAGCTGCTCCACATAGGTCTTGGGCAAGAAAATATTGTCTTCGAGAGTGAATTGAAGTGACAGCAAATCCACGTTTTTGTTGTCCAGATAATCGCGCTTGACCCAGTGATTGGGCGAATCGGGATTGGTAGTCGCGAACAGCTTTGCGCCGTCCTCGGAAAGGCGCGAGAGCAGCATTACGAAAAAATCCTCGGAGAACAGCGTAAGCTCATCGCAGTAAGCGCCCATCAGTGTCATTCCTCGGATTTTGCTCTCGGACTCGGCATTTGCCGCGCCCTCCAGGTAGATTTTCCGCCCGAACAGCATACCCTCCTTTTTTGTCACGGAATAGCTGAACGAATCCCCTAGCAGCTCCCTGAGCGGCACCAGAACGTTGCGTTTGAGTGTGGTAAGCGTTTTTCCGCACATCAGATACGACCTGCCGCGCGGACTTCCCGCAACCCAGAATGCCCACATAATCGTCGAAATATATGTCTTTCCGCTGCGGACGCTCCCCTCGAAGATATTCAGCCGCCGCAGCTTCCCGCGTTTCATCAGCGAGAGTGCTTGCTCTTGTTTTGGTGAAAACTTCATTGTTCGATGTCCTTTCCGATGTCATTGTACACGCCGATAAGCTCCGCCAGCTTTTCGCCGTTATCCGCGGACCGTTCGTCCATCAGCTCAAACACCAATTTCCACACCTTGGCGAGCTTTTCAAGATCCTTCCGCGCAAGCTCATTGATAAGTTCCTCATCGTTCAGCAGCTTGGCGAAATTCTCCCCGAACTTGATGAACTTCCGATTGTTTTTTTTGAAATAATCGCTTACATTAATTCCCTTAGCAGTCATATTGCTCCCCCTTTGTAATAGATAACTCGGACAATCACAATGTCCATCATAATTATTAATCATTCACAACTGCAAATCAATGAAAAAACATCACGAAGGGGGCGTTCGGCACACCGCACATCGTAGGTTGTCCGATAATCCGCGCGTATAGAAAACAATGAATAATTGAAGTACCGCGAACATATAAATGAAAAGAGAACTTATCACGGAGGTAATTTTATGGAAGACACTAAAAATATGATTGAACGATACAAGCGTGAGCTGATGGATTTGATGAAATCCTCACCTAACCGGGGCAGTACATCAAAACCCGCGCAGCCCGCTCCCCGAGCCGAGGTGGTACCCGAAACGGATTCCTCTCCCATGACGCCAGTGCAGCCGTCACCGCAACCTCCCCAAGCCGAGGGGGTGCCCAGAGCCGAAGAAGTACCCGAATCCGAAACAATCAAGCAGCCGCGCGTTATCGGCTATGTTGAGGACGATGTGCGGATTCCCGATGAGTACGGCAGACTGATTTCGGAAATTTCGGATAATGATGAGGTTTCCGAGGACATTGACAACGTGATTTCGGACGAGATCACCGAGAATACCGATGAGAGCGTTGCGCAAATCGAACCCGAAATGCCCGCGCCCAAGTCGCCGCAACAGCATGAATCAGCCATAGGCGCGAATCCCTCAGACGAGGAGCTTGCCCGCGGAAGTCGAGGAACTCCAATCGAATATCCCGAGCCGGAGTATGAAAGCTATGAACAGTTCACCGAACGGAACATCGGACGCGGTACGATTACGTTCCGCGTGTACACGGCGCGCGAGGCACTGCCGATCAAGGGCGCGCGGTGCGCTCTGTCGAAACAGATCGCCGGTTCTCGGCACGAAATCACTGAAATGCTCACCGATGAAAGCGGTCAAACTCCTCCGCAGACGCTCCCTGCGCCGTCTAAAGAGCTTTCTCAGCACGTTGAGAATAACATTCAGCCGTTTGCGCTGTATGATGCAACGGTGAAAATGGACGGCTATGCTAATGTGATTCTGAAGGACATTCCCGTGTTTGACGGAGTTCAGTCGATTCAGCGTGTGGCGATGGTTCCCGATGCCGATGACGGTGAATCGGAGATAATTACGGAGGTGCCTAATGCCAACGAGTAATTTGCCGTTTGTGCCCGAACGGATAATAGTTCACCTCGGAACGCCCGATTCCAACGCCCCAAACGTTTCCGTGACGTTCCCCGACTACATCAAAAACGTTGCCTCCAGCGAGATTTTCCCGACATGGCCCGAGGCGGCTCTGCGAGCGAACATCTATGTGCAGATTTCGTTCGCGCTCAATCGTGTGTATACCGAGTGGTATCGCTCACGCGGGTATGATTTCGATATTACCAATTCCACCCAGTATGACCAAGCGTTCGTTTACGGACGCGACATCTTCGGAAATATCTCTCAGCTTGTTGATGAGATCTTCAACAACTACATAGTTCGCCGCGGCAGCGTAGAGCCGATGTTCGCGATGTTCTGCAACGGCACGACCGTTACCTGTCGCGGATTGTCGCAGTGGGGAACGGTTTCACTCGCGAACCAGGGCTACACACCGTATGAAATCTTGCAGTACTATTACGGTGACGATATTGACATTGTGTACAATGCGCCGATTTCCGAGAATATTCCGAGTTACCCCGGCACACCGTTCGGGTTTGGCTCTTCGGGAAACGAGGTCCGCACTATTCAGGTGGAGCTGAACCGAATCCGACAGAACTATCCCGCGATTCCGCGAATCGTTCCCGCAAACGGAATCTTCGGCGAGAGCACCACACAAGCGGTAATGATATTTCAGGAGGTGTTCGGGCTTCCAGTAACGGGCATTGTCAACAAATCCACGTGGTATCAGATAAAGTACATCTTTACCGCCGTAAAAGGACTGTCCGAGCTGGGCGGCGAGGGACTTACCACAGGGGAGGTTACCAATTACTGGGACGAGGATTTGCGCCGTGGGGATTACGGTCAGGGGGTTCGCGCGCTGCAATACTACCTGAATGTAATTGCGTATTTCAATTCCGAGATTCCGTCCGTTCCTCAAACGGGAGTGTTCGGCGCGGAAACCGAGCGTCAGGTGAAAGCATTTGAGGAGTTCTACGGATTAAATCCCGATGGAATTGTGGATTTCCGCACCTGGCAGCTTATCAGTAAAATCTACAATGATATTCTGAATGGGCTTCCCGAGGGCTATGAGGGAGCGGCAGCGGAGATTTACCCCGGCTACATTATCACTCCCGGAATGCGCAACAACGATGTTCGCGAAATGCAGACTTATCTGCGTGTAATCGGTCAGAATATCGGGCAGATTCCCGTAATCGATGTCACGGGATATTACGGACCCGAAACCGAACGCGCGGTTACTACGTTCCAGCGGCTGTACGGCTTGGAGCCGTCGGGGTATGTCGGAAGTCCCACTTGGGACGCACTCGCGCGGGAGTACAACTACATTATGTTCGGCACAGAACGCACAGGATAAATTGAAACAAAAAAGCCCCCGAACCGCAATAGAGCGGCTCGGGGAATAATTTTGTAAAATTACACAGGCAAAATGTAAAAAAATTGGGAGAGATAGATTCAAAACAAATGGACAGCTAACGGAAGGTACACCTGTGCAATTTCGGGAGGGAAACGCCGAGATTGCATTCGGCAGTCACCCGAAAGAAAATGGAAGATGGAATAAGGCGATTTTCGGAATAATTATAAAACGATAGTGAAGATGTTTCGTGGCTCTTGCCTTTCCATATCTTTATTTTACCATATTTTTTTGAAATGTCAACTATTGTTACAAAACTGTAATAAAACTGTAATAAAATTGTAATAAAATCCTGCAATTTGGAATTTCGACCCATAAATAAACTTGCTGTTCTCTCCGCGTATGCGTGGAGAGAACAGCGGTTTTGTATGCAGTGCGAACAAATTACGACTTAACTATATTATAGCACGATTCGCAAATTTTTTGCGCTATGTAGGGTTTGTTCATCGTGTAGAGGTGGATTCCGTCAACGCCGTTTGCGGCTAGGTCGATAATCTGGTCAATCGCGTAGGCAATCCCTGCGTCACGCAGCGCATCAGGGTTGTTCTCGTATCTGCTGATTATCCGCACGAATTTCTGCGGCAGAGAGGCCCCGCAAGTCGACACCATTCGCCGAATCTGGTTCGCGTTTACACACGGCATTATTCCCGCCTCAATCGGCACGGCGATTCCCGCCGCGCGCGCCTTATCCCGAAACTCGTAGAATGCCGCGTTATCGAAAAACAACTGCGAAATCAAATGCTCCGCGCCCGCGTCAACCTTAATCTTCAGATTCGCGATGTCTGCGTAAAGGGATTCGGATTCGGTATGCCCCTCGGGATAGCACGCGCCCGAAAATCCGAGAGAGCTTTTTTCCTTCATATACGCGATTAAATCCGACGCGTGCGCAAAGTCCTTTTTGGGCGGAATATCGGGATTGATGTCGCCGCGCAACGCGAGGATGTTCTCAATTCCGCGCGACTGCAAATCCTCAATAGCGGCGTCAACCTCCGCAAACGTGGAATTTACGCAAGTGAGGTGAACGATCGTTTCCGTATGGAACTTGTCCTTGATTATGGACGCGACCTCCGCCGTTGAGCACCCGGGAACGCTCCCGCCCGCGCCGTGTGTAACGCTGATAAAATCGGGCTTCAGCGCCGACAACTGCTCAAGTGTTTCTTGGAGATTGTCCAACATTCCGTCTTTTTTCGGCGGAAAAATCTCGAACGAGAACACCGTCTTGCCGCCCTTAAAAAGCTCCTTGATCTTCATTCCGCACTCTCCGATTTCAACGTTTTGAGCGCCTGAGCTATCTGGTCGGGGCAAGATGTGGGCTTCATTCCACATTTAATACCCTCAAGCCGCTTGATTACATCGTCAACAGACAGACCGATAAGCAACGAGGAAATACCTTGCAGATTGCCGTTGCAGCCGCCCTCCACCGTAAGCGAACGGACTATCCCGTCCTCAACCTCAAAAATCATCTTGCGGGAGCATACTCCTTTTGGCGAATATTCAAACCTCATATTATCTCCTTATCTAGATAGCAAATCGCGAACCGCGCAGATGAAATTTGGCACAAAGCCCAATTTAATATGGGCGAGCCGGGCGCCACGGCACACCCCGTGCCGGTATTACCTCAGTGTGGTTTAAACCTCGGGCGGGGGCGC
>CAMWMN010000022.1 GCA_947175385.1 uncultured Clostridia bacterium | reverse complement strand
GTACAATATATAGTGTAGAGGTTTGAGATTTTCTCAAACAAATTTTTCACATAACGAAAGGAAATGTTTATCATGGCTAAGCTCAACAAGAAAAATGTAGAAGATTTGAACGTAAAGGGCAAATTCGTCCTCGTGCGCGTTGATTTCAACGTTCCGCTGAAGGACGGCAAAATCACCAACGATAACCGTATCACTGCGGCTCTTCCCACCATCAATAAGCTCATCGAAAACGGCGCAAAGGTAGTTCTTTGCTCGCACCTCGGCAAGCCGAAGAACGGTCCGGAGGCTAAGTTCTCGCTTAAACCGGCGGCTGACAGACTCGCGGAGCTGGTAAAGTCTAAGGTTACATTCGCTCCCGATGATACCGTAGTCGGCGACAACGCAAAGAAGGCTGTTGCGGAGATGGCTGACGGCGATATCGTTGTTCTTGAGAACACACGTTTCCGCGGCGCGGACGAAACCAAGAACGGCGAGGGCTTCTCGAAGGAGCTTGCAGACCTCGTTAACGGCGAGATTTTCGTTATGGACGCGTTCGGTTCTTCGCACAGAGCGCACGCTTCCACCGTTGGCGTAACCAAGTTTGTTAAGGAAACCGCTGTCGGCTACCTGATGAACAAGGAAATCGAGTTCCTCGGAAACGCTGTCGAGAATCCGACTCGTCCGTTTGTTGCGGTTCTGGGCGGCGCAAAGGTTGCGGATAAGCTCAATGTAATTTCCAATCTGCTCGACAAGTGCGATACGCTGATTATCGGCGGCGGTATGGCTTACACATTCCTTAAGGCTAAGGGACTGGAAGTCGGCAAGTCGTTGGTTGACGATGAGAAGCTCGACTATTGCAAGGAGATGATCGCAAAGGCGGAGAAGAACGGCAAGAAGCTGCTTCTGCCCGTGGACACTACCGTTGCCAAGGCGTTCCCCGACCCGATTGACGCGGATATCGAGGTTTCCGTTGTGGATTCGGACAAGATTCCCGCAGATATGATGGGTCTGGACATCGGCGACAAGACCATGGAGCTGTTCGCGAACGAGGTTAAGTCCGCAAAGACCGTTGTATGGAACGGACCGATGGGCGTATTTGAGAACCCGACTCTCGCAAAGGGTACGATCGCGGTTGCTAAGGGCATGGCAGAGGCTGACGCTACTACTATCATCGGCGGCGGCGACTCTGCGGCGGCTGTTGTTCAGCTTGGCTTCGCGGACAAGATGAGCCACATCTCCACTGGCGGCGGAGCGTCCCTTGAGTATCTCGAGGGTAAGGGTCTGCCCGGAATTGACGCTATTCAGGATAAGTAATAGTTGACAGTTATGGTATGCCGCCGCGGCGCGGCGGCATACTTTTGTTAATACGGAGGCTTCGTTGGGCAAAAGGAAGTATTTCATTGAATTTTGGCAATTCTGATGCTGTTTCCGTTTCACGCGTCAATGTGTTTTCTGTCGGGTGTCTATTACAGCTTTTACGTCTACGGAGGGGAAATCCCCGCGCTTCGGTATATCGATCTCTCGGTGTATCCGTGGTGGATGTCCTTACTGTTTGCGTTGGCGGGAGCATCGACTTTCTTTGCGCTGAAAAAACGAACGGCTGCCGAATATGCAAAGGAGCGTGTTCTCAGACTGCTTGTTCCGTTCGTGAGCGGGCTGTTGCTTTGGATACCGATACAGAGCTTTATCGCGGACGTATTTTTCAACGATTATCAAGGTGGATATTTTAGGCACTATTCGGTTTTCTTCACTAAATGGACCGATCTCACGGGTTATGACGGTGGGTTTACTCCCGGACATTTATGGTTTATATTGTTCCTGTTTGTGTATTCGTTGGTGTTCTTACCGTTCAATATTTGGTATGTTAAGAGGGACAAAAAGCCCGATTTGTCGAAAATCCCCGTTGTGGTGCTGATAATCGGCGGATTTGCGCTGCTTTGCGCGGGCGGTCTTGTTGCGAATGTTGGCGGAAAAGGCGTGCTTGAATTTGCTCTCTGCTTTCTGTTGGGATTCTTTTTGTTCACCGATGACAAGGTGATTGAAAAGCTCAAACGCAATTGGATTCTGCTTGGCGGCTTGTGGCTTGCGATGATGATATTCCGCTGTGTTATGTGGAATGTCGGAATTGAAAGCAAACTTTTCTGGTATCTCGATTTCAGAGCCTTGGAGTGGACAGGAATCCTGGGCGCAGTGGCAGTCGGAGCGAGGTTTCTGGATTTCAAAAACGGATTCACGAGTTACTTTTCGCCCGCTTGCTTTCCGATTTATTGGCTTCATCAAACCGTACTTGCGGCGGCCGCGTTCTTTATCGTAAAGATTGATTGCGCCAACTTCGCGCAGTTCATCTTGATAACGGTCGTCAGCTTTGCCGTTACCGTGGGGCTGCACGAGATCTGTAAAAGAATAGATCCGCTTAGATTTATAACCGGAATCAAAAAGCCGGAAAAATCGCGCGGTGATATTACCGTAAAATGATTTGAGATATTTTCTCAATTGAAAGGAATGATTTATTATGAAGAAGAATGTAAGAAAGGCAATCATTGCCGGAAACTGGAAGATGAACAAGACCCGCCCCGAGGCGAAGGCTCTGCTTGAGGAGCTTAAGCCATTGGTTGCGGACGTTAAGAGTGTGGAAATCGTTGCGTGCGTACCGTTCACCAACCTTGAAACGGCTCTGGACGCGACTAAAGGCACGAACATCAAAATCGGCGCGGAGAACTGCCACTTTGAGAAGAGCGGCGCGTTCACGGGCGAGATCTCCGCGGATATGCTTGCGGAGATGGGCGTGGAGTATGTTGTTCTCGGTCACTCCGAGCGTCGTCAGTACTTCAACGAAACCGATGAAACCGTAAACAAGCGCACCAAGGCGGCTCTGGAGGCGGGATTGAAGCCCATCGTATGCGTGGGTGAGCTGCTCTGGGAGCGCGAGTGCAACATTACAGAAGAGGTTATCGCGCGCCAGATCAAGCTCGATTTCTTTGCGATTTCCAAAGAGGACGTTAAGAAGTGCGTTATCGCGTATGAGCCTGTCTGGGCTATCGGCACAGGCAAGACCGCTACCGCGGAGCAGGCGGAGGAGGTCTGCGCGTTTATCCGTGCGCAGCTTGCCAAGCTGTACGACAACGATACTGCGGAGTCCATTACGATTCAGTACGGCGGCTCGATGAACGCGGGCAATGCCGAGGAGCTGGTTTCCAAGACCAACGTAGACGGCGGTCTTATCGGCGGAGCATCCTTGAAGGCAGGCGATTTCACCACTATCATCAAGGCAGCAGAGAACGGATGATTGTTGTGAAGTAGGGAGTTCGTGTATGTATAGTGCGTTTCTCTTGTCGAGCGTAAGGGATTACTTTAGAAACAAGGAATTTCATAAAATCCCCGGGGAAGTTTTTCGCGATTTGAAATGCTGCGTTCAGCGAATTAAAAAGGGCTTCTGTTACAGGGACATTTGGAATATCAACAGTTGGTTTTTGTGTGTGATTCCCGATATGCTTGAGGAATTAAAAGATACATCGCACGGCTTTCCCTCAAGGTTTTTGAAGAACGACGGTTCCGACACAGACGAGGAGATAGACAAGGCTGCCGCGAAATGGAAGAATATTCTTACAAAAATGGCATTCCTTTTCCGTGAGGCAAACGAGGAAACCTGTCAAAAGAAAAATCCTTACGATGAGGAATACAGTATAGTTTTACACAAGTTTATAAAGAGTTTCGGTTTTAACGGGAAATGGGTGAAAAAGAAAGACGGAACACGTGTTTTTATTCATGATTTAAGCGATATACCGAAATACAGAAAGCTTGATGAAAATTATCATAAAGTCGAAAACGAACTTTGCGAATACAGAAGTGACTGCCTGAAAAAGGCTATGTCAATGTTTGCGGAGTATTTCAACGATTTATGGGATTAAGAAAGAAGGTATTTATTAATGGCAAAACCTGTTTTATTGGTTGTAATGGACGGAGTTGGTTACTCCAAGACGGGGTTGGGCGACGCTGTTACCGAGGCGAAAACGCCCACTTTGGACTGGCTGCTTGCCAACTGTCCGAACACGCGCCTTAAAGCTCACGGTGACGCGGTTGGACTGCCCACCGATGACGATATGGGCAACTCCGAGGTCGGACATAACGCGCTTGGCTGCGGTCAGATTTATTCACAGGGCGCAAAACTTGTGAATGAATCCATCGAGAGCGGAAAGATGTACGATTCCTCCGCTTGGAAAGAGATTGTTGCGAATGTCAAGGCAAAAGACAGCACACTGCACTTTATCGGCTTGCTGTCGGACGGAAACGTTCACTCGAACATCTCTCATCTGTTCAATATGCTGAGAAAGGCGAAGTCCGAGGGAGTTAAAAAGGCTCGCGTTCACGTACTGTTGGACGGTCGCGATGTTCCGTCCGATTCCGCGCTGACTTATGTTCAGCAGCTTGAGGACGTACTCAAAGAACTGAACAATGGTTCGTTTGACGGCAAAATTGCCAGCGGCGGCGGACGTATGACTATTACAATGGATCGCTATCAAGCCGATTGGCCGATGGTAGAGCGCGGCTGGAATATTCATGTTAAGGGCGAGGGACGGCAGTTCGCTTCGGCGACCGAGGCTGTTCAGACCTACCGTACCGAGCTTGGTAAGGCGGACGACCAGAATCTTCCCGGATTTGTTATCGCCGAGAACGGTGTTCCCGTGGGAAAAATCGTTGACGGCGACAGTGTGGTTCTGTACAATTTCCGCGGCGACAGAGCAATCGAGCTTTCAATGGCTTTTGATATGGACGAGTTTAATCATTTCAACCGCGACAAGAAGCCCGATGTATGCTATGCGGGTATGCTGCAGTATGACGGTGATTTGAAGCTCCCGGCGCGGTTCCTTGTAAATCCTCCGGAGATTCACGATACTCTGTCCGAGGTGCTTGTCAAGGCAGGGCTGCGGCAGTACGCGGTATCCGAAACGCAGAAGTACGGTCACGTTACCTATTTCTGGAATGGCAACCGCAGCGGTAAATTCTCCGAGGAGCTTGAAACATTCAAGGAGATTCCCTCCGACAATGTTTCGTTCGACCAGCGTCCGTGGATGAAGTCGGCGGATATTGTGGACGATCTTATCGAGGCAATCAAATCCAAGAAGTATGACTTCTTGCGCTGCAACTTCCCGAACGGCGATATGGTCGGTCATACCGGCTCAATGGAAGCAACGATTATTGGTATGGAGAGCGTTGATATCGGACTTGCGCGGCTTAAAAAGGTCTGCGATGAGTATGGTGTTACAATGCTTGTAACCGCCGACCACGGCAACGCGGACGAAATGCTTGAAAAGAACAAGAAGGGCGAGGTTCAGGTTCGCACCGCTCACTCGCTGAATCCCGTGCCGTTCATTATCTACGACAAAGACGTGAAGTACACCATCAAGGACGGCAATTACGGGCTTTCCAATGTCGCTCCAACTGTTGTCAAGATGTTTGGTCTTGAAGCTCCGGCAAGCTGGCAAGAGTCGATGATTTGATTCGCGGAAATCGGTTTCAAAAGTTGAAGTGCGTCCGAATCGGACGCACTTTATTTTTCGGTTACATCGGTTTGAGCAACAATTTATACTAATCTCCGTTAGATTGTTGACAAGATGACGGAAGATTAGTATTAGTGAGGATAATATTGTGGAAACAGCATACGAAAAGGAACTCGCCGAGTCTGAATGACAGTGGTGCTTGATCGGGAATATAGTAGGCGAACACGAATACGGGGAAAATCACGAGATCAGACGCGGAAACAAGCAGTTCCGCCCCGTAACAAAGGTGTTTATAAATCTGGTTTTCGGCGGAATGGGTCACGAAAAGGTGCTGGTTCTGGGAATTCCGCGGCACTCACGTAATTACATCGAGGTCGTCATATCGCGGAAACACATCGAAAATCTCCGATTGCAGCGTGTTTACAAACCCGCCGTTCTGAAGCGTATGAAAAATTCGGATTATGAGTGGTACGGCAATTCCGATAAATCGCGTGATAGAATTATAGAGGCTTTGATATGGTTAGACCCCGAAAGCGCGGAAAGGGCGATCGATAAGTTTGTAATTCCCGGTCAAGATACTCCGGCATAACATAAACGCGGAGAATTTCGGTTCTCCGCGTTTTTTTAATCATCAAAATGATACAAGATAACCTCGGACATCTCCGCGCCGCAGCCGGGGCACCAACTGTCAACCTTAAACGCGGATTTGCCATCGTTTATATAGTCGTAGGATTCGGCAATCATTCTTCCGTATTTATCTTTTCCGGATATGATGAATGATGATATTATCATTCCATCGTGGGGACAATATACAAATGCCATATCTCCCGCCTTGGCATAATCCGGGAGAATAACCGTGCGGTCGGCGCGAACCGACAGCGACTCCGCCGCGCCAAGATGGGTTTTCAGAAGCTGAATGAACACCGCCGACTGATTGGGATAACCCACAGAACACCCACCCGCGCGGAGAATCCTTGAGGTGTGGCTCGCGCCGAATCCGCCCAGACCGTCCGCGGGATTGGATTTCGCGTATTCCAGCGCTGCTGCTCGGTCGAATTTCTCATCCGAGAGGGTGTAGCCGCGCTCCTCCAACAATACAATGTCCTTGTTGTTTACCACCTCTTCGGGAAGTCCCTTGTCATCATCGCGGTAGAAGTGATAGAAGAAAACCTCCGCAGTATCGGCTTTACAGCACCAGCACGGGTCGTTGAGGTAGTCAACAAGGAACGTGTTTTCTCCGCTGTTGCGCAGATTGTGGGCAACAGCGCGCATCTTTCCGTTTTCGTCCGTACCTACAACCAAAGTCGAGTGCATCATTACACCCTCGTATGTACAATAAAGCTGCACAACATCTCCAGGGCGCGCGTATGCCGGAAGTGTGATGGTGTGATCTTGCTTGCTGTAGGGCAGAAACTGACCGAAACCCAATCGCGAGTGGAGCAGCATAAGCGTAATCGCCGTAGAGCTGTCGGTGTAGTTGGTTATATTGCCGCCCTGCGTCAAACAACTGGATAGGAACTCCGCGCATAAGCCGATTCCGTTATTCCAGTTTGCTTTTCCATATGTAACCGCGCCGTCCGCATCGTAAGGACTCCACGGTGTTTCGTCAATGGCGCTTGTCCAAAGAACCTTTCGCTCGTTTGTCCAGTTGAAATCGCCGTCATATCGCCGCCTGTTTGACGTATCCAACGCATTCGGATTATAAATATAATTTCCCGTGGAGAAGTCGTGAGCGCCGTATACCTCTTCGGGGACGTCATCGAGAATGGGAAGCATCACTGTTGTGCTTGTGGATTCGGTGCTTGTGGAGCTGCTCTCCGTGCTGCTGTCGGTGGAAGAGCTTTCCGATATGATGATGGTAAGTCCGCTTGATTCCGTGAAATCGGACGTGCGCTCGTCTGTGGTATTGCACCCGCCGATAACCGAGATGAAAATTACCAGAGCTGTAATCAACGCAAATTTTTTCATAAAAACCCCTTTATTACAAAAATATATTTTCCGTATTACATTATAAATCAATTGAAAAATAATTTCAATAATTATTAATAAATTGTAATAATTTGTAATATTTTGTAACCTTTTAATCGAAGTGGCAGAGAATCACCTCATCGATTGCCGAGCCGCAGCCGGGGCAGATTTCGTCCGTGAGGAACGCGGAAGTACCATTATTCACGTTATCATAGGACAGTGCGATCATTTGACTCTTTTCGTCTACATCGTCAATAATGAACGAGCTTAGCATCATTCCGTCGTTTCGACAGTAGATGAATCCCACATCACCCGCATGGGCATATTCGGGCAGCGTAACGGTATGGTTTTCGTTTACCGTAAGGCACTGAGCCGAGCAGAGCCGCGATTTGACCAATTGAAAGAACAGCGCCGACTGGAATGAATGCTCTACGGGGATTCCGCCCGCGACGAGTGCCGCGGAGGTGCTTATCGCGCCACGCTCCCCGATTCCGTCTGCGGGGTGGTTTTTCGCGTAGGAAACGGCGTTTTGGCGGTTATACGCGGCAGAGAGCCGATAGCCGCCGGATTCGTACATCATAACCCAAGAACTATCCGAAACAGTATCAGTAACTTCGGTGGGGAGATTCTCATCGGACTCATCAAAAAAGTGGAAAAAGAACACTTCGTTTATCGGCGTGCCGCAATCGGGGCAGTGATTTTGAATTTCATACGCGCTTTCGGCACTCACTGCGGGATTGTGTGAGCAGCCGAGCATTTGCCCGTCCTCATCGTTGCCTATGTATATAATTGTATGTGGCATAGCGTCATAGGGGCAGAAACATTGAACAATATCTCCCGGAGCGGCATATTCGGGAAGATTTACGGTGCGGTTGTCATTCACGGAGATGAACTGCCCGAAACCCGCGTTGGTGTGCATTAGCTTTAACGCAAGTGCTGTGGAGCTTGTGGAATAGACGTTTGCGCCGCCCGCATTCAGGCACGTTGAAGCAAACTGAGCGCACAGTCCCACATTGTCGTTCCAGTGTGCTTGGGCGTATTCCGCTGCCTTTTCGCGGTCAAGAGATAAACTCGCCGAGCCGCCGATTCCGCTGCACAGCACAGTGGGGGAGCTGTCGGTGCTTAAATTCGCGTAATATTGTCGATTGACGGGATAAACCGTATTGCTGTTATACAACACGTTTCCGGTTGTAAAATCGTGGATTCCCGTATCATATTTCGGCATCCAAATATAGACATCGGGCTTGGTAACTTCCTCGGAGCTTGATGTCTGCTTTATTTCGTCCGTGCTTGTGGAGGTCGTTGTGGATTGGCTGATTGAACTTGTGGAGCTTGTAGAGTCGAATTCCGGAATGGAAATCGAATATGGCAGCTCTCTCGGTTCATTTGCTGCACATGAGCTGAAAATCATTGCGCAAATCCCCATCAAAGCCACAGGCGTGTATTTGTATTTTCTCATAAAATCCCCTTATAGATAACTAATTTCGACACTAAATTTATTATACTTGAAAAAGAGGATTTTGTCAAGTCTTAGAATAAGGTAAGCTGCTGCGGCTCGGGAAATTCCGACATATATTGGAAAATACGTTCTTGGCGAAATTCAATGCCGTACCGCTCGCATTCGTTAATGAATACTGCCCATAATTTTTCGCCGTTCGGCGAGGGTATTTCATACCTCTCTCCGAAGGTACGGATATAACGCTGCTTTATCCCCGGAAAGTGCTTGTCCAGAGCCGCGTAAAAGTACTCGCGGTCGCCGCTGCGGAGCGTCATTCCGATTCCGAATGTGATTATCCCCCACACACCCGCCTCCGCGCCGATTTGAACCAACTCCCGAATGTTGGATTCCGTGTCGTTGATGAACGGCAGAATCGGTGTAAGCCACATAACCGTAGGGATTTTGCGCTTTTTCATCTCCATAAGAACCTCCGCGCGCCGTGCCGTGGAGCAGACGTTCGGCTCCACGATTTGGCACAGGCTCTCATCGGCGGTAGTAAGTGTCATCTGCACAACCGCTTTCGCGGAGGTGTTAATTTCTTCCAGCAGGTCGATATCGCGCATTATAAGGTCGGATTTGGTCAGCACCGCCGCTCCGAAGCCATACTCCGCAATAAGCTCTAGACACCGCCTCATGAGTTTTAATTCGCATTCGGGAGCGCAGTATGGGTCGCTCATCGCGCCCGTGCCTATCATACATAACCGCCGCTTGGACTTCAGCGCGGTTTCCAGAAGCTGCGGAGCGTTGATTTTCACCTCGATGTCCTCGAACGCGTGTTTCATCTGATAGCAGTCCGAGCGCGCGTCACAGTAGATACATCCGTGCAAGCAGCCACGGTAGATGTTCATTCCGTTATTCGCACTGAGAATGGATTTAGCTTGTACAAAGTGCAAATTCTCCGCCTCCTCTGTTCATAATGCGTGAATATATTGAATATTATATCACTTTTTTCACTGTTTGTCAACCAAAAACCCCGAAAAAACACGGAATATAGCAATAATAAACAATAAATCGGGAAAAATAGTACAATATTTTGTATACATTTTTTTGAAAAACGCTTGACAAACTAAAATAAATATGATAAATTATATTTAGCACTCAAAGTATTTGAGTGCTAACACTGAAATTGATTTCACCGGACAGAATAATGAAAGGCGGCGAGAGGGTGGATCAGCGAAGCGAAAAAATACTTGCGGCGATTGTTGATGAGTTTATTCGTACAGGGGATCCCGTAGGCTCCAAGGCATTGGCGGCGCGTCCCGAGATGGGTGTTTCGTCTGCTACGATCCGCAACCATATGGCGGCTCTCGAACAGGAAGGCTATCTTGATCACCCTCACACCTCTGCCGGGCGCGTGCCGACCTACAAGGGGTTCCAGTATTATGTTGAGAATCTGATGTCCCCCGAACCGATAAACGCGGAGAAAATCGGCGAAATCGACCGAATGTTGGACAACAGCGTGGGGAGCGATGAATCAATCATTGAGTGCGCATCAACCGCGTTGGCGGAAATCACCAAATGCGCGGCGGTTTCCACCAATCACGCGTCCAAGTATTCCGTAATTTCCAAGGTAGATGTTGTTCCTGCGGGGCGGAGAATGTATGTTCTGCTGATGATCACCTCCAACGGCACGATTAAAAACAAGGTCTGCCGTATGGAATTTGATTTGACGGACGAGCAGATGTCGGGCTTCACCGAGTTTATGAACGACCACCTCAAAGGTGTAAATCTTGAGGAGATGTCCGAGGAGTATATTAGCGGTCTGGCGTCCGCGCTGGGGAGCTATATGCTGTCGCTTGCGCCGCTGCTGCACGCGGTTTACGAGCTTTCCGAGGAGATGATGCGTGATTCGGTGGAGGTTAAGGGAGAGGCGAATTTACTTGCGTGCGCGGAGTTCCCGACCGATGATGTGCTGAAGTTCATTGAGCGCAAATCGGAGCTTTCGGGACTGTTGAGTGACGCATTATCGGGAATCAATATCCGCTTTGGCGGAGAGAACGGCACGTTCGCGATTTCCAACGGAGCAATGATAAGCGCCGGCTATTACAAGGACGGTAAACCCGCGGGAACCCTCGGAATTGTGGGTCCTATGCGGTTGGATTACCGAAAGGTTATTCCGTATATAGAATATTTAAGCAAAAAGGTGACGATTATGCTGTCGGAGTCCGACAATCCGCCGCCTTTGGGAAGCGAGGGAGATGACAAAAATGATGAATGATGAAGAGGTATTGAACGAGGAATCCGAGGAGATCATCGGGGAAACCGAACAGCCCGAACCCGAGGTTGAGGTCGAATCCGAGGAGGACAAGGCGGCAAACGAGCTTGCCGAGGTCAAGGACCAGCTTCTGAGGACAATGGCGGAGTATGACAACTTTCGAAAGCGTTCAGCGCGTGAAAAGGAGGCTCTGCGTGCGGAAATAATCACGAACATTACCGCGAAATTCCTGCCCGTGATGGACAACTTGAACCGCGCGCTGTCTGCGGAGTGTACGGACGAGAGTTTCAAGAAGGGCGTACAGATGATTTCCGACAGCTTTACAGAAACCTTGACGGGTTTGGGCGTTGAGGAAATCGCGAGTGACGGCGAGCCGTTCAATCCGAGCTTCCATCAGGCGGTTCAGCGTGTGGACGATTCCGATGCGGAGAGCGGCACGGTGGTGCAGACATTCGCCAAGGGCTACAAAATCGGCGATAAGGTGATAAGATTCGCGATGGTTGCGGTTGCAAACTAAACGAAATAGGCAAAGTCTATCCGCCGTAGTGCGGCGGAGGGACAACAAGAAGAATTTAATTTGGAGGATACAACTATGAGCAAGATTATTGGTATTGACTTGGGTACAACAAATAGCTGCGTATCGGTTATCGAGGGCGGCGAGCCTGTGGTAATCACGAATTCCGAGGGCAGCAGAACAACTCCGTCCGTTGTGGCATTCACCAAGGACGGCGAACGTCTGGTAGGTCAGTTGGCGAAGAACCAGGCAGTTCAGAATCCCGAAAAGACGGTTATTTCCATCAAGCGTCATATGGGCAGCGATTACAAGGTGGACATTGACGGCAAGAAGTACACCCCGCAGGAGATTTCCGCAATGATTCTCACCAAGCTGAAGAATGACGCGGAGGGCTATCTCGGCGAGAAGGTTACGGACGCAGTTATCACCGTTCCCGCGTACTTTACCGACTCGCAGCGCCAGGCGACCAAGGACGCGGGACAAATCGCGGGACTGAACGTTCAGCGTATCATTAACGAACCGACAGCGGCGGCGCTGGCTTACGGTGTGGATAAAGAGGAAGACCAGAATATCGTGGTTTACGACCTCGGTGGCGGTACGTTCGATGTTTCGGTAATCAATATCGGCGATGGCGTTCAGGAGGTTCTTGCAACTGCCGGAAACAACCACCTCGGCGGTGATGACTTCGACCAAAGAATCATCGACTTCCTCAGAGAGGAGTTCAAGAAATCGGACGGAATCGACCTGTCCACAGATAAGTTTGCAATGCAGCGTTTGAAAGACGAGGCGGAAAAGGCGAAAATCGCATTGTCTAATTCCACTTCGGTAAACGTTTCAATTCCGTATATCACTGCGGACGCTACCGGCGCAAAGCACCTGAATGTAACGGTTTCGCGCGCTAAGTTCAACGAACTTACCGCCGATCTCGTAGAGATGACAATGGGACCGCTCAAACAGGCAATCTCCGATTCGGGTCTGGATAAGAGCGAGATTCACAAGATTCTGCTTGTGGGCGGTTCTACCAGAATCCCCGCAGTTCAAGAGGCGGTTAAGGGATTCCTCGGTAAAGACCCGTTCAAGGGCATTAACCCCGATGAGTGCGTGGCGATCGGTGCTTCCATTCAGGGCGGTGTGCTGAACAAAGAGGTTCAGGGAATCGTTCTTCTGGATGTTACTCCGCTGTCACTGGGTATCGAAACCGCAGGCGGCGTTTGCCACAAGATGATTGAGCGCAACACCACCATTCCGTGCAAGGAAACTCAGGTATTCACTACCTATTCGGACAATCAGCCGTCCGTTGACATTAACATTCTTCAGGGCGAACGCGAGTTTGCCAAGGACAATAAGTCTATCGGCAACTTCCGTCTGGACGGAATCGCTCCCGCACCGCGCGGAATCCCGCAGATCGAGGTTACGTTCAACATTGATGCAAACGGCATTGTAAACGTATCCGCGATGGATAAGGGCACAGGTAAGGAGCAGCACATCTCCATCACAGCCTCCACCAATATGAGCAAGGAGGACATCGATAAGGCGGTTCGCGAGGCTGAGGCTTACGCTGCCGAGGACAAGAAGCGCAAGGAAGAGGTTGACGCTCGTAACGAGGCGGATTCGATGGTTTATCAGATTGAGAAGTCGATGAACGAGTTCGGCGACAAGGTTACTCAAGAGGATAAGGATAAGGTTCAGCCCAAGCTTGACGCATTGAAGGAAGCTCTCAAGGGTACGGATATCGAAGTCATCAAGAAAGCGAAAGAGGAACTCCAGAACGCGTTCTATGAGGTTGCGGGCAAGGTTTACCAGGCTCAGGGCGGCGCCCCCAACGCAGCGGCAGATGTTTCGGGTGCGGCGGACAATTCCGGCGACAACAGCGGCGATGACGGCGCGGTTGATGTGGAGTTCACGGAAAAATAAACACGGTGAACAGTTGGCAGCCATTTGCGTTATAACTTACAGCAAGTTATTGGTGATCAATGCAAATTCAAAACGCAATCGACCCGTTACACCGTGTAACGGTGTAACGGGTCGATTAGCGAACACAGACGAGCGAAGCTCGTCTGTGTGGTTTTGAATTTGCCATTTAGATAAGGAGTTATAAATGAACACAAAACAGGCAGAGGTTGCAATCAACGATCTTGCGGAATGGCTTGTCGATTCGGAGATTCTGGATAAGTCGCCCGTGGCGGTCGAGTGTACCGGCGATTTCGAGAAAGATGGACTTACCTATTACATTTTGAAGTACCAAAAGAGGAAGTTCGGGAAGTGGTACATCGGCGTGTGCGGAGGTTTCGAGGGCGATTCCGAGGAGCATTGCGGTCACGTTTTCAGCGGCGGAGAGGATCTGTACGAGGAGGAAAACGCGCAGGATCTGGCTTGGCATATGGCTGAGTTTATCAAGGGATACATTGAGCGTCAAGCGTTCCAAAGTGTGGCTCAGGACGCGTTTAAGGAGAATCTCGAATACATCAGCCAAACCGAGGTTGACCCCGAAAAAATCGACGCTCAGTTCGTCAGAAACGAAACGCGTTTCTATCTGCCGATAGGAACTGCGGATATTCCGAGCGGACGCGTGGTGGTTGCCGACCCGCTGTGTTATATGGCAGGAAGTGAAGCGACTGCTCCCGTATTGAAGCGCGAGATCCCCGCAGGAAGCTATCCCGTGGATGTTGCGATTTGCCGCAGCGAGATGGTGGGAATCAGAATGTGTACTGCGCGGCTTAAAATCAAGCCGACCAAGGCAGTTCGCTATGAGCTTGCCGAGCCGACACACGAAACTGCCGCGTATCAGGCAAGTGACGGCGATGTGACAGGTTTCCCCGTGGATGCGGGTATGATGTGCTTTTGCGATGCCGAGGGCGCGAAAGACTATGCTAACTTCATTATGAATTGGCATGAGGATAATCCCGACGGGAATCACTATGATGATTATTTTGCGGCATTTTTCGCGGAAAGCGAAAAGGAACTGCCTGCGTATCAGCGCGATGGAGGGGATTTCATCGAGTGGAAAAATCCCGATAACGGACAGCGGATCGTGATGATTTCCTCGGGAATGGGCGACGGATTTTACCAGTGCTTCTGGGGAATTGACGACAGCGGCGAGATTTGCGAGTTGATTTGCCCGATGGTAGACCCCGAGCTGTTTGGCGCATAACTGCAATTGCACAACTGTCCGCGCATAATGTGCGGACAGGTTTTGTGTATATAATATATGGGCAATTGAGAGGATTGAGAATATGGATAAACGCGATTATTACGAGGTGCTGGGAGTTCAGAAGGGCGCAACGGACGCCGAAATAAAGAAGGCGTACCGCAAGCTGGCTAAGCAGTATCACCCCGATTTGAACCCCGACAATCCCGAAGCCGAGGAGAAGTTTAAGGAGATAAACGAGGCGAATCAGGTGCTGTCAGACCCCGATAAGCGCGCAAAATACGACCAGTTCGGATTTGCGGGTGTGGATTCGAGCTATGGCGGCGGAGCGAACTTTACCGGCGGATTCGAGGGCGTGGATCTGAGCGATCTGTTCGGGGATATTTTCGGCGGCGGATTTGGATTCGGCGGCGGAGGAAGAACGTCCTCGCCGAATGCTCCGCGGCGCGGCTCGGATATCACCGTTCAGTTGGAAATCGGCTTTATGGAGGCGTGTAAGGGTGTTACTCAGGACATCACCGTGAACGTCACCGACTCGTGCCCCGACTGCGGCGGTTCGGGCGCAAAGGCGGGAACTTCCGCGAAAACCTGTCCCGAATGTAACGGCAGGGGAGTGGTTACCGTTCAGCAACGCGGTCTGTTTGGTATGATGCAGACGCAGCGTCCGTGCTCGAAATGCGGCGGAAAGGGCAAAATCATCGAAAGTCCGTGCTCAAAGTGCAGCGGTTCGGGCAGAGTGAATACGCGCAAGACCGTATCGGTTAAAGTCCCGGCGGGTATTGATGAGGGCTTGACGCTTAATGTACGCGGTCAGGGAAATGTTGGTGCTAACGGCGGACAGCGCGGCGACCTTAAAGTGCGTATCGCGGTTCGGCGCGACCCCGTGTTCGAGCGCAACGATTACGATATTCTCATTGATTTCCCAATTACTTACACACAAGCGGCGCTCGGCGCGGAGATCGAAGTGCCGACAATTGACGGTATGGTGAGCTATAAAGTCCCCGCGGGTACTCAGCCGGGAACGGTGTTCAGGCTGCGCGGAAAGGGCGTTCAGCGGCTTCAAAGACCCGAGGGCGAACGCGGCGACCAGCTTGTAAAGGTTTCCGTGGAGGTGCCCAAAAAGCTCAACAAGAAGCAGAAAGAGGCTCTTGAGGCATTTGAATCCACACTGGAGGATGGCAACTACGAGAAGCGAAAATCGTTCTTTGACAAGATTAAAGAGCGGTTTTCAAAATGAATGATAGCTGATTCAATCTTGCAGATTTCACGATGATTTGTGTGAAATTCGCGCGAAAATGAAATGTTTCGGATGCTGAAATTGCAAGGCGTTGTGCAAGGTGCTGTGAATTTCGCCAAATGTGGATTAATGTTTGTTGAAAATAACAGTAGACAAATCGGGATTTATCGGCTATAATAGTAAATGTAAGGAACAACGGCGTTTCTGTACAGGGATTACTGTGCAAAAATGCCGTTTTTTGTTTGCGTAAATTTCGATTACGTTTCGGAATCGTACAAAATTCCGGCAACGCATCGGAGAGTAAGGAAATTTTGAAATGCGAGTGAAAGTGACGGAGCGAAGCGGAGTCAATTTCGCTCGGCAAGTGAGGACGAAGTCCGCACGTTTTCAAAATTTCAAATTAAGATCAGGAGGAAAGGGAAATGGCAGAAAATTTTAATGTGGTAGAACAGTTTGGTATTGACGTGTTCAACGAGGAAACAATGAAGCAGCGTTTGCCGAAGAACGTGTTCAAGGCACTGAAAAAGACTATCGCGGAGGGCAAGGAGCTGGACAGCTCCATTTCGGACGTTGTTGCGTCCGCGATGAAAGACTGGGCAATTGAAAAGGGCGCGACCCACTACACTCACTGGTTTCAGCCGATGACGGGAATCACCGCCGAGAAGCACGACAGCTTTATCTCGCCTATGGGCGATGGCACGGTGATTATGGAGTTCTCGGGTAAGGAGCTTATCAAGGGCGAGCCGGACGCGTCGAGCTTCCCCTCGGGCGGAATCAGAGCGACCTTTGAGGCTCGCGGATACACCGCGTGGGATCCCACTTCTTACGCATTTGTAAAGGGCGGCTCGCTGTACATTCCGACCGCGTTCTATTCCTATTCGGGCGAGGCACTCGACAAGAAAACCCCGCTGCTGCGTTCGATGGACGTGGTTTCCGATGCGGCGCTGAGAATCCTCAAGCTGTTCGGAAATACCACCACCAAGCGCGTTGTTGCGACTGTCGGCGCAGAGCAGGAGTACTTCCTCGTAAACAGGGAAACCTACAACAAGCGCAAGGATTTGATTTTCACGGGCAGAACGCTGTTCGGCGCGCCCGCTCCCAAGGGTCAGGAGCTTGAGGATCACTACTTCGGTTCGATTAAGGAGCGCGTTGCGGCATATATGAAAGACCTTGACGAGCATCTGTGGAGATTGGGAATCACCTCCAAGACCAAGCACAACGAGGTTGCGCCCTCGCAGCACGAGAACGCTCCGATTTTCGCCCCCGCGAATCTCGCGACAGACCAGAACCAACTTACTATGGAGCTGATGAAGAAAATCGCATTGGATCACGATTTGGTGTGCTTGCTGCACGAAAAGCCCTTTGCGGGAATCAATGGTTCGGGTAAGCATGACAACTGGAGCCTGTCTACCGATGATGGACAGAATCTGCTCGACCCAGGACGTTCTCCGATGCAGAACGCGCAGTTTTTGACGTTCCTGGCAGCGATTATCAAGGCGGTTGACGAGTATTCCGACCTGTTGAGATTGTCCGTGGCAAGCCCCGGAAATGACCACCGTCTGGGCGCGAACGAGGCCCCCCCCGCTATTATCTCCATCTTCCTCGGCGAGGAGCTTCAGGCGGTTGTTGACGCGTTGGTTGAGGGCAAGGAGTACACCTCCGAGGGTCGTCAGATGTTCAATGTTGGTGTAAGCTCGCTCCCCGACTTCCCGAAAGACTCCACCGACCGCAACAGAACCTCTCCGTTCGCGTTCACCGGTAATAAGTTTGAGTTCCGTATGGTAGGCTCGAATCTTAATGTTGCAGGTCCGAATACCGTTCTGAACACCATTGTTGCAAATTCGCTCACCGAGTTTGCGGACACGCTTGAGGGAGTAGACGAGGATAAGTTCAACGAAGCACTACACGATTTGCTTGTAAACACCATCAAGGAGCACAAGCGCGTTATCTTCAACGGCAACGGCTACGGTGACGAGTGGAAAGAAGAGGCGGAGAAACGCGGCTTGCTGAACCTCGTTTCAACTGTTGACGCGATTCCGTGCTTTACTGCGGAGAAAAATGTTGCGTTGTTCAAGAAGTTTGGCGTATATAGCGAGGTTGAGATGCACGCTCGTCAAGAGATTCTGTTGGAGAACTACTCCAAGGTTATCAACATCGAGGCTCTGACTGCCGCGGATATGGCGAAAACCGAGATTCTGCCCGCAGTTATGAAATTCGGCAAGGACATCTCCGATATTGCCGCTTCCAAGAAAGCAATCGGAATCGAGCCGACAGTGGAGCTTTCGATAGCTAAGAAAGTAAATGACCTTACTGCGCAGCTTTCCGAAAAGGCGCACACGCTGTCGGACGCGGTTGTAAAGGCGCAGGGAATCTCCGATGCCGAGGCGCAGGCACGCTGCTACCACGATGAGGTGTTCGCGGATATGCAAGGTCTCCGCGCGATCGCCGATGAGCTTGAAACCATTGTTGGCGAGGATTATTGGCCTTATCCGACATATGATGAGCTGCTGTTCAACGTTTGATTGGAGCGTAACATTTTCAAACAGCGCAAATTAATTTGGTTTAGAGCGGTAATCCGCTTCTAAATATCCCGCTCCCTTTCCTTTGGGCTGCCAATGCGGACTTATGTTCGCGTGGCAGCCCATTTTTGTCGAAATTTCATAAACAATAAAGGTTGACAAGCGAACAAATTTATGTTATAATGAAATAAAGAGTTTTTGGTACTTCAATAAATTCACAGTGGCGGTGATGGAATGAAGGAAATTTATATAGTAATAAGCAAGACAGGCACGTTTTTATGCAAAATGCTGCGTCTTTTTACTCATGAGGAGTATAACCATGCCTCGCTGAGTTTGGACGGTGAGCTGAACAGTATGTTCTCGTTTGGGAGGATCTATCCGTACATACCATGGCTGGGCGGTTTTGTGGAGGAAAGCCCTCACTTTGGCACGCTGAAGCGTTTTTCGGAAACTGAGGTTCGCGTGTTAACTGTATCTGTAAGCGATGACGTTTATGACAAGCTGAACAACGAACTTCATCAGATGCTCTCCGATAAGTGCAGCTATCATTACGATGTGTTTGGGCTGATTTGCGCGGCATTTAACAAGGTTTACCGCCGCAAGAATTACTATTACTGCTCCGCGTTTGTGCGCGATGTACTGGTCAAGCACGGAATCGAAAGCCCGGATTTATTCCCGGAGATCGTCCGCCCAACGGATTTCCTGGAAATTCCCGATTGCAGCGAGATTTACAACGGAAAGCTCCGCGAATTTGCCGGCGCGGTCAATACATAATACGTTCCTTGATCCGAAAGTGAGTTAGTATGAGCGGAATTTATAAAATCAGAGAATTTCAAACGGAAGATGCGGAAGAAGTATCGGCATTAATAGCCAAGACTTTGCGAACGGTAAATATTAAAGATTATTCGCAAAAATATATTGAAGACACTATATCATCACATTCGGCAGATGTACTGATCGAACGCGCAGAACACGGGCATATGTATGTTGTCTGCGATGATTCGCGGATTATCGGGTGCGGCGCGATTGCCGGTTATTGGGGCAGTACAACCGAGAGCATTTTGCTCACTATCTTCGTGCTGCCCGAGTATCAAGGCAAGGGGATTGGAAGATCGATCATTCAAACGCTAGAACAAGATGAATTCTTTTTAAGGGCAAAACGAATCGAAATCCCCGCATCAATTACGGCGGTAGAGTTTTATAAGAAAATGGGATATGACTATAAAAACGGTATTGCCGAAATAGACGATGAACAAGTTTACCGATTAGAGAAGTTCAGATAAATTAAATCCCCCTCGGACCGTCGATAAACCCTCATCTACTTCGTCAACGGCTTGTTCGGCAGCCTTTAAGGCTAGCCGCGGTGAATAGTAGAAGTATAAGAGATGATGAATATGGAAGAATTATATCAAAAGGGAATGGAACTGTGGGAAATGTCTGAACAGATAAGAAAAAGTAGTCAAGTCAATGTTTCAGAATCCCGCAAACAAATGATATCTTACGAGAAACAAGCTGTTGAATATTGGAAACAAGCTGCCGAGCAAGGGTATGCAAAAGCACAGTATCAACTGGGCTGCTATTATTATAACTATGGGTATGGGATATATAATAACAAAAATAAAAAAGCATTTGAATGGTACAGCAAGGCTGCTGAACAGGGATATGCTTTAGCACAATATGAATTGGGTTCCTTATATGCCTCTGGAGCAGGTGTACCAATGAATCTTAAAATAGGTGATTATTGGTACGAAAAAGCTGCTGAGGGCGGTGTAGCATCTGCCGCAGCTATACTTGGAGATAGATATAGTGAAGGTAAATCCCGAAATTATAAAAAGGCAATCTATTGGTACACCAAAGCAGTGGAGCTGGGGTATCAATCATCAGCGGAGCATAGAATCGGATGGTGTTATGAAAAACTCGGAGATTTTGATCATGCCGTGGAATGGTATATCAAGGGGGCAGAAAAGGGCATCGGCAATACAGCCTATCACCTTGCAGAACTGTATGAAACCGGAGTAGGTGTACCTAAGGACATCAAAAAAGCTATAGAATGGTATCGAATATCTGCAAAATTAGGTTTTCCCGCTGCCGATTTATGGTTGAAAGAAAATGGATTTTAATTTTTGGGGAAGATGGGCGGCAGGCAGTTTTCATTCCTAACTGCCGATTTCGACCACGAAAAACGCGTGAAATCGAAATTTACTAATCCCTTGTTGGGAAAATTTTCAACGATGGTGAGTCGATTGAGGTTTCATATCATGCTCCGAGGCTAAAATCGGTCATAAGGGTTATTATAGCTTGAGTAGTATCATAAAAATCCCCCTCAAATTGAGGGGGATTTTTATATTCGTGATTAGTGATGGAACAGGCGGATTCCTGTGAATGCCATCGCGATGCCGTACTTGTCGCAGGTTTCGATTACGTTGTCATCACGGATTGAGCCGCCGGGCTGCGCGATAAATTCCACACCGCTCTTGTGTGCGCGTTCGATATTATCGCCGAACGGGAAGAACGCGTCCGAGCCGAGCGCGACGCCCTTCATTGTGTCGAGCCACTCGCGCTTCTTTTCACGGGTGAATACCTCGGGCTTAACCTTGAAAATCCGCTGCCACTCGCCCTCGGCAAGCACGTCCATATAGTCATCGCCGATGTACAAGTCAATTGCGTTGTCGCGGTCGGCGCGGCGAATATCGTCCACAAATTGCAGATTCATTACGGTAGGGGACTGGCGCAGATACCAGTTGTCCGCCTTTGTTCCCGCAAGACGCGTGCAGTGGATTCGTGACTGCTGACCCGCGCCGATTCCGATTGCCTGACCTCCGCAAGCGTAAGCCACTGAATTGGACTGCGTGTATTTCAGCGTAATCATCGCAATTGCAAGGTCGTGAATCGCGCTTTCGGGAATCTCCTTGTTCTTGGTGGGGCGGTTCGCGAACAGCGCGTCATTGATAACAAGTTCGTTTCTGCCTTGCTCGAATGTGATTCCGAAAACCTGTTTGCGCTCAATTGGGTCGGGAACGTAGTTCTCGTCAATCTTGATGATGTTGTATGTTCCCTTGCGCTTGGATTTGAGAATCTCCAGTGCCTCGGGTTCGTAATCTGGCGCGATAACTCCGTCCGATACCTCGCGCTGAATGATTTTCGCCGTGGGAACATCGCACTTATCGGACAGCGCAATGAAATCCCCGTAGCTGGACATTCTGTCCGCGCCGCGCGCTCTTGCATATGCGCAGGCAAGAGGGGAGAGTTCCCCAAGGTCGTCCACCCAGTAGATTTTCGCGAGGGTTTCCGTCAGCGGAAGTCCGATTGCCGCGCCCGCCGGGGAAACGTGCTTAAACGAGGTCGCCGCAGGGTATCCCGTTGCGGCTTTAAGCTCCTTTACAAGCTGCCAGCCGTTGAACGCGTCCATAAAGTTGATGTAGCCGGGCTTGCCGTTGAGCACCTCGATAGGTAAGTCCTTGCCATTCTCCATGAAAATGCGCGACGGCTTTTGATTCGGGTTGCACCCGTACTTTAGTTCCAGTTCGTTCATAAAGTCCTCCTGTTTATTTTTTACTGTATTTTCATAACAGTTTGTTACCGTAATCAGTCCCACCAGAATACCCAGATATTAGATGTCATGATATCCGCGGTCTGTGCGTCCAGTCCCGTTGTCCAGAGAAATTCCCCACAAAAAGCGGCGTGTTGGTGTGAGATTTCACGAGCGGTTTGCCTGTCGGAAATCGGCTTGTCCAGTCGGAGCAATATCATATCGCCCATAATGATTGCGGGGGTTGCTCCGTAATTTTCGTACCAACAGCGGCAAACTTTCACCATTTCATCGGCGGAGGGACATTCGTTCCAGCCGCCGAACGGCAGCCACGCGGGAATCTCCCACGGCTCGGATGTGGGAACACGCACCAGATACGCACTCTCGCCGTCAAGCATTGTGTCGGTGATTTGCTTGACTGACCACAATCGCTGATTGGCTAAGGAGCTTTTTGTCTTAATATACAAATCAAGCGTTTCATCGTCTTCCTTGAAAGCACCGAAATCATCGTCCTCTCCATACTCCGCCTTCATTTCCGCGAATCGGTTCTCCATAATTTCCTTGCCGTCCTCGGTATCGGTAAGAATTTGTTTTCTGAATTCCTCGGGAGTGCCGACGCGTGAAATATTGGACTCAATCATTTCCTTTACTCTGCGGTCAAGCGCGAGTATCACAGGAGAATACCCCTCTGTTTTGCCCCGCCGCGATTCCTCCAGAAAAAGCTCCGTAACGTCATTTTCGGAAAGATTTTCATCAAGCTGAAACGCAGTACAGCCGTATAATTCCATAGACTTTTCCTCCTTGATTTTATATTTCGCGTTGCACCCGACCGTAAAGCAAATCACGCAGAGCAGCATAGCCAAGTATTTTTTCATATACTCCCCCTGTGCCGGATTCCGTTGTAGTCAGTCCGGTCGTTAAACGAATTTATAAAGATACGTGACGGATTCTGGTTGGGATTGCGCCCGTACTTGAGTTCCGGTTCGTTCATAAAGTTCCCCTGTTATATCGTATTTTTGAGTTGCCCCGTTAACGTCCAGTAGACGTCAATGTCGGACAGCTCATAATTGTCAAATTCGTCCTTGCCGCCGAGAAAAAGCGGGACTTTGTACCCCACGCAGTTGCCCGCGGAGGGCTTTGCTCCGCCGCTTTGGAGCCACTTTTCGTATGCCCCGGCGGCAATCAGATCGTCAGCATATTCCGAAAGTTCGTTTTGAAAATCGCCGATATTCACAATCTCAAAGATTTCATCGGTTGCCACATCGTACATCTTGACAGTCAGATTCGCGTTCACCGCGAAAATTCTGCCGAGCCAGTCATATCCGAACGGAATCACATTACAGTTATTCGGGAATGCGTCGCGGATAAGCTGCTGATACTTCTGCGCGTCATCGCGCGGAATGTTCCTGTATCCGCCGTTTTCAAGGTCGGTGGGGCGATGCTTGTCAATCTCGCTGAAAATCTCTGATATTGTCATAAAATCCTCCTTAAATAATATCGTCCGATTCCCACTTGTCGGGTTCGTCCTCAAAACCGTAGTAGACCTCGTCTACAAGCCATTCTCCGTCAACTTCCTTAATCACAAACTTGTGCTTTTCATCAACGCTTCGTGAGAAATGTGTTTCTACAACGGCTTTTTTGGCGGTTTTCATAATGAAGTTCACCCTGCATTCGCCATCAATATAGCTGTATTTCTGCGGGTTGCCGAACGAGTTGCTGTAACCGCGTTCGAACAGCTTGTCGGTGACATAATCCTCGGTAAGCTCGTCCAGACGTTCCTCAAATTCGTCAAAAAGCTCTGTTTTTCCTGGAGCAATCTGACTTTTCGGGATTCCAAGCTCTTCCTTTTTTCTTTCAAGCTCTTTGCCGCGGTCATAAACCTCTTTTTCAAGGGCATTGAGCTTCCTCAAAAAACCAAACAGAAAATCGCATATCTCGTCTTGCTTGTCCTTGAATTTCTCGCTTGCCTCGTTAATGATTTCCATTTATATGCCTCCCCTGTGCCACACCTCATCATACGTTGACCAATAGCTGAACGCGTCAACAAGCCATTCCTCGCCTTGCTTTATCAGCGTGAATCTGTGCTTGGTATCCTGTGTTCCGACCTTGAAACTCGCCTCGATAATCGCCCTTTTGGGCTTGTCCATTCGGAAAATCACCACACAGTCCTCGGTGTCCACCCACCGGTATTTCACGGGTTGGTGAATACAGTTGCCATAACCCTTTGCAAGCAACTTTGCGGTGCATTTTTTCGAAACGATGTTTCGGAGAGACGCGGCAAAGTCGGCGAAATCTCCATGAACAGCGTTCTTTTCAACCTCGTTTATCTCCCGTAACATAGCGAACAGCGGTTCGCAAATTGTATCCTGAAGATAGCGGAAACGCGGTTCGGCTTGGTTTATGACCTCCATATTACACTAATCTCCAAAATCAATCTTTACTTTGTTTTCGATAATGGTACGGAAATTTGAAGGGTTCAGCATCTGAAAGCGCCCATATTCGTTTGCGGCGTCCCCGCCCGACATAAGGCTTTCGTAGCTTTCTCTGAACGTTGCACGAACCGTTTCATTCTGACTGTCGTAATACTTCCGCGCCGCTTCCTCAGCTAACTCCATTGTGCCAAACTGCAAAACAAAATCCATATTGATGACGTAGCCCTTCCACGGATAGAATCCCTCTTTAGCCACTCTTTTCACAAATTCGTCAAGGTTGTTGAGGCATTCGTCCATCATAGGCATTCCCATTTTGTCGAGCCATTCCGTAAACTCATCAACGGTTTTATCCCACGTATCCTCACTCGCAACGTTCCAATCAAGCTCCCCGTTAGGTTTGCAGTCCTGGGAACAAAGAGCGGTAAAGCAGCGTTTGGTTTTTGTGGAATAAATTGCAAATGAGCCGTAAAAGGTTACGCTTTTGTCGCTTACGTTGTTCCAACTCGTGAAAAACAGAACCTTAAAGGTGAAATCCTTGACCTTTTTTGTCATCCAATGGCTTGATTTTGCGTACCTCCAACCCTTGTCTGCATACCTTTCCGCGACCTTGGCGCATACGCTGTCAAACGCAACTTTTGAGTTCATTTATAATTCCTCCTTATATATACATACAGCATAGCGGTGCGCCTTTCGCACCGCATTTGCCGAAGTGAACAAATCGATACATTCATTATAGCACTATATTTTGGAATTTTCAAGATTTAATGTCAATTTTCGTGATTATCAACAAATTTCGGAATTATATTTATGCAAGTTATACACTTAAGGAAATGCTGATTAAATCAGTATTTCCTTAATCAAAGTCAATACGGACAAAATGTTTTCCGCAATGCAAACATTGGAACAGATAACAGCCGTCAACCTTGATATGTTCCACAGCGTCCGCGAAATCAATGCCGCAAATATCCTCGCGGTACGTTTCCTCAACTTCGGAGGCAAGACCCGCTTTTTCGAGATCGTTCCAATCAGGATAACCGAGAAACGCGCAGTAATCATCGCAGTGAGCAAGCCAGTATTCCTGCTGCCAGCCGTGGTATCCGGGGGTGCGGCGAATCAGTTCAATCAGCTTTGAGGAGTCGCTTACCTTATCAACAGACCCAGGGTCTTGAAACATACCGGCGAATTTCTCCGCTGCCGCTCCGCTTGAAACGCATTCGGGGCAGAGATACTCCACCTCAACTGTCGAATAAAACGGACCGGTGTAGTACACATCGGTTTCCTTGCCGCAGCATTCGCAGGCAACGGTTTTGTCAGTTTGGAATGCGCCTGTTTTCAGCGGGTCGGGGTGATACTTGAAATTGTATTTGTTCATTTTGAATCCTCATTTATTTTTGTTGACGATTCGGCTCTCGAATTTGCCTGTTTCAAGGTCAATATAACGTGTGAACAGCGAAACCTTGTTGTCCGCGTTAAGGTTGTTCCACACGAAATCGGTAAACTCGTCAAGGCTCATATCGGGGATCACAACTTCTTTCGGTTCGCCGACAAAGCTCGGAAGTCTGCCGTTTTCCTCGTCACCCGCGTAGGTGTGGATAAAGCTACCCTCGCCGCTTATCGGGTCGGAATACGCGAAGGTGAATCTCCGTGTGGATTTATCGTTTCCATTCGCGGACTTAAGAATCGACATAGCGTAATTCATTCCGTTGTCCTCAAGATGTACGATGCCGGAAATTCTCGGAGTGAAATTCGGAGCGTCGTCCTCAAATGT
>CAMWMN010000021.1 GCA_947175385.1 uncultured Clostridia bacterium | reverse complement strand
GACAGAATAAACCCTCATTTTGGAGAATTATGCAACACGAAATGCAACACAAAAAGAGGGGCTTGCCAAAAGCAAGCCCCTCAATGTTTATTCCTGCAATTTTTGCATAACAGCAGCATACAAGCGTGGTTGAAGTATCTTAACCGTGTCCATTAATTCATCAAGAATTATAAGCAGTGAATCCCAATTTCGCCCCGCTATTGCTTGCAAAAATTCGCTGTTAGAGCTTGAAATCGGCAAAACCTCGCTTTTTGCGGTTTTTTGCTCAATTTCGGGTTTTTCGGCAAAAAGTCTGTCATAGAGCGAGTAAAAAACCGCTAATTTTTGGCAGTTTTGGAGTGACGATGGAGCGTTTTCACACTCTGCGATTGCGTCACATAGCTCTCGTTCTGTGAACATTGACTTAGCCCTCCTCTATATGCTCTATACAACGGCGGATCGCCGAACGCTCCTTTTCGGTTGTCGCGTCGTGCAACATTTCGCGAAGCTCCGAAATCATATGATCTTTGCCGCTGTCGTGGCTATATCTGTCGCGTCTCTCGGACATCTCACCATCATGACTGTAATGACCGCGAACATAGTGCATATTGCGATGTGCATAGCTGCTGTCATCGCCGTATGTACCGCGCGCCTCCCAATCGCCGTGACTGTGGCCGCCGTCCTCAAGCATAATAATTTTATCAATATTTTTGATAGTATCGGTAAGCCTATGGATATGCTCCAAAGTTCCCGCATTCATTTCTTTGGGCTGATTTTTGAGTGCGTGATTATATTCGCGCAATTCATCGCACATTCTTTCGCGCAGTTCTTCAAGTGCCTTCATACTCATTGTGTAATCTCCTTTCATCAGGTAGTCGGCGCGGCGGGTGCGGCAGGAGCCGTTCCGTTTATCGCCGTAAGATTGTTGTTAGGGCAAGGACAAGTGTTGCCAAGCAGTTTGAACGTGCCGCCCGTGCCGCTCGTAGAAACCACTGTTGAATAGCGTGTCCGAGTGCGGATACCGCAAGCAGTAACCTGAGCGCAGCAGCGGTTAGTAAGCGGATAAAGCTCAGTTCCTGTGCCAATCGTAATGACAACGGGCGCATTTATCGTCGCCGTGTCGGGAATAGCTTGCGCCACAACTATACAGTACTTTTGCCCGTTATTATAGCTCCCGGCGGGAAGATTGATAACAACATTTCCGCCTGTAAATGTTACTGATTGGCTTATTACAAGCCTGTTGCAAAGTTGGCATACAGATTTACACGCCATTTCCCACGCCCCCTTTTAGTTCTGATACAGTTGCGGGCTTGTACGCACACGTGTTAAATCCCGACACCATCTCCGACAGGTATTCCTGATAACTCTTTACCTGTATCTCAGAAACGACCTTAAGCGTCTCGGCGTAAGTTTTAAGCCCTGCGATATCAAGTTTATCCTTGTCAATACCGTCAATCACCGCCAAAAGATTGTCTCTAGCCTGTTTAATATCCATAAATCCTCCTAAAATCAAAGGATCATTCCCGTAACATCACGAAAATGATCCCGAAATGTAGTCACCCTTTCGGGGAAGTGGTTGTTGCAAATTTTGCAATAACCATCAGAAGCCGCAGTTACCACAGCCGCTGTTGCAGCCGCAGCTATTGCCAAAAGTAGCCTGTCCGTTACAATTTGTGTTGAAGCTTACAGGCTGAGGGGGCTGAACTATGTAAGCGGGAGTAGGGCACTCCGCTCCTGTACGGCGGAGAATATCTGCTTTGTTAGCGTCCATAGCTGCCATAAGCACCGCATTCTGATTGCTTTGAGAAGCCGCTAAGCGGAGAGCCTGATTTTCGCTCTGCAAGGTAGAAATCTTATCTTGGCAGAGATAATCGAGAATAGCGCGTGTACCCGCATTCTGGCTGTCGATAATATCGCGCGTGTTGTTGTTCATGGTATTCTGGAGCGCGCATGTGTTCGTAGCCATATTGTAGTTTACACCGTCAATAGCTCTCTGAGTGGTGCAGCAGCAGTCCGCAATCTGAGCCTGGAGCGCGTTCTGACCCTGCATAAGCGCAACATTAGTGCTGTTAAAGCCCTGCTGTGTCTGATAGCCAAGCTGGCAAACCGCGTTGTCCACACCGTGGAAGCCGTTAAGAAGAGAAGTGTTAACAGCATAGAAGCCATCACACAAACCCTGCTGAATGCCGCGAGTTGCGTTTTCAAGGCTCTGGAAATTCATATCCTGGCAAAGTTCGCCGCGAGTAAGCGCACCGGACGCGCCGCCGCCATAACCGCCGAAACCTCCAAATCCGCCCCAACCGAACATACCGAAGATAAGGAACAAAATGATCCATGCTCCCCAATCTCCACCCCAGCCCATGCCGTTGCAATTACCGTCGTTGTTTCTAGTAACAGCCGCGATGTCAGCGGGGGTCATTTCACTTGTAGTCAATGACATATAAAATCTCCTTTTCAAAAAATTTATTTACATTATCAGCTGATATAATGTACAAAATTAGTTAAACATTCCCTTGAACTGGTTGAACATACCGGACATCTGCTGTGCCTGTTGCTGCGCCGCGTCAAGTTGCTGTTGATTTATTTTTCCGCTTGAAACAAGCTCGTTAAGCATTTGAGTAGGATTCTTGCCTCTCATCTGCTGCATAAATCTCGGGAATTGCTGTAAAAAGCCACCGTTTTGTGCTCCGCCGTTCATAGCCTTAAAAATCGGATTAGCCATTGTCAATTTCCTCCTTAGATTTTGTTAATTTTGCGGGTTTAGTGGATAGAGAATTAAATCTCGTTTCCAACGCGTCAAATTTAGCTTGTAATGCGTCCATTTGCTCTTGGGTTACAAACTTCGCGTCAATCGGCACGTTTTGGGGCATTCTAGTCGCATTGCGCTCCACCAAATCAAAAATACGCATTGACGGTACACCGTTCATATCCGCAGACTTAAGATAAATCACGGGGTTTTCGCTGTCCCATAGCTGTACCGAGTTTCCAGGGGCAACCATGTAAGCTTTTGCACCCTCTTCACCCTGCACCCAGATGATACCGTTTGAGGACTGCTGCATAGGCATGGGCGCGGCGGGAGCTTGAAGTGGAAAATTTGCGTTCTGCTGATACTGCCCCGCAAATCTGTTCCCTTGATCGGTAACAACGCCGTTATACCCGTTGTAATAATTTGGTGCGGGATAAGCGACCCCGCCATAGTTTCCATATGCCATTTAGCCCCTCCGTTCCCAATAAAACAGCGGCACATAATCTCCGCTATCCCACGCGTCATAATATTTGCCGTCAATAGCCGCCACGACGTGCCCATCACACGCGAGAATAAACGTTCCTTTTGGTGTATCTGCGCAAAAATCACGCACGGAATAGTCTTCTGGCAACTCCACAGGAATTGCGCTCCGTGTAAAACCTTTATCGCGGAGATACGCGCCCCACACTCGGTTTGTGCTAGGCATTTCGCACATTTCAAAGCCTTTAAGACAAATCCCCATGTAAGTTTTTTCCCAACTCTGCCCAAGAGCAACAGCAATAGCGCGGATTGTACAATCCCCAGTGGATAACTTTTCGGGGTTAATATTGCATTTAACAAAATACTCGGACATATCACCCCTCCTATACTTTAATTTTATCAAAATTGAATATTGTTCACAATAAAGAAACCGCGCGAATTTAGTGCAAGTTTCGTGCGGTTTTTGGGTATAAAAAATCCCCCGATTTCTCGGGGGTTATTATTAATTTAATCATCGCTCTTTATTTTCCGTTATTTTACTCTTATATTTACTCGTCCTGAGGCAATATTTGCCGCCTCAATGCCTTTTTTACGCAGGCTGGTTTCGAGAGGGATAGCCTCCATAGGATCAACACGTATTTGTATTGATGTGTATATTTTCATGTACTTCCCGTATATAGCTCCCTTTTTGTCGACAAACTCATTGCTTATATCATCATCTGTAAGGTTATAGCGTTTAATAAGTTCGTTAAATTCGCTTTTGGTAATTTCTCTGCCGAGATTTACAGGTATACCGTCTTTGGGTACGCATTTATATGTGTAATAATCGCAATGCAACACCCCCTTGTTAGGCTGTAAGTTTTCGAGGACGTTTTTAAGCAGAGCAAGTTGTTTGTCAATCGGTTCGCATTTAGCAAATGCGTTTCTGCCGATTTTTTTATACCACAAACCATCTATGCAAAACAGATATTGATTAAGTTTGTTGCTGTAGGATACCGCATCTACGACAAGCCAATAATCGCCATCGTTGCCATCGTCGTAAACCTTGTCCCATTCAAAATCTGTATCGTCAAGTTGTTCGGGAGGGTCTATAATATATTCTGCCAGTGTGCCAAGTTCGGCAGCAAGCTTTACAAGGGTTTCGGCAGCTATTGCTTTTATATTGCGTTTACCGCTTTCGAGGTCGGCAATATATGATTTTGACTTACCGATAGCATTTCCAAGCTGCTCCTGAGTTAATCCTTGCTCCTTACGGAGTTTTTTAATTGTTTTTGTTTCCATAGTATTCTCCATTTCTCCCCGTTATGCCGATAGGGCAGCGTATTTGACTTATTAAACCTCAACAAATCCTGCAGCAGCAAGCACGTAATTAGGCTGCTCAAAATAAAACTCAAAACCATCCTGCCATACGTCATAAATCTCTTTGCCGTCAACAATAACCACAAAGTTTATAGCCTTTTCCCCCTCTGTAACCTTAATGGTGTCAACACCATTGGTATAAGTTTTGCCGACCTCAAAATTTGCTGTTCTAAAAAATCGCGCTCTTGTTTCCACTGTGTCAAATTTTTCGAAGTTTGTGTTAATAACATTTTTCATAGTTTTAGCCTTTCTGGTTTTTGGGATTTTCCTTTCCCCTTTGTAATTATATTATACCACAATTATATAACTTTGTCAAGTGTTTATATCAAAAAAATTATATAAATATATAACTTTGTTAGTTTTATACAATTAGATAACAATACAATTAGTATTTTTGAACAAAAATATCGCCCCAATATATATGGAGCGATATTGTGTTACATCTTTTTGAAGATGATTTCTTGTGTTTTGTAGACTATGGATTTGATTTGCGTAACCGAAAGCCCAAATTCCTCCGCTAACGGTTCATAACAAATTCCGTCCAACAGCCGCCGTTTGAGAACTTTTCGATCACGCTCGCTGAAAATCCACTCATCAATCAGGACGGAAATCTCGGAGCGTGATAAATCAAATTTGCGTTTCATTTAGGTTTCCTCGTTTTCGTTCCCTTGCTGTTGCCTGTTTTCCGCGTTCGTGTGCGTTTCGATACCTTTATCCGTGCCATTGTAAATATCACCGTCATTTCCGATAAAATTTGCGTTACCGCCGTCGCCGCCGTCCAGTTCTATGACTTCACTTGAATAATCATATTGACACCACGCAATCAACCACGCGAGATTACTCGCAAAAATCAGCGCGATCGCCACAATGAGGGCAATAATCAACCGTTTGATATGCCGCTCATTCCGTGCCATTTCGCCCTCATAGACGATATATGGTACAGTAATATCAACGTGTTCTTTGGTTTGCATACGTCCTCCTTTGCTTCACCACAGCTCTAAATCCTTGACATTTACCGCTGCAACTACAATGCCGTCATAGAAAATCACGGCTCTATCGCGGACAAGCTCCGTCACCTTGTGCGGTCTTGTGTACACGAAATCTGCGAGATTCCCGCCGTCATAAGTTTTCGCGCCTTGCTTTACCATTACAACATCGCCTACTTTGATACTCGTCGTTTTTGAGGGTACACTCAAAATCTCATTTACCTTAGCTTGTACCGCGTCATAATCATACCCGGCATTTCTTAACCGCATTTCGCGTTCCTTGCCGTTGCTCCAATCGCCTCGGATTACTTCATTGGCAATCTCGTCAATGGATTTTGCCGGTGCGAACGGTTCTTCAAAATCCACGGGCGGCAGGATAAAGCCCTGAAACGTCAACGCTCCATCGTTGTACCCCGCCGATTTGGAGTACGTTTTCATATAGAACCGCGTTCCGCCGTAAGCGGAGTTAGAGCACACAATGTCCCCGTTGGGCTTGATTTCCTCGACTATCGCTACGTGTCCGCAGCCGTCCGATTCGTTGAACGCTTTGCCTTTTCGCCAGCAAGCGACCGCTCCGAGTTTTGGTGTTGCGGAACGCTTATAGCCGTCCGCCGTGTTATCATACCAATTCTCGGCATTGCCCGTACTCAATCGCGGCTTTTCGCCCGTCAGCTCGTAAAATCTGCCCCAGGCATAACCCACGCAGTTCGGAAGGCACGAGTTCCCGCTGATTTTCAGGCACTCATTCAATCCGCCGCACGTGGACTTGATCCAGTGCTTGTCCGTTGCGGACGGCGCGGTTTTTCTCGGTGTGAATTTACTCATCTTTGTCACTCTCCTTTGTTTATTTCACAGATACCGCAAACTGGTCTCGTGTAACAATCTCATTTGATGTATGTTTACATTCGGGACATTCACAATAGAAATAAAACTCGTTGTACTGAAACGAGCCCCTGTATTCGCCTTTGTCTGCCTCAAACACACAGCCACAATTAGCGCATTTGAAACGCTTGGTGGTGCTTTTTTCTTCGGGCAATCTGCCGTGTTGAATGATGTTCATTAGTCACCCTCCTTGTCGTCCTTGTTCGCCGCGTCGGTAAGTCCCTCGCCGAGTATGTACCCGAGAACGCTTGCCCCGGTGAGAATCGAGCCTGAAATCTTGTCTGCGTCCGCCTGATTCCCGCCGAAAATCACGATTAATCCCGCGACAAATCCCGCGATGGATACCCACAACTTGCGGCTTGTCAGCTTTCTTTGCCAGTTGATTTTCATTTTAATCCTCCTTGTCTGTCGGCAGAGCCATAAGTTGATTATATAGCTCTGTTATCGTTCCGTTGCCACCCAGCGCGTGATACGCGTCATACGCTTTTGTGACCGATTCACGCGCGTATATCGGGCAGTATTTCCTATCCGTGTACTTTTCGTGCGCTCGGATAATTTCCAGACGCAAAAGGCATTGTAAGCCGCTTTTCATATTGGATTTGCGGTTTGCTAATGCTGTAAATGCCACATTTCCTATCGTCACAAAAGCACCTATCAATGCCACTATTACCGTACTGTCCAATTTCATCACCCCCTCACTCTTCCGGCAGCGCAAAATACATATAGTTATCGCTCGGTCCAACGGAGCGATAATTCTTCCCGCCTATGTAAAAAACGCGGTCTGTGGACTTGTACGGGCACGACATGACATAATACAAGTCGTTAAACATTGCCGCGCCCCAAATATCGGGCATTTTGACAATTGACGTACTCACACCCGAGCTGCTGTTGCTTGTTGATAGCGATATTTGTCTGTTACTGGTTTCAACACCACGTACGGTATAGATACTATTGCTATATATCGATATTCCGATATAGACCCCCGCAGTATTGCGAGTTATAAGAACTCCAAAATATGGTATACCGGTTGAGACACCAATCCCGACAGCAATCGAACCGCCCGTAGATTCCATAATGTAAATATTGTATGTGTTCGCTGTCGAAAATGAAACGGTTGTGCTGCTGCTTGGGCTTGTATAACTGTTTGAAATCGTACATTGGACAGAAGCACCGCTAACATAGAATCTAAAATAAATATCGATTCCGTCTTTTTTCACATTGCCCTCATCATCTGCCCTCCAGCCGATTTCAGTCGCTAATGCGTCCGCGAACGCCTGCGCCAATGCCGCTGCGCTTGATTGTGTGCCTATGGAAATTGTTTTCATTTGCGTACCTCCTTAAAATTCGATATTTTTACAGTAACCATCATTGGAAATTGTATCGCCGACAAGCACCGTATCAGCGCAGAAGTTTTCTTGGACTGCCTCTCCGCCGCCCTCAACAACGCACAATGGCTGCATTGCCATACCAGTTATAAATCCGCGTTTGTAATCGTCACTCATATGTAACCTCAATCTCCTTTCCCGCTGTGGTGTTCGTGATTTTCGTGATTCTGCCGTTTTTCTCTGTCACTGTGAACAAATTAACGGTTTCCTCGCCATTTTTGTCCGCAAACGTCAAATCGAATCCGCCCTCTTTGAACGCGATTTTGGTGGTGTAATACCCGCCGCCCGGGTTGCTTGTGCCACCCGATTCCAATTCCGAAACTCTGTCCTCAACCGCGTGAATGCTGTTTTGGACGCTGCGTATCTTACCTTGAATGTAGCTATGCGCGGATTCGTCCGTGTTGTGCTCAGAAATCGCGTCAGCGGAATATTCCTTGGATTGCTCAAAATACGCTTCATCTTGAGCGTCTACATACTCTTTTTGAACGCTCCCTAGCAGGTCTGTTCTCTTGCTGTCATATGGGCTATACACATCATACCACAGATGTTCTCTATCAAATTCAAGACGATTCCAATACTTAATTAAATCACCGTTGGTGTCCAAACCATATTCCGTAAAATGTATGATTTCGAACTTTGCACCGCTATCCCCGTTCAAATCGGAAATTCCAATTGACGCATACGGCAGCTTTTCCTTTATCGCAGACGGGCGATACGGGATTGACGGAGATGATAACCTGGAGTAGAAATTGATTCCGGCCGCCTCGTCGACAGCAAAACTCCCGTCACGCATAAAATCCCCGGCGATAATTTCGGTGTACCGACTATTCACAATTCTATCGGGAATTGCCTCGCCGTTGTTTGCCGCAGACCGTCGCCCCTCATAAGATTGAGCATAGTCAGACTTGGCGGGGCTGTATAACGTTTCTGTAAATCCGCCGCCCGAAATCTCATATACAATACCTTGAATCAGCATTGTGTACACCGTACCATCGTAGGCCTGATAGTCTACAATATCGCCTAATTGAAAAAAGCCCGTACCCTGCTTTTTGATGGTTATAGCGTCGTATGTTATTTCCTTTAACACGCGGCTAATATTAGTGAGTACTGTAGCGGAGTTTTCAACGTCCAGCGGGTTGCTGAATGCAACTGTGCCCGGCTCGTAATCGGGGTCTAATGATGCTTGAGTCCTCGGGACCTCCCATACGACTGATTTTATAGTGTATTTAGTTCCATCAGATGTTTGAGATATAACTCCATCAGGCGGAATTGTGTAGTATGTTTTTTGCGGTACCGTTATGCGATAATCGTCCGTGTAACCGTCCACGCAGATATTTCCGCCGTTCAAACTTGCTATAAAGCCCAACATTTCCCGTTCGGTGTATGGTATTTTTTCGCCCTCATCTGTAAAATTATACACAGGTTCAGTTTTAATAGAAACATCATTGATTAAAGAAAGTCGTTCGTTCGGAATTATTCGTCTTAAAATGTCGCTAATTTTTGCGGGAAAATCATACAAGTGTGTCCAGTTCTTATCGTGGCTGCTCATTACGTCATAACCCGTGATAACTTGATTATGAAGTCCCCTTTTTATGGCATTGACGTGAAACCAACCCAGCATATGCCACTCCGTGGGGGCTTCACCGTCTAAAAAACGAACATAAAGCCAAATAGATGAATCTTTAGATTCACCCGGTGTTATTACTTTTATATCATTTGTCAGCGTTGCGGTTAATGTCGCACACACCGTATTTCCGATAGTGAATCCCCCATTAGTTTGCCCTTGAACAATTTTCAACGAAATAATCCCGTCACCGTCATAATACTCATTTTTCTTTATAGCACTCCCCTCGGCATCAGGAGATACATCTATTGTTATTGTTGTCATTCGGATTGATAATTTTCGTGTCTTAGCAGTTGCTAACTGTATATAATCGTCTGGCATAGTGTACATGGCTACATTTCCTCCGCGTTTATAGTCAGTTTTCCATACCTCAAGCCTTTACTCATACTTCCGTTAAAGTAAATCGGTGAAGGCTCTGTAAAGTCCAGAATCCGCATGGATTTTGTTATAAGCGTTTCGCCCCTGTAAAAGGTCATGTCACACGATATTGCGTCCTTAGCGTCACGCAGAACTTGCATTTCCTCGTCTGTGAGCAAATTAAGCGTAGCGGAAAGTTTGAGTTTTTCGTTACCGATTCGGTCTACGACGTAGTCACCGGCAAGATTTGTTTGAACGCTTTCCATTCGGTGCTTACCCGAAATTTCAAGTTTTGAAACGTTTGAGAAAACCGTACTGTCTATTTCGAGGTAATATTTCATTTCGCGTTCTCCCCCTTTAGATGTAAGTTGATCCATCGGCACGTTTTGCCATGTTAATGTCTTCAATGTACTGTCGCCCTACCTCAACACCGCTTGGTATTTGCATAATCACGATAAGCGGCTGTTTTACGGCATTTTGTCCCGCATTTGCTGCGCCTCCACCAGCGGAATTTACGTTTGCTGCGATTTGCCCCGCGATTGTTGCAATCTGCTCCGCAATTGTTGCCGATGTAGGAACTTTTCCGATATAACGTGCGTAATCGTAATCTACACCTACATTAGCCTTTACAGATGTATTAAACTCAGTCGGGATAGCGTTCGTCATATCTTTGGAAACGTCTTTCATCTCGTCTTCAAAACCCATGCCCAAACCCAAAGCCAAATTTTTACCAATTTCATCTTGCATAAGCTTGGACGGCGAGTGGATTCCAAATATTTGCCTAATTCCCGTCATCCAGTTATCCGCAAACTCTGATGCTTTGTCGACAACCCAATCTTTGGCTTGGTTAAAACCTTTTGCAATGCCTTCGGCTAGTTGTTTTCCAACTTCTATCATATCCACAATACGCTCCGCGAATGCGTCAGAAACTCCGTCTATTATATCCGCAATACCCTTCCCGATATTTTTGAGAATCTCGGGAATGTTGCTGATGAGTGAAGCAAAAAGCGTCACTCCCGTTGCTATCATTTGTTCAATCCTCTCTTGACTGAGCAGATCCTCAGTCAATCCTTTTATGATTTTGGGGATTGCCTTCACAATCTCGGATATTATTTTCGGTATGTCACTAACCAAAGCAACCAGTAAATCTATACCCGCTTGAATGATTTTGTCAATGTTATCCATTAGCCCATCGACTATTCCAGTGATGAGTTGGGGCAATACCTCAACAATAGAACTAATGATTCTGGGCAAATTGTCAACAAGCGCCGTCAGAAGCTGCACTCCTGCGTCAATTATCATCGGAATAGCTTCAATGATAAAAGTAACAATGTTATCAATAATTTCCGGGAGCGCTTCGATTATTTCGGGAATCGCTTCGAGTATTCCTTGTGCCAGTCCTATAACAATTTGAAGCCCGGCGTTGAGAATGTCCGAAAGAGTGTTGGGGTTGGTAAGCGCTTTGGCGATTTCTATAATTACATTGGTAACTGTTGAAACGACCGTTTTTATATTCTTTGAAATCCCTTGCGCTAAAGTCTTGATAATGGTCAAGCCAGCTGTCACCAATTTAGGCAATATCTGCCCGATTCCGTCAATCAATTTCAAGCCTATTTTCAACGCTGCATTGGTCAAAGGTTCAATATTATTGCTTATGCCGTCCACGAGAGCGTCAACAAGACCAATCCCCGCTTCAATGACAGTCGGCAGCATTTCGGTTATCATTGTGATTCCATCACTCAGAACACCGCCAAGTGCGTCCATCGCCCCGTTTAATCCGCCTTCTTTGAATGCGTCGGTAATTTTGCCGATTCCGTCCGCGCCGAATTGTACAAACTGTCTAAGAGTAGGTGTAAGTTGGTCTGAAAGCGTTATTTGTGCACCCTCAAGAGCAGATTTGAAAAGCGTTATATCACCCGCTAGAGTGTCCAATTGTGTGTCAGCCATTGCCGCAGCTGCGCCTGACGCTTCATCTATGTATCCGCTAAGTTCATCAAAACGCTCGTTAGTGTTAGATAACAATGCATTGACCGACTTCAAATCAACCTTATTGAAAATTTGATTTAGTACTTGAGTTTGCTCCCCTTGTGTCATTGTGGAAAGAGCCTTATCCAAATCGCTAAAGGTTTCGTTCAGCGGTCGCATATTGCCTGCCGCGTCAAAAACCTCAACGCCTAAATCTGCCAAAGCTCCCGCCGCCTTATCGGTCGGAGCAGATAGCGAAAGGATAATGTTTCTTAAAGCCGTGCCGCCTTCTGCGCCTTTAACGCCATTATCGGCGAGTATGCCGAGCGCGGTTGAAAGCTCCGTTGTGCCGCCTGCGAGAGTTTTTGCTGTACCGCCAACAGTGAGTATAGCCTCGCCGAGCTGTGCAACGCTTGTATTTGACTTTGAGGAGGCTTTCGCCATCTTGTCGACAAGCTCTGCTGTTTCGTCAAGTGTTAAACCAAGCGCGGATTGGCTGTCGGTTATCATATCTGACGCATACGCTAAATCAATACCGCCCGCCGCAGCGAGATTGAGAACGTTCGGCAACATTGCCATTGAGGTGTCCGCGTCATATCCCGCCAGAGCCATATAATTCAGTGCGTCAGCGGCTTGTGACGCGGAAAACGCGGTCTTGCTTCCCATTTCAAGAGCGTAATCGCGCAATTCCTGTATTTCATCAACAGTTTTACCCATAGTGGCGGCTACTTGCGCCATACTGGTATCAAATGTCATGCCCACGTCAACGGAACTTTTCGCGAAAGTTGTAGCAGCAGTGGTCGCCGCGCCTATCGCCGCCGCGCCCACTTTTGCCGCCGTTGCAAGCCCACCCTTGAGTTTAGACCCAAAAGAGCTTGCTTTTTCCTCCGCGTCGTCCAGTCCTCTGTCATACCCGCTGCGGTCAAGCGTGAGGACAGCCGCCAATTCAAATAGATTCAATTTTTATCCTCCTCTTGTAACTTCCTCAGCTTGTCCGTAATGCTGGTTATGATTTCATCGGCGGTTCGCGTTTCTTCGGGCTTGGGATTGATAATATCCGTAAATCGGATTTTCATATAGCTGCCGCCCGCGTATTTTGACGTGTTCTCCGCGATAAGTTTAAGCGCATCGGTAACATATACGCGGTATGTCATATCGAGATTGTTCTTTTGGAATCTCGCAATGCAATACCGCATAAACGCTTTTACGCTTTTACTTCCGTTGTATTCTCCTGCGCAGATGTGGACGGTGTATTTCCCGTTTCGCTCTGCGCAGAGATAAAAAGCTCCCTGAACACCTCATCGGTAAACAGTTCTATCAAATCACCGATAAGCCGTGTGAGATTGAGCGCACCGCAATATTCCTCGGGAGGAACGCCCGCAATTATCGACAAAATGGTGATAATGTCATTTTTATGCGTTTTCAGCAGTTGCGGCGCGTGTTTGCGAATGCGTTTTGTCAAAAACTGCTGCGGTGTCATACCTTCGGGGAGCTTTTTCCGCTTGAAAAGCTCCGCCGCCTGTTCGTCCGTTGCAATGTTCGCAATAGGTTCGATTATGTCCGCGATAACGTCAATTGTGCGTTCGCCTTTAATATCAGAGAGTTTCATCTTCTTCAACCTCACTTTCGGTCATTTCATCGTATGTTTCGGGTTCGTCCTCGGACTGATATGTACCCGATATTTCTTCTTTATCAGCCCTTACGATTCCCCCTCTGATTCTCCTTCGGCTGTACCGCTTGTGCTGTAAAACTCCATAGGTACAACGTCCTGCTCGTCAATCGAGAAGTGTCCCGTAAGCGTTACGGAAATCTGTCCCTTGCCGCTCTTGGTGGTCTGCAAGCTCAGTCCGCCCGTTGACAATGCCCTCATAAGGCGTACCGCGACAAAACCGCCGTCTGCTTTATCGCCGACCCACCAAACGTCTTGGAAATCGGTTTTTTCAAGCGACATTTTGGGCGTGATCTTGTTCCCGTCTACCGTCGCCGCGCCGAGTGCGAGCCGCAGAAGCTCGGGAGACGTGCCGAGCGATGTAAATCCGAGCGTACATTCCCACCCATCAATACGCTTAAGCTCCAGCATATTGGCAGGGCAGTTGTCAACGTCCTCGCCGTAGTCGCTGTATGTAGCCGTACAAGTCGGCGAAATGCCGCCAGTTGTCGCGCAGATTATGTCTTCCATTTTGAAATCGCCCGTTTCGGGGTCGAAATCTTTCAACAAAATTCCCGCGTCGACCTGCAATTCCTTGAACGTACTCTCGGGAATTTTCGTAAATTTACCCATAGTGAAAAACTCCTTTCAAATGTCAATAAGCCGTTAAAAATTCGGCTGTAACGTTAATGTAAATCCGACGTATCATATCGTCGTTGGGGTCGCTCATACGCTGCGCAAACGGCGAGCCTCGCTTAAGCCACATATAGCCGCCGTCAATTCTTATCGGCGACAGATTTTCAAGCCTTTTCGCGATCTCCTCCGCCTTTTGGCTTATCGCCGCCCAGCTTGAGGAACGATACCACAGCGAACCTGTAAGCCCCACCTCGTTTCCGAGGTTATCCGTTACAACGCTGTAAGTGATGTACTGAGATTTCGGAGCATTTGAGCCTGTTGGAACGCTGTTTTCGTCATAGGCAGCCCACTCAAACGACGACCAGAATTGATACAGCGCCTGTGCCTTGTCGGGCAGCGTGTCTCTTATCATCTCGGTATCTCCCATTCCTCCGCGCTTACCGCGCGCATATTCAGCGTGGCTACATCTGGAGTGTGGTTGTCATCACCGTCGGAAGTCACACGGAAAATCTTCCCATCAGAAACGCGTCTTAAAACATCATGATATTGCAGGTTTATTGATTTCTTGGTGATGATTGTGTAAAGGCTTGTTACGCCCTGCTGTTCAGCAATTCGCGCCTGCATAGAGCTATCAAGTCTTATCGCCGCCATAAATTCCGCGCCATCAGCCCAAACGGTATCAAAACCACCGTAGCCATCGGGAGCAGTACGTTTGTCTATCATCACACATTTTGTCATAGCCGCTTCAAGCAACATTACAACTTCCTCCATCTGTTGAGCCTTGATCTAAACTTCGCTTGCCAAGTCAAGCCAGCGCTTTCCGCGTCACTGCCCGAGCTCACCGTCTGGAGTGCATAGGAATATCCAGCGAAGCTCTCCGAGCTGTAAGGGCTGTTTACTGCCTCGGCGTATTTGTCTATCCAGTCGTTTATATCGGCGGCGAGGGAAATGACATCGGGCGGCACTGCCATGCACCATACCTCGCCGCTGAATGTTTCGTCCGACAGCTTGTCCTCAGAGAATTTATGTACACCGTCATTGAACAAGCTGCCGATAACACGAAAATATTGATTATTCAAAAGAAAATCAACGTCAAGAACGCCGTCATGGATCGTAAATGTGCCACTTTTAACTTCACGCTCGAACCAATTATTTAGCTCCGTGCAAAGCTCCGATATTGTCATTTCTCACACCGCCCTTTTACTTGGTCGTAGATTTTGCCGCTGCTGTCTTTAAGCTCTGTGTCTCAACTCCGCCGCCCTGATCGTTCTTGTCATCATCATTCGGGGGAGTATTGCTGCCCGCGCCGCTGATTGTAACGACCGCGATAGCGTCAAGATATTCAGCCCAAAGAACCATACCCATAATGGCATAGCACTCGCCGACTGCATGCTTGTAATCGCCCTCTGCGTGGAAACCAATAAGGTTTGTTTCGCCTTGCGTTGTGAACTGCAATCCCAGCTTGCGGAAATCCGAATCGGACGGGTCTGAATAATACAGAACGATATTGTCCGCGGGTACAGCAATAACCTTGCCTTCGGGCAGTTCGCTTGACAGGATCACGGTAGATGCGCCCATAAAGTTTTTCATATAGTCAATGCCGTTTGAGGTCTGCACAGTGATATTGGCAGAGCCGAGATAACGGTATACGTCAAGTGTATTTACAAAAAGCACGGTGTTCGACGCGTTTTTGTGCAATTTCTTGAACTTGTCCTTGACTTTTCCGATAGCCATAGCGACTGCCATCTGGAACGTGCTTTCGGTAGAGGTAAGGGTGCCCGTTTTCACAAAATCGTAAAAACTAGTCATTACCTTAGACTGAAGCTCTTTCAAAAAAGCGTTGTCAGTCTTTTCAACTGCGACCTCCGCGCCGTACTGGTTGACTGCCTCGATAGACACAGCCTTGCAGTACTTTTCAAGTGTTAGATCGGCATAAGATACGGGCGTAACCGTCGCCTTGCTGTACGGAATTTCATCGCCTTCCGCAACCGCGCCGTCTGCGAGCGTTACGCTTGCGGTGTAGCTCGTAAGTTTTGTGCCGGGTGCTTTCTTGATAGGGCGCATAATACCCATAATTTCGCGGAGTGCCGTCCAATCGTCTGTAAAACGCGTTACAAAATCAATCTCACGCGCCTTGACGGTAATATCAGCCGCTTTTGTCAAATTTTCTTTTGCTGCCATTAAAAATCTTCCTTTCTTAAATTTGCCGCGCGATTATCCACCGAAAAGTTCAAGGTTTTCAGCAATAGCCGCCTGCCGTTCGCTCGTGTCCTTGATCTTCATAATCTGGTCGCGCGTCATAGGTGTCTTGCCGCCGTTGGTAGGCGGCGTTTCGGGAGTTTCTTTTTTCTCCAAATTAGTAGAAATAAAGCCTCCGTATGCGTCTTGAGCCGATTTCTTGACCGTATCGCGATCGGATATATTGCCGTCCTTGTCGAGCTTGATATCATCAAAATTTGTGACCTTGATAATGCTGTCAATGCTCTTTTCGACAACTCCGATCTCTTTAAGGAGCGCCCTGTACGCCTTTTCCTTAGCGCCTCTAGTCTCCTTAGCCGAAACCTCGCCCTTGTACCTCTCGAAATCTTCCTTAAGTGCGTCGTGCTTTGCTTTCCACTTTTCGGCGGTCGTTGCGCTGTCCTCGGCGGTCTGTTTTTCCGCTTTCAGGCTGTCGATCTCTTCGAGCTTTGCTTTATAGCGGCTCTTCTCGACAAACTCATTTCCTACGGCGGTGCTGATAGCTTTAGTCAGCTTGGCGATAGCGTCAGCGGTAACCGCATTGCCCTCGCTAATGTGATTTTTGATAATGCTTTCAAAATCTGCCATGATACATTCCTTTCTCGCTGTTACGGGCGCTACCCTATGAATGTTGTATAAAACCGCAAATGCGGGTTTTAACTTGATTAAATCGAATTATAAAAACGTTCAAATTCTGTAAACGCTTTTATAATGCGGTTTGGCTAACTTGCTTATAACTTGCAAAATAAAAAGCGCGGTCACTCATTCCGTTTCCGAAATGAATAACCACGCTCGGTTCTTCCCGCCCAACGCTTAGGGCGAGGCTATATATTCAATTGTTTTCACATCTTGCCTTTTCCAAGAATTTCTTCAAGCCTTTTGAACCCTGAAGATATTTCCGAAAATTACTCTGCCAAATCAAGTGACTTTTACAAGAGTCGCAACACGGGTTACCTTGTATTTCTTGCGTTGCGGGGAACACCTTGCAAAAAGCGCATATTGTTGTTTTGGGCGTGAAATATGAACAAGTTTCTGTTATATCACAGTTTTCAGTATTTATTTTGCCATATTGCATAGGGCAGTTTAAGCCACTACACTTTATTTCCACTCTTTACCTCCTCCCGCTTAACCCGAATAACCCTCACCCCGTCCTTGACGGGTATCAGCTCCACGCGGTCGCCGTTTGCAAGAATATCCTCCGCGGATTTGATTTCTTTTTCGGTTAGCAATTGTTTCTGCATTGGCTTTATAGGGTATATACTGTCATACTGCTTGCAGAGATAGTTCTCATGTATTAAACCTTTAAATTCAACCCCATATACATTTTTTAAATAAGATGTCATATAATCATAATAGTGTGGATATTTTCCGTTACTTAACCGATATATTATTTCCTCCTTTGTAGCTGGAGAAAAACCATCCTCTCCACGCCCAGTTGCGCAGAACCCTCCATGCTTTTCAGCGCTACAAACGCAACACTCGCCACTGCAACCCATTTCTCATTCCTCCTATTCTTCTTTGAGAATATAACCCGATTTTTCAATCCTATGTTCTCAAAATCACCCATTTTTGAGATTGTTTTCGAGGATTTCCTTGTATTCGTCCTTGAAATCCTCGACTGCGGGGCGCAAATACGGACGCGCCTTCATCTTGCTTGTTCCCGCTTCTATGTACGGCGCATATTCAACGTTTGTGCCGATATGCACCGCTTTTGTGCCGTCAAGCGCGTGAGTGATTGAATTTCGCAGTCGTCCTGTATCAACCGCGCCTTTCTCGGTAATTATCTCCTTTGCGTGCGCCTCTGCCTCAATGCCTATCTCCATAAGAGCCTTTTCAAGCACTTCGGGGAGGGCATTTTTTACTTCGTCAACGTTGCTTGTAATACGCACGCTGCTTATATTTGCCACTTTTCAACCTCATTTCTTTATCGCCGCCTTGTGCCGTGCCTTCCACTCGTCATAGCTCTCATCGCCGAGCTTTCCCGTGCCGTACTTAATCCCCGCGCCGCGCTGCTCCTTGCCGTTTTCTATCCAGCGCGTTTGGTGATAGTGTTCATACCCCTTAACGCGTGCGACTATCGTACAGCGGCAATTATAAATCACACTACCGACTTTGTATTTGTCGTTAGCTTTAATTGCCTTCGCCCCCGCGTCTCCCGGAAATAATATTGAAACCCCGTCAACAATAAAGGGCTCATCGACGTCCTTCCTTTGCCCGTCAAGAATTGCGTGTGTGTGGCGCGTCCTGTTGTCTAAAGTTGCCATCCATTCTACCGATAAATCTATGCCCTTTTCCTTTGCGGCTCTATACGAGGCGTATCTCCCCGCACACTCCGCGCCCGTGACTGCCGTTCGAGCGTTTCTAATAGCCGAGGCGGAGTTCATATCGGTGACTTTTTTCAGCCGCCGCGCAATCTTCTGTATACTTTCGCCCTGAATAATGCCTTGAGTGACCGCCGACATTATTTTTTGCCTGTTCCACCGCTTGTCTTTGGGAATATCAACGCGCGGTGCGGGTAAAAGCTGCGGATTTTCTTTCACCAATCTTTCAACAGTCCAACGGTCAACAAGTTGAAAACTCAAATCGGCGCGGGCTTGCTGCTCCGTGAGATATGCCGCGTAATTGAAATTATTGGCGTATACCTCGGGCAGTGCGCCGTTTATGGCGTTCATTGCTAACTGGTTGGCGTGTGTGTAATCATCCGCCAGCGTATTCAACCGTGCTTGCCATTGCTTACCCGCAAATACGCGGTTTTGGTACCACTTCCGATATTCAGCCTCCGTAATTTCGCCGTTGTGGAGCTGCTTCAACATTTTTTCGCCCTGCTTAGCGAACCGTTCAAGATACTTGTTCATTTTCTCTTGCACTTCGCGGTTTGCTTGAGAATAAATTGACTGAAATTCTTTTGCCAATCGATCTATTTCTTTTTCGGCATTTTTGTGCGCTATGTCTTTGTTATTTTTGCCCACGTTTTACACCTCGCTCGAAATAGTACCGTTATCAACTTTTTCAACAGGGTTTTCACCATTGAGCGTGTCGGTCAGTGGAACTTTCTCCGCGTCCTCCGCCGCTTTGCGTTTCAAAATTTCAGGTATTTCATCAACCGTTACATTCGGTAGCTTGCTCAAAATCGTTTCCTCATCAAGCCATTCCGCTTCCATAACAAGCATTTCAACTTGTTCTTTCTGGTTGGAAATGCGATTACGCTTAAACAGCGGAACGCAGTCGTCCTCGTCTATACCGAGAATACTGCCGAGTTTTTGAACACACTCGATGATCTGTGCCTCGAAGTCGTCCGCGTTCTCGTCAAGCGGCTGATATGCTGCGTCTATGTGGTCGTTGGTAGCCCCCGCCGCCATTGTGTGAACGTCCAAACCGCCGTAATCCTCGTAAATGCCCGAACGGATATCATCGAGGAATATCTTTCGCGCATTATACGGTATTTCCTGCGTGTACGGCGCGATCTTGCCGCCGTCGCCCGTATTGGCGTTCGCGATGTGGAGGAATTTCAATTTGTCCAAGAATTTGCGGAGATCATCGTCTTGCATACCGCCGTAATTCTCAACAAGCCAATAGATCTGTGCGCAGTCCTCAAGGTCGTTTGCAAATCCGCTTCTCGTGAGGTCGTAAGCGTCGATAGCCGCACGCATTCCCACAAGTGTGGATTGGTGCAGTTCCGAGCCCCACAGCGGCACGACCGGGATTGAGGGGTAATTGCTCTCCCCGACAACTTCCTCACCAAAAGCCTCTGTCCGCTGAACCTTTTTGACATATGCTTCTTTCGGTTCGTACTCGGCGAAATTTCCGTATTTGTCCTCGCAAAATCTCGAGATACCGCTCTTCTCGTAGAACTCGGCTACAAGCGGCTTATCGGGAGCGAGCTTCCAGAAATGCACACCCGCGCGGAGATCGCTGGTGTGTTCGTCAAGCAGCGGCAAAAAGCACGTAGCATTAAAGTCGTAAACTTTTTCTGCAATATACAAATATGAAACACCGTAGATCAGAGCGTTGTAGCCCGCTCTCTGCAAAACCGTGTCAAATTTCTTACCAAACCGTTCCTTAATGCCGTCTTTGGAGAAACTAACGCCGTTTCCGAGCGAATATGTACAGCGCTGAACGTTCAGCCGGCGAAAAAAGTTGCTCGCTATCTGGTTATTGGCGGCGGTGGGGTCAAGTATTGCCTGACCATTGACCTTACGCATTATCTTTTTGAATGTGTTTATAGTCGTGTTACGCTGATGATTGTAATCGTAAGCGATACACGCCATTTTGTAAAGCTCGCTCGACTGGTATTGACTGATTGCCTTTTTGACGAAATCTGCCGTCGCCTCCGTGCTTTCCTCGTAGTCTTGATATGTCAGCAACATTTACTCACCCCTTATTGCTTTTCTGTTTGTACAACCGATTGATTGCACGCCATGTTTTCTGGTGTATAATGAAAATGACAATATGGATAATAATCACCGGTGTTTTTTGTTCCAACTTCAAGGATTATTTTGCCGTTTAAAATATCTCTGATTACAAGTACATTATTGCACCCCCAGTTGTCATCTTCCATCATGTGGTATAAAACCCTTATTCCGGGGAAAGTGCAATTCGGTTTTTGCTCCGAAATTTGTATATCGTTGCAAAAGCTCCTATATCCATCGTCTGGATCTTCAATCGCCTTATAAGTAATATTGTCCAATGTGAACAAGCAAACGCCGCAGCCATCTTCCTCTATAAGTTCGCACCCCGAAAATGTATGTTCGCCGCAAAGTGATTCTAAAGTTTTATCCTCAAAGCGACCCATTAATTCACACCTCCTTACAATTATTCATGCGAAAAAGCTGTTTTACCACACTTAGGGCAAGCGCACTCCGCTGTTATACCCTCTCTTGACTGCCCTAAATGCCACGCCTTAACATACTCATTTTCATAGGCTTTAAAAACGCAGTCACAGTTATAACACTCAAATTTCTTGGTTTCACCAGATCCAATATGAGTTCCTTGTTCGATAATTTCCATTGTCAGAATATCCCCTCATAAGGCTCAATCTTTTTGTATACACGCGCCGTATTAACGAAATACCGCACCGCGTCCATACAGTGGTCGTTTTCCTTGATAACTCTGTCCTCTGCCGCGTCACTATCCCACGAATAAAGCGAAAATTCGCGGATCGTGTTCACGCAACAGTCGTTTATCATAATCAAGCCCTCCGCGAGAGCTGTTGCCGTGTGTTGTATGCCCTCGATAACGTCATTGTTCGCTTTGCGGACGTGGTATTTGCCCTTTTGCCAGACAAGCGCGATAAAGCTGCTCGCCGACGGGTCAATAATGATATTCTCCGGCATACAGTCGCCGAGCAATTCACACATAGCCTCGTAATACTGCTCGTCGGTTTTCTGCACGTTCGTTTCGCGTCCCGAATGGTAATACTCGCGCACAGCGTACCACACGCCCTCAAAATGCCCCCACAAGATCATTGCAGTGGGATTTTGAATACCGTAGTCCATAGACAGCATATAACGCGTATAAGCGCGTTTCTCGGTCTTTACGACATTGTTGAAATTCGGGTATACAAGCCCCTCGGCGAGTACCCATTGACCGAGTACATATCGCTGATAGAATACACCCTTGTAAATGCGCTCGTAGCGCTCTAAGGTTTTTGCGGAGAGCGACGGGTTATCCGTCATTGCAAAGTGCAGATACAGCGCGTTCTTGTTCTCGCGGTCGTCTATCCACTCTTGCTTGAACCAATGGAGCGGCGACGACGGGTTGCAATTAAACCAGAACCGCGCACCGTCCACGGAACAACGAGCCATTGCCTGTTCAACGAAGCTCCGCGGCATAAGGACAACTTCGTCGAGGAATACTCCCGCCAGCGTGCGCCCTTGTATCAGAGCAAAGCTGCTTTCGTCCTTGCCGCCGAATACCTCGAAAACATTTGTAATCCTGCCGCGCTTGACGATCAGAAGCTTATTTGACCGCCGCCACTTCACACGATAATTTTGCTTGATGTACGACATCGCAATAAGCGGCGCGATTATGTTTTCCTCCGCCGAGCCTACGGTTTTTCCACATATCCCAAAGCGGCAGCCGTTGAAGTTCTCCATAGCCCAACGGATAAACGCCACGGACATAATGGAAGTCTTTCCTGAACGGACTGCACCGTCACAGATTATGTGGTCGAATTTTGAGTAGGGAAACGCGAGGATTTTCTTTTGCTTGGGGCTTATCATTTGCGCTCAAAGCTCGCGCAGTCTTTATCAAGATCGCAAAGGTAAGTAGTCACAAACGGATTATAATACGCCCCCGCGCAATTATAAAACGGTTCACGCGTTTCTACGGGTATTCCGTGTTTGCACGCAGAGCAAAAGCCCGAACTCGAACACGTTGTTTGCTCGGAGAATTGCCTCTGGTATGCCGCTATAGCGGCGTCCTTTATCTTAATATCGTGCTCAAGTTCCGCTATTTTCTTTTTTAGGCTTGATTTAGTCTCCATCGCTCTCCAGTCCCTCCCCGAGCTCTCTAAGGCTCTTGCTCAAAGCGTCCTCACTCTGATCGTCTGCTATGTTATCACCGATGTGCGCGGTGTACTTGTCAATCAAAATTGCCATTGTGGTGGCTATCTCGCGCGGTGTTGACTTGGCATATTTATCGGGATTTTTCAGTGCAGCGAGACATATTCCGAGAACCTCGCAAACATCTCCCTTTGTGCTATCCATATAGGCGAGAATGTCGGCGGTGTTCTGCCTTTTTTTTTGTTGGAGTTTTTTGGAAGTTTCTGGAGCTTCTGACACAACTTTTTTGACGGTATGATTAGAAACCCCGTTCAATTTAGCCGCAGCGTTATAACTCCCCAGCTGAACATAATCCGCGATAATCTTCTTTTTCTGCCTGTCGGTCAACCGAGCTGCCATATCACCACCCGCTAAAAATAAAAATGTGCCATACCAAAAGGGATATTACTACCCACTTACAGTATAGCACAAATTTTGAGCGTTTTTGTTATCCCTTTTTGAGAAAACGCCGATCATTGTTGTACTCGTTTGTTCCACAATTCCCGTAACTCCACATTGCTCTCCGCCTTGTTCCACGGGAAAACAAAGCGCACGTTGCAGCTTTTGCACTCTATGACCTTTACAACGCCAAACCCTGTATTGTCCCACAGAGTAACCCTTTCGCCGCAAAACGGACAAGGCTTTAAATTGTGCATTATTCTCCCCCCCTATCCCATTTTCAAAGTTTTGAGAATGTAGAAGAATTTCCTCCGCAGCTCGTAGAACTGCTGCCGCCCCATAGGAACGTCTAGCCGTTCATAGTTGATGTTTTCGGTGACAGATCGGAGAAGATGACCGCGCACAATCTCATTTTCGGTGGTAAGCTCCAAAGCGTGGTCAATCTGCCCGAAGCTGTAACAGAGCCGCAGGGCTTTTTCCGAGTGGCTATCAATTTCTTCAAGCTGCTTCTTCATTTCGGGATACCGCAAACAGAAGTACTTCAGCTCGCGGTATTCGTTCTTGCTGATCTCATAAGATTTGTACGCTTTGCTGTTCATCTGATCGCCTCCTATTATATGTATCCAGTCATATTTTATTTGAAAGCGTTTTTATATCGTCTTTGCTTGGGATGACTGTAATTTCATAACCATTCTGAGTGAATTTTTCTTTGCCGCGCAGATACCGCATTATTTCTATTTTTTCGCCACTTTTGAGTTGACGCTGGTGCGAGTGAACTATATGCTTGAGCGCCTTTCTGCGCTGCTCGCCGTCGGCAATATCTCTCAGCTTAAAAACGCTCTTGATGTCAGCGGGATTTATGTTGAAGTCAACGCTTTTGCCCCATTCTGGCATTTTGACCCTAACTCGCCATAAAAAATATTGTTCCCAAGCGAGGCATATACAGATACATGTGTTTATTGACGCGTTTTGAAGTTCAGCATTTAATTGGTTAAAATCCTTTGCTATGGGAATTCCATCCAAGATACATTGATAAAAACCATTTACAATTGTCATTGGAACATGCTCGGGAACAAGTTTTTTCCCATCAGGGAACACTGATTGCATAAGATGTATCGATTTCGGAGGGAGATATTTTACTTCCCCTCTAAAATCTCCTTTTTTACAAGGTTTGATGCCTACAAAATATGGAACATCGCTGCTTGAATTGCAAACTACAAACTTGTAATTATACCCACTTTCAAGCGAGAGTAAGTCATCAAGTGTTGTATCAATAAACACAAAGCTGCCGTTCTCTACGAACATTTTGTCCCCAACAACTATTCCCAAATTATCTTCGGGGTATTTTTTATAATCAATGCGCTTGTCATCAAGCAAATTAAAAACTTGGTCGATATTCATCAATGATCTTTTCATATCGGCTTTCGAGAAAGCGTATTTACTGTTCGCGTTCATTTTGTCACTCCTTTCTCACGTTGCGGGCGCAATCGTGCCCTGCGCCGCGTTGCCTATATCCTCGCCTGTTGCATTCAGCAGCTCTGGGTTGTCGTGGATATTGCCGATGACCGTCATATATTTTGTTCCCTCGGAAAACGCAAGTGATGGGTAGTCAAAACAAGATGCATAAAAGCCCTCAAGATTCCAACAAAAATCGTCCCATACAACTTTGTGAATTGACTTGCCATTATAAGGGTGATTGACCTCAACAATATCCCCCTCAAAAATGAGGTTTCTGCTCTTATCGCGCAAGCCCGTACACCTGCCGAGGGTTGAGGGGTCAACCTGAAGCTGTGACCTATCATAATAGCCATCGTAAGGGATTAAATAATAATGCTTACTGCCTGGGAAGTCGAATCCAGTATATTTAACAGGATAAAGAGCTCCTTCAACCCATTCACCGTTATGCTCCTTGTTGTTAATGCGCTTCCCGCGCCAAAGTCCTCTTGTTTCATTCATTGCTGTTATTCTTTCTGCATTCAAGGTCAATAACCGCCCGTGTGTTTTCCGCTCCGAGGAATACTAGCCCTGTGACATCGTTGGTTTTCTCGACGCATTCGGGGCAGTACAGCTCCCCGCCGTAGCTGCTCCACCCAAACGCGATAAGGCTGTTGACATTCGCTTCGGAGTACTTGAATCGCTGAATCGCACCACAGTTGATACACCGAATTTGCATTTTAATCACCGCCAAATCAAACACGAATTTGTATCGCAGCAGTCCTTGAACACAGCTTTCAAGTCGGAGAACATAGCGCAGTCGCTTCTCCCTGCATAGCCATAACAAATGTTGTCGTCATAATCCTTTATGACTGCATAAATAATTTTGCAAACAGATGGCGGAATCTTGCCATCTGTGTCTGGCTGAAACAGAAAATTTACTGCGCGCTTGTTGATTTTGTGTTTTGCAATCAACTTTTCTGTTTCCCGGTCAAATTCGTCAAAAGCTAGTTTGCATCTATCGCTCCCATTATCGAAAGCGAACTTCTCCGCCAAACTAGGGAGCTTCGCATAATGCGTTCCAAACTCCTCATTTAACAGGTGTGCGACTTTTTCTCTAAAACAGCGAAAGCCATTATAGCCCAAATCGCAGCCCTTACCTGTCTTTTTGCACTTAACTGTTACACCCATTACTTTTCACCCTTTCAAATTTTCTCATTGCTATAAAATCGGCAAGTCACCGTGATGTTAAACGGACCATTCTCGATAAGCCGCGACATATCTTTTAATGTTTGAACCAATTCCTCATAATGCTTTTTGTGGCTGCAAACATTGTTGTGGCTGCAATTTTCACATTGCGTTTTCATTCAGCTTCATCCTCCTCATTCTTCACCCTTTCTCAAAATCTTCTCGATTTCGTTCACCAAGTCATTCAGCCGTGCGTTTTCTGCTTCAAGCTCCGCTATGCGTTTGTCCTTGAGGTCGCACATCTGATTAAGGTGCGCTTGAAACGTATCGGAATACTCCACTTTCATCGCGATTATCTCCTCGGGAGTAAGACCCGTGTCCTCATAGGCGGCGAGGAGGTCTATTGATTCTCCCAAAACCACAAATTCAGACATATTATGGCGGGGATACACCGCCCATTCCCCGACTTGCGGTTTCAGCTCCAGAACGCCTTGTCCAATTTCGTTTCTTGATGTGTATCTATCCATCGCTCTCACCGTCCTTTTTGTTCATTTCCGCAACGCATTCAGCACAAGGGCAAAGATATGGGGCGTGATCTTTGGTGTTTGTATAATGGAACACCCTTTTATTAAATTTTAAACATATATGCAACCTTATTTCTCCTTGCTTCTTCAATGCATTTTGTCTGGTTTCTGAAATACTCAAATAGGAGCAGTAGTTGCAATCTATCACTCTATCCATCGCTATCACCGTCCTCTATTCATCCTTCTGGATTTATCAGCGATCCTACGCCGTTTCTTTTTGCGCTTGAAAACCCGTGAATTTTCGGAGCGATACGGGTTATCATCGTAGGAAACGGCAGGAGGAGTGCTGTCATACATTCCCAAGCCTATGACCGAGCAGGCTGCTCCTACAACAGCCTGTGCAAATTTAGCTTTGTTTGTGTTCATATGTCATTGTCCTTTCCGTCCATCTTCGCACCGCAGTTCCCACAATACGTTGTCTTGTTCAAAATCGCCT
>CAMWMN010000020.1 GCA_947175385.1 uncultured Clostridia bacterium | reverse complement strand
TATTCTCAAGGCTTGCGGTATCGGCAGCGGGGTGGAAATAGTTTCCTGTCCTACCTGCGGACGAACAAAAATCGACCTCATCACACTTGCAAATCAAGTCGAGGATATGTTAAAGGACGTGGACAAGCCCCTTAAAGTCGCGGTGATGGGATGTGTTGTGAACGGTCCGGGGGAGGCTCGCGAGGCGGATATCGGCGTTGCGGGCGGAATCGGCGAGGGAATAATCTTCCGTAAGGGCGAGATTCTGCGGAAAGTTCCCGAAGATAGGATACTTGAGGAACTTAAAAAGGAAATTGATTTACTGTAGGAGGAATTAAAATGTCGGGAACGCTGTCCGAGATATTTGAAAATATAGAGTTTGCCCCGTCTGTTGCCGGTGGAAAGGTGCTTAAAATCGCGCGAAGAACCTCTTTGAACGACCTGAACATCAACCTTGAATTGGACGAGGTTATTCCGATGGGGGAGCTTTTGAGGACTTCAGCGCTGATTTCGGAGAAGCTGAGCGTTTCCGCGACCGTTTACCCGAAATATCATTCAAGTTTGTTCAGTCCCGATTATATCTATGACATCATCGAGTTTATCAAAAGTAAAAACGCGTTGGTGAACGGATACTTGGATGGCGCAGATATTTCTTGCGATGATTCGGAATGTGAAATTACTCTGAAATCCGGCGGCGCGGAAATCCTAAAGGGAATGAGTATCGACAAGAAAATCGAAGTGTTTATTAAGGGCTTTTTTGACCGTACAATGCGTGTAACTTTCACCTCAGAAAACGAGATGAATGTAAGCGAATACATACGTCAAGAGAACGAGAAACCTCCCGAAACTGTGTCGATTGTCGAAGAGAAGCCTAAGCAGCAGTCCGGGGCAGGCAATTACGGCGGCGGAGCTGCGGGTCGTCCCGCCGGAAAGGGAAGAAGACCACAGTTTTTGGATGCCCCAGAGAAGATTACCTTGCCCTTTGAAAACGAACACTTCGGCAGAGATGCGGAGCTGTTCTACGGAAAGGCGAATTTTGAAGAGCCATCGCCAATGCTGGAACCGTTTAGCGACCAAGATGAGTCGACCGTTTGGGGTAGTGTTTTCAAGACCGATGAGCGTATCTCACGTGATGGAAAGACCCTGATTTACACGGTTTATTTTTCGGACAAGACCTCATCGCGGATATTGAAAATCATCACCGGAGTTGAAAATACCGATGTGGTGAAGTCGAATCTCAAGTCGGGAAAGGCGATTATTGTTCAGGGTAAATTTGAAACAGATTCGTTTTCGGGTGATTTGAATCTTCGTCCAAACTCCATCGCGGGTATCAAAACTCACTCGCGTGTGGACAATGCCGAGCAAAAGCGCGTTGAGCTGCATATGCACTCGAGAATGTCCGATATGGACGCGGTTACTCCGGTAGCGGACCTCATAAATCAGGCATACGCGTGGGGACATAGAGCTGTGGCGATTACCGATCACGGTAATGTTCAGGCATATCCTGAAGCGATGAATACCATTGAATCCATCAACAGAGATGGAGAAAAGATGAAGATGATTTATGGTGTGGAGGCGTATTTCGTTAATGACAGCGGCTCATTGGTTTCGGGATGCGGGGATTATCCCGTTTCCGGGGAGATTATCGTGTTCGACCTGGAAACAACGGGACTTTCCGCAGCAAAAGACAGAATCACCGAAATCGGCGCGGTAAAGATTAAAAACAGCGAAATTGTCGAGGAATTTCAGACGTTTGTAAATCCCGAGAGACCGATTCCCGAGGAGGTTTCAAAGCTGACAGGAATTACCGATGAGATGGTTGAAAATGCTCCATCGGAGAAAGCGGCTGTCGAGGAGTTCATAAAGTTCGCGGGTAAAGGAGTTCTTATCGCGCACAACGCGAAATTCGACACCTCGTTTATTCGAGCGGTCTGCGAACGTCAAGAAATCAAGTATGACTTCAATTCCGTGGATACCGTGGCTCTTTGCCGCGCCGCGCTCCCACACCTCAAGAATCACAAGCTCGATACAGTTGCAAAGGAGTACAAGCTGGGGGATTTCAATCATCACCGAGCGAATGACGATGCGAAGATGCTCGCGATGATATTTCTGCGTCTTTTATCAGATACCAAAAAGTTGGGTAAGCTGGAAACTCTCGGCGATTTGAACGGGCTGCTTGGCAAGATTGATCCGAAAAAGCTGCCAACTTATCATATGATTATCCTCGTTAAGAACAAGATAGGTCTTAAGAACCTGTACAAGCTGATTTCGTTGTCCAACCTCACATATTTCTACAAAAAACCGCGAATCCCGCTGTCGGAGCTTAACAAATACCGCGAGGGTCTTTTGATTGGCTCCGCGTGTGAGGCGGGAGAGCTGTTCAAGGCGATTCTCGACAACAAGTCCGCAGAGGAGATTGACAAAATTGCCGCGCTGTATGATTACTATGAAATTCAGCCTATTCAGAACAACGAGTTTCTGGTTCGCGAGGGAAAGGTTTCCGATGACGAGGGTCTGCGCTTGCTGAACAAACGGATTGTCGACCTTGCCGACAGGCACGGAAAGCTGTGCGTTGCGACCTGTGATGTGCATTTCAAGGACAAAGAGGACGGAATGTTCCGCAGAATTTTGCAAGCGGGTCAAGGCTATAAGGACGCTGATAATCAAGCCCCCCTATATCTGCGGACAACCGATGAGATGCTCGCAGAGTTTCAATATCTGGGAGAGGAAAAGGCGTTTGAGGTGGTTGTTACCAATACAAATGCTATCGCCGATATGATTGACAGCGATATTCGCCCGATTCCGAAAGGAACGTATACACCATCACTGCCCGGAGCAGAGGAGGAGCTTCAGGAGCTGTGCTGGGGCAGAGCGCACGCGTGGTATGGAGATGAGCTTCCCGAAATTGTGGAAAAGCGCCTTAAAAAGGAGCTTGACGCGATTATAAAGTACGGCTTTTCGGTGCTGTATATGATCGCACAAAAGTTGGTTAAATTCTCCGAGGACAACGGGTATCTGGTTGGTTCAAGAGGGTCGGTCGGTTCTTCGTTTGTGGCGATAATGTCGGGTATCTCGGAGGTTAATCCGCTGCCTCCGCATTATCGCTGTCCGAAGTGCCGTTGGAATGAGTTCGTCAGTGAGATTAACGGTAAGCATTATGGTTCGGGATATGATCTTCCGCCGAAAAAATGCCCGGAGTGCGGCACGGAAACAATTCGTGACGGACACGATATTCCGTTTGAAACGTTTTTGGGATTCAAGGGTGATAAAGCGCCCGATATCGATCTTAACTTTTCGGGGGAGGTTCAGGGAAAGGTTCACCGTTACACGGAGGAGCTTTTCGGTAAGGACCACGTATTTAAGGCGGGAACAATCTCCGCAGTTCAGGAAAAGACCGCATACGGATTTGTCAAGAAGTACTGCGAGGAGCGCGGGCTTTCGTTCAACAACGCGGAAATCGAACGTCTGGCGCAGGGCTGTACCGGCGTTAAGCGGACAACCTCTCAACACCCGGGCGGAATGGTTGTTGTGCCGAATGATTTTGAGGTGTATGATTTCACACCTGTTCAGCACCCCGCCGACAAGACGGAAAGCGATATGATTACTACGCACTTCGACTTCCATGCACTTCACGATACAATTTTGAAGTTGGACGAGTTGGGACACGATGTTCCTACATTGTACAAGCACCTTGAGGATATGACGGGTATGAAGATTGCCGAAGTTTCCACTACCGACCCAAAGGTGTATGAATTGTTCACATCGGTAGACCCGCTGGGAATTACTAAGGATGACATCGGTGTGGAATGCGGAACGTGGGGGATTCCCGAGTTTGGTACGCCATTCGCTATGGGAATGTTGACTGACGCGCAGCCGAAGTGCTTTTCCGATTTGCTTCAGATTTCCGGATTATCTCATGGTACGGACGTCTGGCTCGGCAACGCGCAGGATCTTATCAAAAGCAATACCTGTACGATTTCGGATGTTATCGGAACGCGTGACAGCATTATGGTTTATCTGATGAACAAGGGTCTGGATCCGTCAATGGCATTTAAGATTATGGAGTTCACGCGGAAAGGCAAGGCCAAAAAGGAATTCAATGACGAAATCTATCAGGCATTTAAGGAGCATAATGTTCCGGATTGGTATATAGAGAGTTGCCTTAAAATCAAATATATGTTCCCGAAAGCGCACGCGGCGGCATATGTAACTGCCGCTGTAAAGCTGGCGTGGTTTAAGATTTACCGTCCGGCTGAGTTTTATGCGGCAACGCTTATCAAGCACACGGGCAACTATGATTATGAAACGGTGGTTGGCGGCAAGGAGTCCATAAAGCGTCGGATAAGCGATATTAAAGCGATGCCAAAGCCCACGGCTAAGGACGAGGCAAATGTTGACGCACTGCAGCTAATTCTTGAGATGATGCTACGCGGAATAGACGTTCTGCCTGTTGACGCGAGAAAATCTGCAGCGGCAACCTATACCGTTGAGGGCGGTAAGCTGCGGCTTCCGTTCAACGCGATTGCGGGCTGCGGCGAAAACGCTGCGGTGAAGCTCAAAGAGGCAATTGACTCTGATGATAATCTCAGCATTGACGAAATACAGCAGATCAGCGGTGTAAACAGCACGGTTATCGAGAAACTCAAGGAAATGAACGCGTTTAAGGGATTTCGTCAATCGGCGCAGTATACTTTGTTTGATTAGTAGAAAATTTCGGTAAAAGTTGGCTTTTTTTGTTCAAAACAGCGAAAAGCCCGCTTTTGCTTGACAAATCTATTTTATTATGGTATTATATTATTGTAACGCAGTAGCATAGTAACACATCACTAAGCTAAAGTGATGGCGCGTAAAGGAGAATGAAATTGAAGCGAAACGATTTGTTGACTCCCGAGGGAACACGGGATTATCTGTTTGAAGAGTGCGCCGCGCGGCGAACCATTTCCGAGCGCATTACGCGTATTTTCGAGAATCGCGGGTATTTTGAGGTGATTACTCCCGCGTTGGAGTTCTACGATGTATTTAACGGCAATACACGCGGATTCCCACAGGAGCTGATGTACAAGCTGGTTGACGGTAAGAACCGCCTGATGGTGCTTCGCCCGGACAGCACACTGCCGATTGCGCGGCTTGCGACAACAAGACTGCGGTATGAGGAGCTTCCGTTGAAGCTGTTCTACAACCAGAACATTTACCTTGTCAATCCTAAAGATAGTGGCAGGGACGATGAAATTGCTCAGAGCGGCATTGAAATTCTCGGTGGAAGCAGTGAATCTGCCGATCGCGAGGCACTGATCCTGGCAGCGAAGGCACTCTCCGTATGCGATGAGAACTACCGCTTGGAAATCGGCGATTGCGGAATTTTCAAGGAGCTTATGGAGGTCTTTGGCTGTGACACTAGGCTCACCGAAGATGTTCGGAGGTGGATTGAAACGAAGAACTATCCCGAGCTGAACGCGCTCAAAGATTCGGATAATCCCGCTGCGGCTGCATTAGTCGAACTACCCGGGCTGTTCGGCGGATTTGAGGTGTTTGACGAGGCAAAAAAGGTTCTTCACGGCGAGGTGGTGGAATCCAAGCTGGCGCGGCTTCAAAAGCTGTGCGAGGACATCAGCGCTATCATTCCGCGAGAGAAAATCCGCGTGGATCTGGGATTAATCAATAAGAAGAATTACTACACGGGGATTATTTTCCGCGGGTATGTGGAGGGCTATGGACAACCCGCGCTCTCTGGAGGAAGATATGACGCGCTGCTCGGCGATTTCGGCAGAGATGCGGCGGCGGTCGGGTTCGCGGTGAATGTTGAGGCGGTCGCGAAGGTGTATATGAGGGCGCATAAGTCCGAGTTGAAGCGTACATGTGATGTACTTGTGTTCGGTGAGAATGGGGCGGAGATGGCGGCTCTGGCACATTGCGAAAATCTGATTTCCGAAGGAAAGACGGTTTACAACTTCCTTGAGGGATGTCCGAAATGTGCCACGGAATATGCTAAAGCGCATAATATCCAAAGGGTCGATATTGTAGGTAAGGACGGGAAAATCTCGTCTGAGGAGGTGTGAGCAATGGAAAAATCAAAGGTCAGAATTGCCCTCACCAAGGGAAGAATCGAGGACAAGGCAGTGAATCTCCTCGAAAAAATCGGATATGACGTGTCGGAATTGCGCAATAAGGGCAGGCGGCTGATTCTGTCAATTCCGAACGAGAATATCGAGGTGGTGCTTGCGAAGGCTGCGGACGTTATCACCTATGTGGAGCATGGCGTGTGCGACTTGGGCGTGGTCGGCAAGGACACAATTATGGAGCACGGCGGAAAGTTTTTCGAGATTGCTGATCTGGGATTTGGAAAGTGCAAATTCGCGCTTGCCGTAAAGAACGGCAGCAAGTTCTATGATGGATGCGGGGTAAAGACCGTTGCCACGAAATATCCAGCTGTTACACGTAATTTCTTTGAGTCAAAGGGCATTGACGTTGACATTGTGAAAATTGAGGGTTCTGTGGAGCTTGCCCCATTGGTGGGATTATCAGATGGCATTGTGGACATCGTGGAAACGGGCACAACACTTAAAGAAAACGGGCTTGAGGTTTACGATGATGTTGCGTACATTTCCGCACGGCTTATAGTGAATACCGTAAGTATGAAGCTCAAGCAGGAGCGGATTTCGGAGATTGTAAGACTTATTGAGGAGAATTTGTGATGATTAGAATTATAAAAGCAAACGGCGATGAAAAGAAGTTTCTGGCAGAGGTCGAGAAGCGTGCGGGAGAGGTTAACGCCGAGGTTGAAAAGACAGTAAAGTCGATTCTGGAGGACGTTAAGGCAAACGGCGATAAGGCGGTGAAGTCGTACACGGCGAAGTTCGATTGTCCGAACACGCAATATTACCGCGTTCCCGATGAGGCGATTCAGGACGCGCTCACCGAGGCTAACGAAAACTCCCCGGAGTTCGTGAACGCAATGCTGAACGCAGTCGAAAATATCACCGCGTTCCACACTCGTCAAAAGCGTGAGGGCTTTTGCGTTACCGAAGAAAATGGCGTGATTATGGGTCAGCGCGTTCGCGGACTCGATAAGGTTGGACTGTACGTTCCGGGCGGAACGGCGGCTTATCCGTCATCGGTGCTGATGAACGCAATTCCCGCGAAGATTGCCGGAGTTAAGGAAGTTATTATGGTAACTCCGCCGCTTAAGGACGGCACAGCGAACAAGGACATTCTCGTTGCCGCCGCGCTTTGCGGAGTGGATAAAATCTACCTTGCTGGTGGAGCACAGGCAATCGCGGCGCTTGCCTACGGCACGGAGGAGATTCCGCGCGTTTCAAAAATCGTAGGTCCGGGGAATATCTTTGTGGCCACGGCGAAAAAATTGGTTTATGGGACGGTTGACATTGATATGGTTGCCGGACCGAGCGAGATTCTGGTGCTTGCGGACGAAAGCGCGAATCCGAAGTATCTTGCAGCGGATCTGATGTCGCAGGCTGAGCACGATCGTCTTGCCTCCGCGATTATGATTACCACAAGTATGGAGATTGCTGAGAAAACGCGTGATGAAATCGAGCGGCAGTCGGCAACGCTTTCACGTAAGGAAATCATTGATGAGTCGCTCAACAATTACGGCGGAATTATCGTCTGTGATGATATGGACTACGCGGTGGAAATCGCGAACCAAATCGCCCCCGAACACCTTGAAGCGGTTGTCGAAAATCCGCTTGAATACGTTGGAAAGCTCGATAATGTAGGCTCACTGTTCCTTGGACAGTATTCTCCCGAGCCGCTTGGTGATTACTACGCAGGACCGAATCACGTTCTTCCAACCAGCGGTACGGCGCGGTTCTTCTCGCCGCTTGGTGTGGACAGCTTTGTAAAGCGTTCGAGCTACATTTCCTACACAAGGGACGCGCTGCTTGATGCGGCGGACGACATTATTCTGATAGCGGAGCGCGAAAAACTGACCGCGCACGCGAATTCTATCAAGGTCAGAAAAGAGGACTGAATATGAGCAGAACAGCGAAAATAAACCGAAAAACAAAGGAAACCGACATCACCGTGAAGTTAGAGCTTGACGGCGGAAATGTTGCAGTCAATACGGGAATTGGATTCCTCGACCATATGCTCACCGCACTTGGAGTTCACGGCGGATTCGGTCTGGAGGTGTTCTGCAAGGGCGATTTGCACGTTGACGGACACCATACCGCCGAGGACGTTGGAATTGTGCTGGGACAAGCGTTCGCGAAGGCTCTTGGCGATAAGTCCGGGATTATGCGCTACGGCAGTGCGTTTATCTCAATGGACGAATCGTTGGGTTTTTGCTCTTTGGACATCAGCGCGCGTCCGTTCCTTGTGTTCAACGCGGAATTTACAAACGAGCGTGTGGGAGAGTTCGACACTTGTCTTACCGAGGAATTTATGAGAGCGTTCGCGTTCAACGCGGGGATTACTCTGCATTTACGCGTGGAGTACGGCTCTAACGATCATCACAAAATCGAGGCTTTGTTCAAGGCGATGGCATACGCGCTGAAACAGGCGGTTAAACCGAATAACGGCGGCGTAATCTCCACGAAAGGAACGATATGAACGTATTTGAAATTCACAAGATAGGATACGGGTGGTTTGAGGTTTGCTTTACACCGCATGGTGAAAAGCAGGGTTGGCTCATCAATTCGGACTATTTGCAATGTGAAGCACCCACGAATTTTCTTGATGCTCTTGCGGATATTTTCGAGGGTAAGACAAAGGAAGAATGGCAGTGCTGGCAGGACGAGCCTGGTGCGTATATTCTGCATATGGAACTGACAGAGGGCAAATTATTGGTTGAGATTTTCGGCTCAAAGAGCGACTCAGAATACCTCAAGGTAGATAGAGGCAAGAGCCTGATGTCCGAGGTTGATGAGCTGATCTATCGGGATACCTTTGAGCCGCAATATTTGCTGGACGATGTTATTACCCAATTCAGCCTGTACGAAAACGGAAACGGACTTCGACTGTATGAAAAGAACTGGGGACAATTTCCGAATGTGGAATATCATAGGCTGCGCAAATGCGCTGCCGAGATCAACAACACATTGGATAAATACCGTAAAATGTTTTGTTTTAAATACTGACGAAAGGGCAAACGTATGATTGCGATTATAGATTACGGCGCGGGGAATCTGTTCAGCGTAAAAAACGCGCTGGATTTCCTCGGATTTGAGAACAAAATAACCGCCTCCGCAGACGATTTGCGAGCTGCGGACAGGCTGATTCTGCCCGGAGTGGGCGCATTCCCGGACGCGATGAGAATGCTGAACGAGAGCGGTTTGGTCGACGTTATCAAGGAAGAAGTGCAGAAAAAACCACTGCTCGGGATTTGTCTTGGTATGCAAATGCTGTTCGAGAAAGGCTACGAGTTCGGAGAAACGGACGGATTGGGCTTGATAAGAGGATCGGTGAAGCTGATGAAGCCCGAAAATCTTCCGATTCCGCATATCGGGTGGAATGCACTCGAGATTAACGAAAAGTGCGCGTTATTGGATAAAAACGGCGAATATGTGTATTTTGTACACTCCTACGCGGCGGAATGCCCCTCGGAGAACGTTGCCGCATATTGCGATTACGGAATGAAGATTCCCGCGTTGGTGTTCAATGGGAACGTTTACGGAGCGCAATTCCACCCCGAAAAGAGCGGCGAGGTCGGCTTGAATATTCTGCGGAGGTTTGAAGCGTTATGACATTTTCCGAAATCCAAGGAGATTTGTTTACGCGAACGGACTGCGTGTTGTGTCACTGCATAAGCTCAGATTTCGCGCTCGGCGCGGGGATTGCCAAAAAGTTCGCGCAAATGGGTGTGAAAAAACAGCTCCGCGAGAATTTCCCAAGTGAGTGGCAGGGGAGAGGGTACTGTCTGATTACCAAAACAAACAGCGTTGTTGTGGGAAATCTAGTTACAAAGCAGCGGTATTTCCACAAGCCGACGCTTGAAACCCTCCGTCAGGCACTGTACGATTTTCGGGAACAGGCTATCCAACGCGGACTTCGCAAAATTGCCATGCCCAAAATCGGCTGCGGTCTGGACAAACTGCAATGGGAGGATGTTCGGGAGATTATCCAAGATGTTCTGAAAGATACGAATTTGGAAATTTTTGTGTATTATCTGTGATTTGACGGAGGCGGCTTATGTGGGGCTTGTACCTTGATTCCGAGCGGTTTGGCGGGTTTCAGACCGTTATCCGATTCGACAATGAAAAGTCGGAGATGCTCGATCCCGAGCGTGGGGAAATCAATTTGAAGTGTGTAAAGCCCCTGCCTAATCCTCCCGAATTTGAATACAACGCGCGTGTTTCTCCAGTGAATCATCCCGAGCTTGCGGGGAGAATCGCGAAAATCTATTGGCACTTTGACAAGCAAAGCTACTACTACATAATAGAGATAAACGGAAAGCTGAAAAGTAAGCGGTATTTCGCGAAGGATTTGGCGGCGGTTGAATGAGAAAGCATTGAGTTTACAGAGGTGTATATGAAAAAAATAAGTCAAGAGGCTGAAAGAATAATGGTTGAACGTTTTGGAAAAGACTCAATTATTGCATTGGCGACAACAGAAAATGAAACGCCTTATGTGCGATATGTAAATGCATATTATGAAAATGGTGCATTTTATATCATTACATATGCGTTATCCAATAAAATGAAACACATAGAAAATAATCCTACCGTTGCAATAGCCGGTGATTGGTTTACTGCACACGGAAAGTGTGTTAATTTGGGTTATTTCGGGAAAGAAGAGAATTGTGTGATTGCCGAAAGATTGAAAAATGTTTTTTCGGAATGGATCGATAACGGACACAATAATTTTGATGACGAGAATACCGTAATTCTATGTGTGGAATTGACAGATGGCATATTACTCTCAAACGGTTCAAGGTTTGAGCTTTAATTTATGGAGGTACGTATGAATATCTTAGTTATTAACTGCAGTCCGGTTAAAACCGGCGCAACCGCCGAAATCGTAAAATTGGTAAGCCAATTTGTAAATGAGGGAAATCAAGTGAAAACCGTTTGTATAGATGATTTCGACATCAAGCTCTGTAAAGGCTGCCGAAAATGTCATACAACCGCGGAATGCTTTCAGGAGGACGATACGAAAAACTTAATGGCACAATACGAATGGGCGGATAAAATTGTTTCCGTTTCGCCGTCTTATTGGGCTGATATTCCGGGGCAGTTTAAGGTGTTCATAGACAGATGTACTCCGTGGTGCAACACACATGAACCACACGCAAAGATTCCGAGCGGGAAAAAGGGATATACAATCGCGTTAAGAACAGGTCCGAATATGCCGGAATGCCAAAAAATAATCGGCAGTATCGAGCATTTTTACGGACACCTTGAAATCGAATCCTCCGGTAATCTCGGCTTGTGTTCTGTTGAGCACAAGGAAGATGTTGCCGAAAGAATTGACGAGATAAAGGCGTTCTGCAATGTGATTCTGGATTCATAAATTCCGCTTTATCATAGGAGAAATTTATGTCGCGAATAACTCACATCTTTTTCGATATTGGTTCAACGTTGGTTGACGAAACGGAGTGTTATAATCACCGAATCCGTGATATGATTGCGGGTACGGATATAACGTTCGAGCAGTTCTGCGAAAAGGCGAAGTTACTCGGATTTGGCGAAGCGATAAAGTTTTTTGGATTGACAAAGACTCCATGGCATTCGGAGGACGAAAGGCTTTATCCCGATACGGCGGAGATTTTGCAGTATCTTTGCGATAGAGGGTACACGCTTGGAATCATCGCGAATCAAGCTGCGGGCACGGAACAGCGGCTTGATAAATGGGGGATTAGGCAGTATTTCAGCTCGGTAACCGCATCGTCAGAGGAGGGCGTTGCCAAGCCCGATTTTGAGATTTTCCGCAGAGCGCTTGAAAAGGCGGGCTGTTCCGCCGACTGTTCCGTAATGGTTGGCGACAGACTTGATAATGATATTGCTCCCGCGAAAGCTCTCGGAATGAAAACCGTGTGGATAAAGCAAGGAATGAGTGTTTACAGCTCCCCGCAAGGTGATTTCGAGCAGCCTGTTTACACGATTGCGAATCTGACAGAACTGAAGAGGATTTTTTGAGGTGATATTATTAATGAAGATAAGCCTTGTCAGACCCACAATGGAGTACAAAGACAAAGCCGCCGATTTCAAGCGGGAATTTCTTGATAATGGGGAATCCATCATAAACGGCAGCGAGTTGCTTGATAAAACCGACAATTACGACGAGTGGCTAGTATCAATAACAAACAACACGCGTGTTGAAACGGTAAACCCGAATTGGGTGGTTACGGATACCTTCTTTGCAGTTGATGAATCCGACAGGATAGTGGGAATTATTGATTTGCGCCATACGCTGAACGGATTTCTTAAAGATTTCGGGAACTGCGGATACAGCGTCCGCCCATCGGAAAGGAAAAAAGGATATGCAACGGAAATGTTACGGCTAATGTTGGGTGTTGCAGCAAACGCGGGATTGAGCGAACTGCGTTTGGCTGCCGAAAGAGATAATGAACCGTCTGTAAAAACTATTATAAAAAACGGCGGCAAATATGAACGGGGCTTTGAGCACGAGGGAAAGCAAGCGGACATTTATCGTATAGTTTTGTAAATTCCGATTTATCGGACTGATTAATTTATGAGGTGATTTTATGGTTATTTTACCCGCAATTGACATCAAGGACGGAAACTGCGTGCGACTGTTTCGGGGCGACTACGCGACTGCCGAAAAGGTTGCCGATAACTATCTGGATACCGCGATGTCGTTTGAAAAAGCAGGCGCGGAATGGATTCATATGGTGGATCTGGACGGTGCGAAAGAGGGCAGACCCGTCAACACGAAAATCTACACCGATGTTGCCGAGAAAACCTCGCTTAAGGTGGAATTGGGAGGCGGAATCCGTAATCTTGAAACCATTAAAGAGTACTTAGAGATGGGAATTTCCCGCGTGATTTTAGGCTCGGTGGCACTGAAAAATCCGAAGTTGGTGAGTGATTCCGTAGAGAAATTCGGCGCGGAGAAAATTGTTGTTGGAATTGACGCGAAAAACGGTTTAGTCGCGACAGAGGGCTGGCTTGAAACCTCAGATGTAAACTACATCGACCTTGCCAACAAGATGATTTCCTATGGAGTGAAATACTTCATTTTTACAGACATCTCCAAAGATGGAACGCTTTCGGGAGTAAACGCAGAGCAGCTCAAAGCGTTGTATGACGGGACTCGCGGTGAGTGTAATATAATCGCAAGCGGCGGAGTCCATACGATAGAGGATATCCGAATCTGCAAGGAAATGGGACTGTACGGCACAATCTGCGGAAAGAGTATCTATTCGGGAAGCCTTGATCTTGCCGAGGCAATAGAGCTTGCGAAGTGAGGTGGAAACAGTGGAACACGAGGGTTTTGTATCTATTTGGCTGGGAAATTTTGTCGCCTTAAATGATTTAATGGAATATGCTGCGGATGATACATTCGATGAAGATGGTAATAATATCCCTTCGCGATTTGCATCTGACTTTTTTGATGTTGAAAAACAGGCATTCGACCCTGATTTTTTTGAGCTTGGTGTTTGTGAGCCATCTGACAGTTTATTGGAATTAGTAAATGAATTTTCATACGGCGATTCATTTGTGGTGGAGGGAATCAAGCTGAAAAAGACGTACAACGCGGTTATTCTTGTGTACGACTTCAAATACGTATCTAAAAGCGGGATAAACGCGCCAGTGGATTTTATCGCGGCAGTGCCCTATAAAAAGGATGTTATGGATTTTTGATTTTGCGGCTCTCTGTGTGGGAGTTTTACATTAAGATAGGAGAAAACTATGCTTGCAAAAAGAATTATTCCGTGCCTTGATGTGCGGAACGGAAAAGTGGTTAAGGGTGTAAATTTCGAGGGCATAAAGGACGTTGGCGACCCCGTGGAGCTTGCAGTTGAGTACAACAAGCAGGGTGCGGATGAACTGGTGTTCTATGATATTACCGCGTCATATGAGGGGCGCGGCGTAATGCTGGACGTTGTGAAGCGGACAGCGCAGAACGTCTTTGTTCCGTTGTGTGTGGGCGGCGGAATTTCCTCGGTGGAGGACTTTCGCGATACGCTGAGAGCGGGCGCAGACAAGGTTTCCGTGAACTCTCAAGCGGTTAAAAATCCCAAGCTGATAAGCGATGCGGCGGAAATTTTCGGCAGCCAGTGCGTGGTTGTCGGAATTGACGCAAAGCGTAACGGCAAGGGTGAGTATTCCGTGTATATAAACGGCGGACGCGTTGATATGAATCTTGATTTGGGCGATTGGGTAAAGGAGATTTCCGAGCGCGGCGCGGGGGAAATCTGCCTGAACTCGATTGATACAGACGGTGTTCGCGGCGGATTCGACATCGAAATGCTGAACTACGTTTGTGAACGCGTGACGATTCCCGTAATCGCAAGCGGCGGCTGCGGCGCGATAAACCACTTCTCGGAGGTGTTCGAGAAAACAAATTCCTCGGCGGCACTGGCGGCGTCGCTATTCCACTTCAAGGAACTGACAGTAGGCGAGGTCAAGGAGCATTTGAAATCGCATAATGTTTCCGTGAGAACGATTTAGGAGGACACTATGTTCGGATTCGGAAAGAGGGAATTGTTCAAAAAGAATGAACCAGTTCAGCGGGTGATAGATATGTTGGGATGTCCGTATCAGTATTTCCGCGAGGGCACCAATATCGACGTTATAATGAGCGCATACAACGAGGCATTTGCGCGGCGCGAAATGGACGGTTGCACTCCGCTGATTATCGTTGATAATATGTACTTTCAAACGGATGACAGTTATCCGGAGTTTGTGGAGAACCTTAAATCCAGACGGGAACAGCTTCTTTCCTCACCGCAGATTGACACGCGTAAGTGGTTTGTCGATAAGCTTACCGAAGAAAAAAACGGCTTTGGAGAGTACTGGAAAAAGGTTGTCGGAGAGGTCGTGGGCGAGCCCGAGGACGCGGCTAGAGGGTTTCATGGGTTTGTGAATTTCGGCACCAAAAAAAGCGTGGAATGTGTTCTGGCGAAAATCCCCGTTACAAATCCGTGGGAGGTGTTTGCGTGGCTGCCGTTCGGCGGTTGGAACGAATGCCCGCCGCCCGAAGAAATTATCTGGATTGCCAAATATTGGTATGAAAAATACGGCGCGGTTCCCGCAGTGATGACTTGCGATATACTGGAATTTGCGGCGCGCCCCGTCAAGGACAAAACCGCCGCTTTGGATTTAGCACTGGAGCAGTTCGCGTTCTGTGAGGACAATGTTTTTCAAGGTGTGGACACAATCGGCAGACTCGCGGGCAGACTTATGCAGTCCTCAGTTTGGTATTTCTGGTGGGATTGATGGCGTAAATATTGGAGGTAAACCGATGAATAATTATAAACTGTACGCGTTTTATTTCAGTCCAACAGGTGGGGTAAAGAACATTCTTGATATTTTTTTTCGGAATGGAATTGTGATAAAATATTAATTGATTTATCGGATAACAAAGCGAATTTAAGCGATATAGCTTTTAATAAAGATGATATTTGCGTTTTTGCTGTTCCGTCATTCAGTGGAAGAGTGCCTCAATTTATCATTCCCATAATATCGGGAATGAACGGCGCGGGGGCTAAGGCGATTTTGGTAACGTGGTTTGGGAACAGAGCCTTTGACGATACACTGCTTGAGCTTTTTAACGCATTAACAGAGTCAAATTTTCTGTGTTTTGCAGCAATGGCAGCCGTGACTCGTCATTCTGTTTTGCCGAGGTATGGTGAAAGCAGACCGGATTCTAATGATGTTATGCAAATAAAAGAGTTCTCTGAAAAATGCTGTAATGCGGCAATTCAAGAGATTAATCCCGTAACTGTTTCAGGTAATTTCCCATACAGAAAATATCAATCCATACCGATCAAACCTAAAGTCAGTAAGTCCTGCAACGGGTGTGGAATGTGTGCAAAAGAATGTCCTGTTAGCGCGATAGATCCCCAAAGGTTAAATAAAACCGATAAAAATAAGTGTATCTCATGCTTGCGGTGCGTTGCTCAATGCCCGCGTCACGCACGATACATAAATAAATTTGTCCTTAAAATCGCAGAGGTAGGGATGAATAAACTGTGCGCGGACAGAAAAGAAAACTCGTTTTTTATTGCGCAGTCATAAATTAATCGGTGTTGTCGCGTATTTGTTTTGCCATTACGGTGGAATTGATGGCACACAATTGCTGAAGGGGGATACTTATGAAAATCATTATTATTAACGGAAGCCTGCGAAAAAACGGAGCAACGGCATACATACTTCACCGAATTGAGAAAACGCTTTCGGAGCAAGGCGCGGAGGTCGTGTTTTACAATCTCACCGAGCAGAAAATAGCGTTGTGCAAGGGCTGCTGTGTTTGCTACAAATCGGGCGGATGCGTAATTGACGATGACGCCGAGAGAATATCGCTGGAGCTTGAATCCGCCGATGGCGTTGTACTCGGATCATCAACAATTGCAAGCAATGTTTCGGCAGTGATGAAAATGTTTATCGACAGAGGACATTTTGTAATCGAGCAGCTTCTGTACAAAAAATACGCAGTGTGCGTTACGACATATGAGAACTACGGCGGCAAAACGGCTCTTAAGGTTTTGACAGACCTTGTGAAATTATCGGGAGCGGCGGTTTGCGGTTCAATTTCGGCAAAAATTCCGTTTAACGCGAAATGCGCCGATATTCCGATGTTGAACGTTAATGCGGACAAACGCGCGAAAAAATTATATTCAAGCATTGAACGCAAAAAGCGTTATCCGCTGCAAAGGCTTTTTCAGACAATTGCCGCGAATGTCGGAATCAAGCCGCTAATACGGCGTAAGGGTGCGGCTTATGAGGCGGTTAGCCGAAGATGGAAAGAATTAGGAGTGATGAAATGAAGGTTGAAATTCCCGAAGCATACAAAGACAGCGAACTGAAATATGCCGTAATCCTTGCAAAATACAACGGAAAATATGTCTTTGTAAAGCATAGAGAGCGGGAAACGTTGGAAATTCCCGGCGGTCATCGGGAGGAGGGCGAAAATATTGCCGAAACCGCCGCCCGTGAGCTATACGAGGAAACGGGCGCGGTGAAGTACTCGTTGCGGCAGATTTGCCCGTATAAAGTGGACGACCTTGGAATGTTGTTCTACGCGGAGATCACCGAGCTTGGGGAACTGCCGCAGTCCGAGATTGAAAAGGTGTTTTTGCTTGACGAGCTGCCAAAGGAGCTTTCGCAGTGGACATATCCCGAGATTCAGCCGTTTTTGCGTGAAAAAATCGAAAGTGAGATAAACATTATGGATTTGAAAAAATACTTCAAAAAGAGCGAGTTAATCCCCGCAATCATTCAGGACGCGGAGAACGGCGAGGTGTTAATGCTTGCGTATATGAACGAGGAGAGCCTTGCAAAGACGCTGGAGACGGGTTACACGTGGTTCTGGAGTCGTTCGCGCCGGGAGCTTTGGAACAAGGGCGCGACGTCCGGTCATTTCCAGAAAGTGGTGGAGATTTACGATGACTGTGACGATGATACGCTGCTCATCAAGGTGGAGCAGACAGGCGCGGCTTGCCATACGGGAAACAGAACATGTTTCTTTAACAGGATAAAGTAATGGAAACCAATCCTATATTTACCCGAAGAAGCATACGTAAGTTTGTTAAGCGCGAGCTGCCTATAAATCTTATCAATGAGATGATAAACGCTGCGAGAATGGCTCCTTCCGCGAAAAACAGGCAGCCGTGGAGGTTTATCGTATTCGGGGGAGACCATAAAGCGGAATTGGAACACTGTGTGGAACGTGGTTTGGTTCGCGAGGAAACGGGCGTTTCAATTTTGCCGAAATCGTGTTTTGGAATTCCCGACGCGAAAAACACCCTCAAAATTATAAGAGAAGCTCCAATACTTATTGTAATCATAAATTCTAACGGAAGCTCTCCTTTTGTTCCCATTGACAGCGACGACCGTGTTACAGAGATATGCGATACACTGTCGATAGGTGCGGCGGTTCAGAATATGCTGCTGACGGCGGAGCGTTTGGGTTTGGGAACATTGTGGATAGCCAACACCTGTTTTGCGTACCCCGAACTGACCGAATTTCTGAAAATCGACGGGCAATTAATTGGTGCTGTAGCTGTGGGATATCCAGGTGAAAATCCGCCAAAGCGCTCCCGCAAAAGCATTGATGAAATAGCCGGGTTTAGAGTTTGAATTACACGAATACAGAGGGAAGCCTTGTGAATCCCCTCAAATGACTTGACAAAAGGAGGAAAATCTGGTATAATTATGAGTGAACGGTTAAAATTGCTTTATGGTACGGGAAATCCCGCGAAACTCCAAGCGATGAGGGAAACCTTAAGTTCTCTCAATTTGGAGATAATAGGATTGGGGGATATGGATAAAGCTCCGCCCGAAGTCTCGGAGAACGGCAATAATCCACTTGAGAATGCTTGCGAAAAGGCGATGGCTTATTATCGCTTTTACGGGGTTCCCGTGTTTTCGTGTGACAGCGGTCTGTATTTTGACAATGTTCCCGATGAGGAGCAACCCGGAATCCACGTTCGGAATATCGGCGGAAAACGGCTTTCCGATTCCGAGATGATTGTGTATTACGGGCTGAAAGCAAGGGAATTCGGCGGAAAACTGATTGCGCGCTACAAAAACGCGATTTGCCTTGTTCTATCGGAAAACGAAATCCATAAGAGTATGGATGAGAGCCTTTGGGGCGAGCCGTTCTACATAGTTGGCAAGCCGCATGAAAAGCGTGTGGAGGGTTTCCCGTTGGACGGACTTTCGGTGGATATTGCAACAGGGGAATACTATTTTGATTTGCCCAAAAAAGTCGAATCTGCTATGAATGAGGGATTTAGAGGCTTTTTTGAAAATTCGTTAAAGGAGAAATTACTATGAGTGAAGCGTTTAAGGAAATGTATGATGTGATTGTCAACCGCCGCGACAACCCGCAAGAGGGCAGCTACACCTGCTATCTGTTCGATAAGGGACTTGATAAAATCCTCAAGAAGTGCGGCGAGGAATGCACCGAGATGGTAATCGCCGCGAAAAATCACGACAATGACGAGCTTGCCAATGAAATCAACGATTTGCTGTATCACGTTGCGGTTCTGATGGTGGAGAACGGACTTTCCGTGGAGGCGGTCGATGAGATTATGCGTGAGCGCAGCAAGAAAATCGGCAACCTTAAGCAGTTCCACACAAGCGACCACAATACATAAGAGGAATATTATGTCACGGATAAAATGCAAATGCGGAAATATTCTGCATGATAATGGCGATAACATCAGCTATAAAGGCAGAATTATCTCCGATAAGGAGTATTTCCCCTTGCTCGATCTTGCCGATGAGATAATTGAGCGTGAATCCGATGACAGAGAAAAGCTCTCTATGGAATTTAGGCGCAATATCGGCGGGTATATTCGGCTTAAAGATGTTTTTCAGTGCTATGAGTGCGGTCGGCTGGCTGTTGAGGGCGAGTCGGGGGAATTCTTCTTTTTCGCTCCCGAAAGCCACAATGAAATAAATCTTTTTGACTTTGAACCGGGAGAGCGAAAGTGAACCTTTGAGTTATCCGTGAAAAATTTGCCAAAAGGTATTGCATTTTGGCAAATAATGTGTTATAATTATTATATGGGTTTTAATCCTATATCATAATTGTAAAGGAGATTATTTATTATGTTGGTTTCCGCTAAAGAAATGCTGAACAAGGCTCGTGACGGCAAGTATGCTGTCGGTCAGTTCAACATCAACAACCTCGAGTGGACAAAGTCCATTCTGCTTACCGCACAGGAGCTGAAGTCCCCTGTAATTCTCGGTGTATCCGAGGGCGCGGGCAAGTATATGTGCGGCTATAAGACCGTTGTTGGTATGGTTAAGGGTATGATCGAGGAGCTGAACATCACTGTTCCCGTTGCTCTTCACCTTGACCACGGCACCTTTGAGGGCGCAAAGGCTTGTATCAACGCGGGATTTTCGTCGATTATGTTCGATGGTTCGCACTATCCGATTGAGGAAAATATCGAAAAGACCACCGCGCTTGTTCACACTTGCGATGTTCTGGGAATTTCCCTTGAGGCTGAGGTAGGATCTATCGGCGGCGAGGAAGACGGCGTTGTTGGTATGGGCGAGTGCGCAGACCCCAAGGAGTGCAAGGCGATTGCGGATCTGGGCGTTACAATGCTGGCTGCCGGTATCGGCAATATCCACGGTAAGTATCCCGAAAACTGGGCGGGACTTTCGTTTGAAACTCTTGAGGCTGTCAAGAAGGAAGTCGGCGATATGCCGCTCGTTTTGCACGGCGGTACGGGAATCCCCGCAGATATGATCAAGAAGGCGATTTCGCTCGGTGTTGCGAAGATCAACGTTAATACCGAGTGCCAGCTTGCGTTCCAGGAGGCTACACGCAAGTATATCGAAGAGGGCAAGGATCAGCAGGGCAAGGGCTTCGACCCAAGAAAGCTGCTTGCTCCCGGCGCGGAGGCTATTATGGCTACTGTCAAGGAAAAGATGGAACTGTTCGGTTCTGTCGGCAAGGCTTAATAGATTTTGTACAAGGGCATTGTCAAGCGGCAATGCCCTTTTTCTAATCGTTGGAAGAGGAATAATACTTGAATTCTACATTCTCATTAGGAATAAGTTAAAAATTTCAAAAATTTCGGGAAAATCCTTGAAAAAATTATACAAATGTGTTATAATATAATTATATAGTAAATTTAAGGGGATTATTAAATGAATATAGCTGTAATCGGCTTGGGGCTTATTGGCGGGTCAATCTGCAAGGCTCTTAAGGCTAACACGTTTCATCATATAATGGGTATCGACACCGACCTCGATACCGTCCGCAAGGCTCTTGAGCAAGGAGCAATTGACGAGGAAATCACCGCTGACAGGCTCGGAGAGGCAAATCTGACGATTGTCGCGCTGTATCCCGTGGCGATTGTGGATTTCGTGCGCGAGAATGCCGACAAATTCCGTAAAGGCTCTATCGTGATGGACATCTGCGGAGTAAAGGGTTACATCGTCCGCAATTGTACACCGATTCTGGACGAAAGAGGGGTCATCTTCATCGGAACGCACCCGATGGCGGGTACGGAGCATTCGGGATTCGATTACGCGACAGCCGACCTTTTCAAAAAAGCGAGTTTCATTATCACGCCTTCGGAGAACACTCCGCAGATTGCAGTTGATTTGGTTTCAACATTGGGAGCGTGTATGAATTTCGGACAGGTGGTAATTGCCACTCCAGAACAGCACGACAGCAACATTGCCTATACCTCGCAGTTGGCGCACGTGGTTTCCAACGCATATGTAAAAAGTCCGTCGCTGTTCAGAGCGGACGGGTTTTCCGCAGGTAGCTTCCTTGATCTTACGCGTGTTGCGTACCTCAACGAGGAGATGTGGTCGAGCCTGTTTATGTGCAACAAAGAGGCATTGTTGTATGAAGTCAACAATATAATCCAATCGCTTACGGAATACCGTGACGCGATGGTGAATGATGATATTGATTTGCTGCGTGAGTTGCTCAAGGTAGGTCGTGAGCGCAAGGAAAAAAGTATGGAATTTTACGGACAGGAGCGGAGATAATGGCGGAAAAGCAAAATCCGCAAATCGGATATGTGGTTTCGCTGTGCGGGATTATGAGCGGTCTGGCATTGGCGCTGATGTTTATTTTGGGAATGATTCCCGCGTTTGAGTACATCAGCCCCGCGACTGCAGGAGTGCTGATTTGGATAATCCGCGACAGACTGGGAGTAAAGTACGGAATGACAAGCTACCTCACGGTGGGTATTTTGTGCCTTTTGGTTACACCGAACTATGAAGCCGCGATGATGTTTTTGTTTCTGCTGGGCTACTATCCTATAATCCGCGAATATTTGCAGAAAATCCGCTTTATATTTCTGCGAGGGCTGACGAAGCTGTCGATTTACGCTGTGGCAGGGGTTGCGGCATACGCGCTGCTGATAAACCTGTTCGGAATGAGTGAGCTTCTTGATGAAGCAAACGAATTTGGCAAGTACGGAACGCTGATTCTGTTCGGTATGGGCGCGGTCGCGTTTTGTCTGTATGATAGGTTTTTGGGGCTGTATAAGCCGGTTTATGAGAAAATAATCAAACCCAAAATTAATAAGAGAATGGGTAATTTAAGGTAAGGAGATTTTGATATGTCCGAAAGAATTCCTCAGCGTGCGGAGGTTGCCGCAGAGAACAAATGGAAAATCGAGGATATTTACGCAAGCGATGAGCTTTGGGAGGCGGATTTTACCAAGGCGGGCGAGTTTTCGGAAAAGATTGCGTCATATAAAGGTATGCTTTACAAGTCTGCAGGGAAGTTACTGGAATATCTGCGGCTTGATGACGAGCTGTCGGTGCTTTTTGACAATATCGTAAACTATGCTCAGCGAAAGAGTGATGAGGATACTCGTGTGGCAAAGTATCAAGATATGGTAAGCCGCGTGGAGATGCTTTACGTGCAGATTGCAGGCGCGGCAGCATTTGTAACGCCGGAGATTCTTTCAATCTCCGATGAGGATATGGAGAGGTTCTACAAGGAAACTCCCGATTTGGAGCTTTATCGTGTTTCGCTGTCAAGAATCCGCAAACAGCGTGAACATATTCTTTCTGAGAGTGAGGAGCGAATCCTCGCGTTGGCGGGGGAGATGATGGGCACGCCCGATACCGTTTTCTCAATGTTCAATGACGCGGATTTGAAATTCCCGGATGCAGTCGACAAAGACGGAAACGCTTATCAAATAACACATGAGAGCTACATTCCGTTGGTTCAGAGCAGTGACAGAGAGCTCAGAAAATCCGCGTTTGACAATCTTTATCATACCTATGCGGATTTCAAAAACACTTGTGCCGCAACGCTTGCCGCGCAGGTAAAGACTTTGGTGTTCCGCGCGCGTGCCAGAAAATACCCATCCACATTGGACGCAGCATTGGACAGTACCGAGGTCGACACCGCCGTTTATCGCCGACTGATTGAGGCTGTTCACGAAAATATGGGACTTATGCACCGCTATGTAAAGCTCCGTAAAAAAGCGTTGGGCGTCGATGAACTTCACGCGTATGATTTGTACACTCCGATTGTTGGCGGTGTGGAGGATAACGTTCCGTTTGAAACGGCGAAGAAAGAGGTTTACGACTCCCTTGCGCCGATGGGTGAGGAATACCGCGCGATTTTCAAGCAGGGAATTGAGGGCGGTTGGATTGACGTTTGCGAGAACGAGGGAAAGCGCAGCGGAGCTTACTCCGCAGGCGCGAAAGTTCACCCATTTGTGCTGTTGAACTACAAGAATACCCTAAACTGGGAGTTTACGCTTGCGCACGAGATGGGTCACGCGATTCACTCGTATCTTTCCAATAAGAATCAGCCGACCGCATACGCGGATTATGTAATTTTTGTTGCAGAGGTTGCATCAACTTGCAACGAGAGCCTTCTTATGCAGCATCTGCTGAAAAGCACAGCCGATAAAAAGCGCCGTGCGTTCCTGGTGAACTACTTCCTTGAACAGTTCAGAACCACACTGTATCGTCAGACGATGTTCGCGGAATTTGAACTGATGATTAACGAGAAAGTGGAAAATGGTGAGAGCCTAACCGCTGAGAATCTCTGCGAAATGTATCACAAGCTGAACGTGGATTACTATGGAGAGGATTTGGTAGTGGATTCCGAGTTGGATATGGAATGGGCGCGGATTCCGCACTTTTACTACAATTATTATGTATATCAATATGCAACGGGATTTTCCGCAGCGATTGCGTTATCGCAGCGGATTCTGAATGAGGGAGAGCCTGCTGTCCGGGATTACATCGGATTTTTGAGCGGCGGCTGCTCGAAAGATCCGATTTCGCTGCTGAAAGGCGCGGGCGTGGATATGACTTCCAAATCTGTTGTTGAGAATGCGCTAAAGCTCTTCTCTGAGCTTTTGGACGATATGGAAGGACTTTTGAACGAATAAGCGGGGGAAGCGTTTTGGACGCAAAAATGTTTGAGAGGATAAAAAAGCATCTGCGGTTGTTTTCAAATCCTGTTTTGCTGATTGACAGAGATGCTAAATGCGTTTACTGCAACAGGAAGAATTTCTGCAAGACGGGAACATCGCTGTTGAAATGCTTTCATCAACCGTTTGTGATGCATGATAACAGGGTTGATGAGGCGCTGTTGATTTTTAAGGGAAAGTCATACTGCGCAAGGATTTCCCCGTTTATTGAGAATTTGTTTGTCTGTGAGCTTTTCACCACAGATAACATAATGAGGATGGCGGAACGCACGGACATATACGCAAAGATTGTTCCGCTGCTTTTTTCCGTTGACAATAACGTTACAATCGTGCGGGATAAGCTAGAAAGTATTCAAACAATGCTTCGCAGAGATAATCAGCCGGATTATTACGAGAGCCTTGCCGCTCTGGAAAAGCCGCTTGTCAAAGTTGAGATGTTAATCAAGAACATTTCGGAATATATCAATATGTGTTTGCTGGACTCCGATAAAGATGTGATTGATGTGCGGGAGTTAATCGCTGATTTACAGAATCGTGTGAACGATACTTTGGCTTCACGTGGAAGATATATCTATGTTTTTGATACAATGGATATGCTCTGTATTTCCGCGAATAAGCGGCATCTGATTATCGCACTGCTGAATGCTGTTCAAAATGCGGTATATTACTCTCCGATGGATTCCATTCCTGTTGTTACACTATATGATGAAAGGCAGGAGGAATCCGGCGAAAGAATGGTCGTAATTCAAGTCGAGAATGATATGATTGTAAGTGTTGATGAAAACGGCAACTACAGATATGAACTCAACGACATTCACACTGGTCTTGGAATCCCGATAATTAAGCGTTTTGCCGAAGATGTTGGCGGCAAGGTAATTATTGAGAATTCCAACGGCAAATTCCGCCTTAGCGTCAAAATTCCCGAATATCGCGCGGAAATTGGCTCTACATATCAGTTTAACAGCAGCGGAGCTGTTCAATACACCGTCGAGGAGATGCAAATAATTAATGTGTTTATGCGGGAAGACATATTTTTTTATGGAGATTACACATAAATATTTACATAATGTTCAATACCTTTTCACGGAGTTATCATAATGAGGCATTATAATTATATTGTCGGAGTAATCCGGCGCAATGTTCATCATTTCCTCACTGTGGAATAAGGCGTTCTTCTCACACTATTGAAAAGAACGCCATTTTTTTAGATTCGGATAAACGAAAAACTATGTATAAACTTGCGGTTCTCTCCGCCGTAAGCGGGGGAAACCGCATAAAATAAAGGCTGTTTTTTATTGAAAACGGCGTTTTCTACAAGCCGGTAAATGATTGGAGGCTATGCGATGTATAAAATATTGGTTGTTGATGATGAAGCAAATATACGCGAGGTCTTAAAAGAATACGCGGAATTTGAGGGGCATCAGGTTGACGAGGCAGGCGATGGTATGCAGGCTATCGAACTTGCAAAGAAAAACGACTATGATGTGATTATTATGGACGTTATGATGCCGCGTTTGGACGGTTATTCCGCGTGCAAGGAAATTCGCAAGTTCAAGCAGACACCCGTGCTGATGCTTTCTGCGCGCGGTGAGGAATATGACAAGCTGTTCGGGTTTGAACTGGGAATCGATGATTATGTAGTAAAGCCGTTCTCCCCGAAAGAGGTTATGGCGCGGATCAACGTGATTGTAAAGCGTAATTCAACAGCGCAGGTTTTCGCGGTGACTCCCGAAATTGAGCGCTTTGAGGGATTGGAAATAAATTTCACTTCCCGCGATGTGATAATCGATGGTGAAAAGGCGACCCTTACCCCCAAAGAGTATGATTTGCTGTTCTATTTGGTTCACAATAAGAATATCGCGCTTACGCGAAACAAACTTCTTGAAGAGGTTTGGGGATATGACTTTTTCGGCGACGACCGCACGATTGATACACACATCAAAATGCTGCGCAATAATCTCGGTCCTTACCGCAAGTTTATCGTGACTTTGCGCGGTCTGGGATACAAATTTGAGGCGTAACGATGAATTTTTTCCGCAGTATTAAGGTTCGCGTCTGGGCGCGGTTTGAGGTCGTGGTTATCGCGATGCTTGCGTTTACCTATGTGTTTTTGATTGCGATGTTTCCTAACTTCTATGAGTGGATGAAAACATATGAAATCAGCGAGGCACTTGTGGAAATCCGTTCCAACTGGCATAATGATGAAATTGTCACGATAGTCAACAATCAAGCGTCAAGTAAAAAGATGTATATTGAAATTTACTTTCCGCAGAATGGATACTCATATAAGGCCGATAAGCTCGGCGGCAGTCTATCCCTCGCTGTAATTGCCAAGGACAGTTTGTTGAGAGAGATCAACTCCAGCGAAAAGGGTATAATCTATAAGCGATTCCGCGATGAGCAGGAAGATAATTCCGTGTTAATGATGGGCAGCTACATCGGCGCAAACAGAGATAATCCCGATGCGTATATAATCATCTGCAACTATCTACAACCGATTGGTTCTACGGTGAGCATTTTTGTACGGCAGTTTGTGTTTGTCGGACTGATTATGATTATCCTGACGATATTTATGTCGGCGCTGTTCTCATACAAGGTTTCCGAGCCGATTATCCGCATAAATAACTCTGCCAAGGAGTTGTCGCAAGGAAAATTCAATGTCAAGGTCGGCAAGCACGATTACGCGGAGATTAAGCAGCTCGCCGGAACACTGGAATCCGCATCGCACGAAATCGCCAAAGCGGACGATCTTCGCCGTGAATTGATGGCGAATATTTCACACGATTTGCGCACTCCGTTGACAATGATCAAGGCTTATGCTGAGATGATTCGCGACTTGTCGGGAAATAATCCCGAAAAGCGTGAACGACATCTAAAGGTAATCATCGATGAAACCGATCGACTTTCATCGTTGGTAAACGATATTCTGGATTTGTCTAAGCTCCAGGCGGGGGTTACGGAAATAAATCCGGAAACATTTAATTTCAGCGAACGGCTGTCTGGTGTGATTTCACGGTTCGATATAATGAAAGAGAGCGATGGGATAATTATCGAACTTCACAAGGACGATGACATTCTCATTACGGCGGACGTCACAAAGCTCGAACAGGTGGTGTACAACCTCATCAATAACGCGGTTACTTACGCGGGCGAGGACAATACGGTGATTGTGCGATTGTTCCGCAAAGAGAACGGTTCTGTACGCTTTGAGGTGGAGGATCACGGCGAGGGAATCTCTCCCGAAAATCTCCCGTATATCTGGGATCGGTATTACAAGGTAAGTCAGCTCAACAGCACTCACAAGCGCGCCAAAATGGGCAGCGGAATTGGATTGTCGATTGTAAAGAGCGTTCTCGAACAGCATAAGTTCGCGTTCGGTGCGGAAAGTGAGCAAGGGAAGGGGAGTATCTTCTGGTTTGAAGCCCCCGAATATTCCG
>CAMWMN010000019.1 GCA_947175385.1 uncultured Clostridia bacterium | reverse complement strand
GTTTTTAACTCACGAGGGTGAAACTGCCGAGGACGCGAAAAAGCGTCTTGCCGATGAAGCCGCAGCTCGTGAAAAAGCGGCAAAAGAAGCCGCCGAAAAGCGCGCCGCCGCAAATCCGGTCGGTGTGAGCGATATCGGCAAAGCAAACGTAGAAGCGAGCCGTGAGCTTGGCAGAGCAAGTGTTGAAGCAAGCAAAAACGCCGGAAAGCGTTGATATTTTGCAGACAGACCCGCATTGTCCGAAAGGCTGTGCGGGTTTTTTAAAAAATTTTTAAAATATGCTCAAATTTTAACAAAACTTTAACATTTGTATGTTATAATACTAAAAACGGAGGTGTTTTGAATGTTCAATATACTTGTAGTAGAGGATGACGGCGATCTGAACCGCGCCGTATGTTCGTTTCTGAATAAAAGCGGTTACAACGCGTCGGGCTGTCTGAACGCGAACGACGCGTACAACGAAATGTACGGAAAAACCTTTGATCTTGTAATTTCGGATATTATGATGCCGGACATAGACGGCTTTGAATTCGCGAAAACGGTGCGCGAACTGAACGAGGATATTCCGATCCTGTTTATGACGGCGCGTGACGATTTCGCGTCCAAGCAGCGCGGCTACCGTATCGGAATTGACGATTATATGGTAAAACCAATTGATCTTGACGAGCTGTTTTTGCGTATCGGTGCGTTATTAAGGCGCTCTAAAATTGCAAGCAGTCACCGTCTGGAGATCGGCAAGCTCTTATTGGACGCGGACGAACGCACGGCGGTTTTTGACGGAGAAGAAATTCCGCTGACAACAAGAGAATTCAATATTTTATACAAGCTGCTGTCGTATCCCAAAAAGACCTTTACACGCTCGCAGCTTATGGACGAGTTCTGGGACGCCGATTCCAACACCGCGCCGCGCGCCGTGGACGTTTATATGACAAAGCTTCGCGATAAATTCTCGGAATGCGATGAATTTGAAATCGTCACCGTTCACGGATTGGGCTATAAGGCGGTGATCAAGTGAAGCGTACCGCGCCGACCGTTGCCCGCGTGCTGTATGCCGCGAGGAGATTCGTGTGCTTTTTTCTGATCATTTCGTTTGTCATTACCTGCTGTATGCTGCTGTTCCTTTTCACATTTCAAAGCAGCGCCGGGATCGATCTCACAAAAGAAAACGTTGAGCTTGCTGCAAAGCTGACATTCGGGAACGTTATATTGATAAGTCTGCTACTCACCGTTGTTGACGAGGTGTGGCGCTGGTTTACCGTTACAAGACCCGTCTGGTATATCGTGAGAGCCGCAGAAAAAATTATGAACGGAGATTTTTCGGTGCGTATACAGCCCGTCAAAGGCGTTGACAACAGCATGGGATTCAACACCATAATAGATTACTTCAACCGAATGGCGGCAGAGCTGTCGGGAATTGAAACTCTCCGCACGGACTTTATAGCCAATGTTTCGCACGAGCTGAAAACGCCGCTTGCCGTTATTCAGAATTACGGAACTATGCTCCAACAGCCCGATCTTTCGGAGGAACAGCGAATCGAATACGCGAAAACCGTTACTGCTTCATCACGGCGGCTTGCGGATCTGATAACGAATATCTTAAAACTGAACAGGCTTGAAAATCAGCAGATATTTCCCGAAAAGCAGACGTATGACCTCGGAGAACAGCTCTGCGAATGTCTGTTGGGATTTGAGAGCACTTGGGAGAAAAAGAATATCGACATTGATACGGACATTGAGGATGGGGTGCTTATCGAATCCGATCCCGAGCTTTTGACTTTGGTTTGGAACAATCTTTTTTCCAACGCAATGAAATTCACCGAACCGGGAGGAAAGGTTTCTCTCACTCTGAAATCGGATAGAGAATTTGCTGTCGTTCGGGTAAGCGATACAGGCTGCGGAATAAGCCCCGAAGTCGGACAGCATATTTTTGAGAAATTTTATCAGGGCGATACCTCTCACGCCACGCAGGGAAATGGCTTAGGACTTGCACTTGTCAAGCGCGTTGCGGATATAGTCGGCGGCGATATTTCGATAGACAGTGAGCTTGGAAAAGGCAGTACATTCACGGTAAGATTGTCGTGCAATTCGCAAAAGCGAGTGTGCGAACGAAGCGAAGCGGAGTGAGTATTCTCGGCTAGGCGAACGAAGTGAGCCGCTTTGCGAATTGCTTTTTAATAAGGAGAAAAGCGAATGAAACGGTTCAAGGAGATAATTTATAAAATAATTTTTCTGCCACCGCTGCCTACTGTGATCGCCGCGGTGGCGGGCTACGGACTTGTTATTGCGGTAGCTGCTTTTCATATTGATATTCCGGCGGTACAGTATATTTCCTACATCGCTTCCGCTTATGCCTTGACAATAACGATCACGGCGATCCCACGGCTTAGAGTATTTTGGAGAAAAGCAAAGAACGATATACAAAAGCACCCAGTTGTAGAAAAAGTCCGCGGCACAAAGCTCGGAGGAAAAATATTGGATGATGTTCGCTTCCGCACCGAGTTATCTCTTTATTGGGGGCTGCTTATCAACTTCCTGTATATAGGAATGAAGCTGTTTTCGGGGATTTATTACCGTTCGCTGTGGTTTGTCGCTTTGGCGGGATATTATATTCTCTTGGCGGTCATGCGTTTTATTCTGCTCCACCGAGGAAAAAACAAACGGAAAATCTCAAAGGAATCCGAGATCAAGCGTTACCGAATGTGCGGAATCACGCTGCTTATAATGAACCAAGCTCTTGCAGGCATCGTAATTTTTATGGTTTATCAAAACAAGGGCTTTGATTATCCCGGCTTGCTTATTTACGCGATGGCGGCATATTCGTTTTATTCGATAATTATCGCTGTCATCAATCTTGTTAAATTCCGAAAGCACGGAAGTCCACTGCTGTCGGCGGCGAAGGTTATAAATCTGGTCGCGGCTATGGTGTCGATACTGTCGCTGGAAACGGCAATGCTCGCTCAGTTCGGCGGCGATGACGATCCGCTTTTCCGAAAGGCAATGACCGGAGCAACGGGTGGAGCGGTATACACGATAGTTATCGGGATGGCGGTTTTTATGATATGGAAATCCACAAAATTATTGAAATTTTTAAAAATTAACAATTCTGAAACATAATTTAAACATCGTTTTAATAATGATCGTTTATAATATAATCACAAAACGAAATCACGAAGTTGAAAGGAGCGTTTATTATGGACAACAATAAAACCTTTAGTTACACCTATTCCGCGTCGCAGCAGGAGGAGATCAAAAAGATCCGCGATAAATACAGTACGCCTAAGCAAGCCGAGGACAAAATGGAGCAGCTTCGCCGTCTGGACAAGAGCGTTACAGAGCCCGGAACAGTCATTTCGCTGATAGTCGGCATTATCGGTTCACTTATTATGGGTACGGGAATGAGTATGTGCATGGTCGGAAATGATGCTTTCTTTATTCCGGGAATCATCATCGGATTTGTCGGAATACTCGGCATTATTGCCGCATATCCGCTTTATAACGCCGTAACCAAAAGGCGAAGAGAAAAACTTGCTCCCGAGATAATTCGATTGTCGGACGAACTGATGAAGTGACTCTCGCGTCAACTACGGATTTTGTGGCGAAAATCAATTAAAAGTTACCTGAACGTTCCCACTTCCGAGAGCCGCCGCCAGTCCGCCGGGATCGTCAATTTTTCCAATCGAAGTATAGCTGTATGAGGTCGAAAAGCTATCGTAAAAAATTACAAGACAATCGCTGCCGTACAGCATAATATCTCCCGTATTTATTCTTGATGGTCTGCTTGAATTTTTCGGCAGACTTTCGGGAAGATAATAATACTTTTCGTTGCCGTTAAGCTCACTCATATCCAACGTGAGCGGCAGCCGTTCCTTAAATGTTCTTGCCGTTTCGTTATCATAAAGCGTTGCGGAAAATGTGCGCCCATTTACGTTAATTTTGATCTCCAAATAGTTTTCCTCCTTGATGTCCGATTCTGCGGTATTGATTGTTTCCGATGAGGTTTGATTGGTTGTTTGATAATCGTTGTTATCCGAGAAATCCGAAACGCTTGAATCGGTATCATCTGATTTATTGCACCCACCCAGCATCACAATCGCCAAAAATATAATCAACAGTTTTTTCATATCGAACTCCATTATCGGTACGGGTTCTAGGCGCAGCAGCATTCGCTGCAAATAATTACCTCGCCGCGCGAATTTTCATCATCGCGGATAATTTCGCCTACGCTTGGCGCGTAAATATGTCCCAAAAGCGGATTTTTCACGCTTATTATAGGCGTTGTAACGCAAGCCTCCACCTCGGATTTTTCAAAGCTCAGATCGGTATCTATCATCTCGCAGTCGATGAGCCTCAATCCTTTGCAGTAGCAAAGCGGCTGAGTGCCGATTATCCTGCAGTTTTCAAAGGTTACATTTTCGCAGTACCACGCGAGATATTCTCCCTTGACAACGCTGTTCTTTACGGTAACGTTTTTCGCGTGCCAGAACGCGTCCTTGGTATCGAAAACGCAGTTCTCAAACGTGGAATTTTCGATATACTGGAACGAATATTTTCCCTTGAATTTAACATTGTTAAACTGCAGATTTGATGACCGCATCATAAAATATTCGCTCTCGGCGGTGCAGTCGGTCATTTCAAGATCGTTTACCGACCAGCCAAATTCGGGGGAAATAATATCGCAATTATGCATTACAGCGTTTGAGCACTCGCGGAGTGCTTTAATGCCGTACAGTTTTGTATCGGTGATCTCAATATCACGCGAATACCACAGCGCTGCTCTGCAAAGCTCGGTCATTTCCGAATCGGATATTTTCAGCTTGGTATCGTGCCAGAACGGATAACGCAGATTGAAAAAGCATTCCTCCGCCACGATGTTCCTACACTCCTTTAACGCGCTCTCACCGTCTGCGGGACCGTCGAATTTGCAGCCGCGAACAATAATATCCCGCTCTCCGTATAACGCTCTTTCCTCATCAAAGGTTTGATTTGTAACCGTTCTCATACCGAGTTCTCCTTTGTCATTTGATATACAAGATAGTCCAGACAGTCTATCCGCTTTTGCTCCTTGTGAAGATTATCCAGCAGCGAACGTCTGTGCGCCGCCAGAAGCTTTAATTCCTTGGAGGTGTTATCTTTCCGAAAATCCTCCATAAATTCCGAGATAAAGCTCTGTCCGCAGCCCGCGTCTATCAGGTTTTGCATGATCGCTTTTTCGTCATTGACGTTCATAAAATCAACTCCTAAAATATTGTTTAGAATATGTTTTTAGAGCCTGTTGTTCTGTTTATATTATAGCATACTCATTGATAAATAGCAAATACTTATATCAAATATTAAAATATGCTTGACAGTTATATCTTGTTGCGGTATAATAAAGACAGCGTTATAACTTTACGGTGAAAACGTTCAACCGAAATGAACGTTTCATTGAGAACTAAAAATATGAAATAATATAACAGGAGGAGAGCGTTATGGAACTGAGGGTATTACAGTATTTTCTTGCGGTAACGCGCGAACAGAGTATTTCGGGGGCAGCTGAGTCGCTGTATCTTTCGCAGCCAACTCTTTCGCGCCAGCTCAAGGAGCTTGAAGAAGAACTTGGTAAGCAGCTCTTTATCCGTGGCAGCAGACGCATTACCTTGACCGAGGAGGGTATGATATTACGAAAGCGCGCCGAGGAAATAATAGAACTTGTGAAAAAAGCCGAGGACGAAATAACGCAGTCCGATGAAACGATAGCGGGGGATATTACTGTCGGCACGGGAGAAACTGACGGTCTGCGGTTTCTTGCAAGAGCCGCGCGCAGTCTGCAAACCGATTATCCGCTTATTAATCTCAATATAATAAGCGGCGATAAGGCAAGGGTTATCGAGGAGCTTGACAGGGGGCTTATAGATTTTGGAATTGTTTTCGGTGATATTGATACTTCAAAATACGAGTTTATACAGCTTCCGAACAAGGATATCTGGGGAGTGATGATGCGGCAGGATTATCCGCTTGCCCAAAAGAGGGAGATAACCGCCGATGATCTTATTGACAAGCCGTTGATAATATCCAGACAGGCTTTTCAAGATTACGCGTTTCAGGAATTTTTCCCGTGCGATCAAGAAAAACTGAATATAGTTGCAACGTATAATCTGTTGTTTAACGGTTCAATAATGGTCGATGAGGGAATGGGATATGCCATCTGTCTTGACAAAATAATTAATGTATCGGGCGACAGCAACTTGTGCTTCCGACCTTTGTCGCCGATAATGGAAGCAAGAATGAACATCATATGGAAGAAATATCAGGTTCATTCAAAAGCCATAGAAAAATTCTTGGAAAGAATCCGTAGTGAAACCGTTGTAGCGTAAAGTGCGAGTTCCTGAGAATGGGCGCGTTTGACAGAATCGATCTGTGTATTGCTCATCATTCTGCTCTAAACGAGAAAACCGCCCTGCGGCAACTGTTAAAGTCATACGCAGGACGGTTTATAGGTCTTTATCAACAGTCCAAGACTGCATTTCATTGTTAGAGCTTGTTCACATTAACCGAAATGTTCGGATTTCGAAGCGGATTTTTCGCAGAACAAGGCGAAAATTCGCAGACGTACTTTATGTACTTCAAGAATTTTCAACGAAGTTATGCGGAAAATCCGCCGAAAGACGGGCATTGAGTGTTAATGCGAACATGCTCTAGATCCCGATGAGAATGGTATTAACGTTTTGAATCGTCATCTTTTCGTAGGTGGTGTATAACCTTACGATTTTGATAAATTCCTCCTCGGTAACGTTTCTCGCGGTGATTTTGAATCCGCAGCTGCGGCTGTCGTTGAGTGTAAACGCGGCGGAATATTGTTTTCCGTTGTAGTAGAGATATACATACAGATTATTAATCACGGACATTTTATCGCCTTTGCGGGGACAACCACCGAAGTCCGGTATTTTGTCGCCTTTGTCCACCGTGATGTTTACGCATTTTTCGTCCAGTGTCCACGCAAAATCGTTCTGAGTCCAATAGGGTCTGCACCACGCCGTAAAGCCGTCGTTTCCCTCATCGATGTACGTTCCGTACTTGTTCTGCTTCATAGTCCATTCGGGATATTCGTCCGAAAACGCAGCGACCTTATAACCGTAGTAGTTGCATATTCCGTCAAGCGTGTATTCATCAAAATCATCGTGATTCATCTCTTGCTCGAAGATTTTCGCATATCCGCCGTCGCCGTCATTGAACACAATATTTTCGGATTTGGGTGTTCTTTTTTCATTGCCGACAACTCCCGTATAGTCGGTATACAGCTCCACGATTTTGATAAACTCTTCCTCGGTAACTCCGCCTTTTGCGTTAATCTCGAATCCGCAGCCGCTGTACATAAACCTCGCGTAATACGAATCAATCGGCTCGCCGTTGGGATACTTCCCCGCGAAGTGATAAAGCGTCACGTCCGTGTTGTTGATTACCGAAACCGCGTCATCGCCAAATTCATAAACCACGCAGTGTATTGGAAGTCTGCCCATATTCACCTCAACGCTTACTTCTTTTTCGCCGAGCTCCCACCAGAGCGTATTTTGCTGATAATACGGATCATATCCGCCGGAGGAGCTTTCCGTGGTTCCTCCTTTTTCCGCGTAGATTCCGAGTTTTCCGAGATTCATAGTCCATTCGGGATATTTGTCCGAAAACGCGTCAATTTTCAAGCCGTAATAGCTGTTCATTTCCTCAAGCGTGAACGCCTCGAAATCGTCCGGATTTATATAGATATCAGCACTGGTCGCTTGGGGAGCACCGTCATTGAACACTATATTATTAGGTTTTAGATTCGGAGGTTGGTACGCGCCCAACTCGGCTCCTGATGTGGCTTCACCTACAAATAAATGCACATACCCCCCTTGATCCAAGTCGGGCTTATATAACGCAAGTGTGGTGAGTCCGACAACCCCCGCGACAGCCACGCTTGGAATACCGATTCTCAACGCGGTTTTCCGCCGTCTTTCGCGGTTTATAAGCTCCTTATCGCGGCGCGCCAGAACGTCCCGCGTCATTTCTTCATAAGTTTTCATATTCAAACCCCTCCTTCACAAGCTCGTCCTTGAGAGCGTTCCGCGCGCGGTAAACAAGCGTTTCCACAGCGTGGACGCTCTTTTTCATAATCGCGGCGGTCTCCTTGTTGGACAGCTCCTCGAAATACGTCAGCCACAGGACCTGCGCATATTCGGGTTTCAGCTTTCCCAACGCGCAGTGAACCTGTGCCTTTCGTTCCTCCTTTATGTAAGCCGCCTCAAGGGATTCCGTTTCTGCGGAAATCTCGTCTATTTCCTCAGGCGGCGCATAACTTTTTTGTTTTTTTAGGTAATCCAGCGCGACATTTCGACCGATAGCATACAGAAACGTCTTAAACGAAGATTTCCCCGAAAACCGCGGCTTTTTGACCGCCAGCTTCACGAACGTATCCTCGCACAGCTCTTCGGCGACACGCAAATTCCGTACAAAGCTGTTCAGGTACAAAATCAGCCCGTTCTTATAGTCACGGATTATATTTTCCAAACCAATATCGTCACCTGTCAGATAACGGCGGTAGCTACTTTCACCGTTGTCCATCCTATCCACCTCCTTTTACCTATTAGACTAACCGAATACCAAAAACCTCACAGAAAATCCGCGCCTTTTACAGCGCGGACCAAATTATTTTTTCGATTTCCTCGGAGTAATCCTCCAGAATCTCACCGTTTTCTATTATCACATCTCCGATATTTTCCAGAGCCGCGGTGTTGATTTGCTCGTACACCGTTTCGGGCAGCAGACCGCGTTCACGGCAAAATTCCGCGCCCTTTCCTTTTGTCAGAGCGTCTAATGCCGCGATTTGAACCGCCGTCAGACACCACGCCAGAATTTGCCAGCCGTCCTCGGAATTGTCGGCTAATTCGGTAAACTGCTCTGTTCGTTCGGCGAAATCGTCCTCGGAGATTTTCACCGAAATCTCGGTTATTTTCTCCTCGACAATTTCCGGAATTTCCTCGGGCATTTCCTCGGGAATTACCAGCTTTTTCGCCAGCTCGTCCGATTCCTCGCGGATTTTTTCGAGCTTGGAAACGTCGATTTCCACCTTTTCGCGAACATATTCCGAATACTCGGAATCGGTTGTTTTTGCGTTTTTCTTCTTTGGGAATATCCCCATTTTGTCACAAAACTTGTTCACCGCTTTTGGAATCACGGTTTCAAATTCCGCGTTCTCGACCGCCGCCGTTAGTTTGGTTTTGTTGCATATATCGTACTGTAACATTGTGATTTTCGCGGTCAGCTTTCGCGCTTTGCCCGTACGGGCGCGTAGCTCCGACTCTGCGGATTTCAGAATGTACCCGATAAATCCGCGCGCCGGCGAGAATTCGAATCGCTCCAACGCGGGAGTGCCGCGTTTTTTTCGGTAACGCTCTCTTTCGCCCGTGTCTACCTCGCGGAAGCCGTCCTGTCTGTCAAGATCGACCATTGCGTCCTCGAAAGGTGACCACGAATACACTGTTCGCATTGAGCCGCAGAGGATCTCCGTGAGGTTCAGTCCGCGCGGCTTGAAATACTCCGAAAGCGCACGGAGAGCTGATTCACACGCGCCCTCCATCAGCGGCAGGGTTTCCTCTGTTAGGAATACGCTCTCGCGAATCGGGTATGTGGAATTATCCGCGAGAAACTCGAATTTTCCCGAAAAATCGTCATTGTCGAAAGTGAACGCGCGGCGCTTTCCGCTTTCCGGAAAATTCGGAAGTTCTTTTGTGATGTTGTTGAACGCATAGAAATCCTTGATCCAACGCGGCAATTGGTTGTCAAGCGAAGGCACGGATTTGCCGTAATTTTCCCATATCGCGCACAGCCCGTCAAACGCCTCATCAGAGCTTATTCCCCCGATTTTGTTCATCAGCTCGAAACAATAAAGAATCACATAGGGCTTGTCCGTTTCGGGGAATTTCTTGCGCCGAACATCGGTGCGCCACGTGAAATATGTGCGAAGCTGTGAGTTCGACATCGCGCCGTAAAGCGGCATATCCAGACAGCAGAACGCGCGCCGCTCGAAATCGTCTTCAACATCAAACATAAAATCACCTTGAACGATCAGGTTGTCCAACGCGCACCGTATTAGAATATACGAATTTTTCGAGATTTTCTCCAGTCCGCGCATCTCGTAGATTTTGTCCAGCATATACTCCTCCTGCGGTGTCATATGCTCTGGGACAGCCTCGTGTGGATACCAGACGGAATTTGGCTCGAACGGACGAAACGGATATTTCGACTGCGGCGGCGGGGGATCGGTGAACTCCTCAAGGCGCGGAGGAATTTTTTCGGGCTTGTATTCTTTCGATTCAACAGGGTCTGCGGATTCCTGCGCGTTGTGGATTTTTTGCTTGATATACCGCCGAACCTCTTTTGGCGCAAACTCCGTTACATCGTCAACAATGTCGTCCACGACTCCCGAAACCATATTGTTTATAAGCTTTTTGATTTCCTCAAAGCTCTTGCCGTTTGTATCAATAAACTTTTTGAATCCGGACATTTTCAGCTCCTGTTATTCTTTATACTAATCTTCCGTTATCTTGTCAACAATCTAACGAGGATTAGTATCTAAAAACCGCAGCAAATTCTCCCAATCATCCGGGAATCCCAAATCCGATAATCGGATTATATCGGCGTTTTTCCGTATCAATCTGGAGATGGGCTTTGCCGCGCGTTCATTCCAGTTGTCCTTATTGTGATACAATTGCTTCAGCACAATGATGTAGCTCCACACATCGTTCGACAGCTCCGCGCTGTAATCTGCGGGTTTTTTCGGGATTACCGTGAAGCGATTTCCGTAAAGGCGGTTATAGTGTGCGCAATAGTTTCTCAGCTCGGAAAGGCAGAACACCCAACTGTCCAGACAAGCCGCCGAACAGTTGTAATAGCGCGCCGACAGCTCCTTTTTATCCGTCATATGCATATCCTTATAAAAGAACGCCAGTGTGCCGAAGCTGAACAGCTCCATCATTACCCACAACGGAAAATGTCCGCTGTGTTTTGCGTTATAGTGTTTGACGAACGCGCGGTCGCTGTTGGAATCAATAAGGTGCTCAATGTGGTGCAGAAATTGTTTGTGATTGTGACTGTGACCAAAGGACGCGCCGTTCAGGTAGCCCTGCGCGCCGTATTTCAGCGCGTGGAAGTTCGATACGGAAGCCCTCAGCGCGATTTCCACCGATTCCAGTGCCGCCAGCAGTATGCTCCTCATCTTCTTATCCATTTCGTAGATGCGCATAATCTTTCCGAACGTTGTGCCGTCTTCATATTTGTGCTTGCTTACGGAAAACGGCTCAAAGTAGTTCGACAAGCGGAAATAGTTGATATATCTAAGCGTTTCGCGAGCCACGTTTTCGTCCTCAAATTCGCAGCCGCGCTCCTTCAGTATGGCAATTTGTTCGTTTATCGTAGCGGGAATCTTTTCAGCCATAAACTCTCCTTAACTGTTGTTAATCGGTCCAGAATTGTTCACGCTCGTGCTTTACGGCACGCGTCATCAGTACGGATATGCTCTCCTTGGGGTCTGCGCCGTTATAGCAGATATTGACGATCTGTTCGATTATTGGTGTGTCGATTTTGAGCTGCTGAGCGATTCTAAATGCGGTCTTGCTGTTGAGATAGCCCTCCACCGTGCCGACCTGCGCGACAGCCTCAGCTGCGGGAGTCCCCTTGCCAATAAGCAGTCCCGCGCGATAGTTCCGCGAGTGCTGAGATGTGCAGGTAACGATCAAATCCCCGATTCCCGCCATACCCGTAAAGGTTTTCCAGCTTGCGCCCATAGCCACGCCCAACCGCGTGATTTCGGTCATTCCGCGCGTCATCAGAGCCGCGAGAGCATTGTCGCCCAACCCCATTCCGCGCGCGATTCCGCAGCCCAGAGCAATCGGATTTTTCAGCACTCCGCCCAACTCGCAGCCGATTACGTCATCGTTGATGTATATTCGGTAGCACTCATTGGAGAGCGTGTTCTGCAAGTACTTCGCGGATTCCGTATCATATGCCGCGCAGACCTCCGTTGTGGGAACGAACCGCGCGATTTCCTCCGCGTGGCAAGGACCCGTGATAACGGCAACACGGTTTTCGGGAAATTCCTCGCGAATAAGCTCCGAGAGCCGCTTTCCCGTGGATTCCTCCAAGCCCTTGCTTGCGTTGACCATAACGGTATTCTTGTCAACGTAGGGCTTTACCGCGCGAATCGCCTCGCGATAAAACGCGGACGGAATACAAACCACCACAATATCCGCGCCGGAAACGCACTTCGGGTCGGTCGTAACCTTGAGATTATCGGGCAGCTTAACCCCCGGAAGCAGACGCTTATGTTCACGCGTTTCCTTTAGCTGATTCGCCTCGTCCTCAAACTTCGTCCAAGTTGTAACATCGTGACCGTATTTCGTGTACAGCACTCCCAACGCCGTGCCGTAGCCGCAGCCCAGAATCGTGATTTTAGCCATTAGACAGTCTCCTTTAATCAATTTTAATATCATCAATTCCGCCAAATTCCGGAACGATTACAGATTTGATTTTCAGTTTAATCTCTTCTTTAACATTAGTTATACAGCAATTTTTCAACCCGCCTATGCTTGCGCAGTCGTCTTCAATCAAAATATCGGGCTTAATCCGCTCAACAATCTCGCTATATTGTTCGCTCTTTTCCCGACAGAGAATCTCGGTATATTTCATTCCATAAAAGTCAATAATCGATTTTATGAATTTGTATCTTGATCTGCGAACATACGAGCATAAGTAAATGCCGTGTTCTTTGTCATACAACGCATTAACCGTATTAACGGCATTTCCTATCGGCTTATATCCATGCTTTGTGAACAGATATAACGGGAATTTGGTATAGAACGTTGTTCCCTCTATGAAAATCATCATCCGCATTATTTCGATTTTTCGCCGAGCTTTTTCTCGGTATGAGCTACAAGCCGCTTGATGTTTCCGCGGTGACGGAACACTATCAGTCCGCCGCAGAATGCCGCGATAATCGTGTTCACAATAAACGCGGGGTCGTGGTCAAGAAAGTACCCAAAAAGCGGTGCAGCTATGCAGAAACAGGAGGACGCAACGCAGCTCCCCAAAGAAACATATCTCGTTGCCGCAACAAGAATAATGAAAATCCCAAGCAGAATGCACGCGATCCGCCAGTCAAGCACGAAAATCGCCGAAATCGCTGCGAGAACACCCTTGCCGCCCTTAAATCCGTAGTAAATCGGAAAGCAGTGTCCGACAATCGCCATAAACACCGCGAAATATTCCACCCACGTCATCTCCGCCGCGGGGTTCATCGTGTCCACTCCTCCGACAAACAGGAACACCAGCCGTACAATAAGTACCGCCAAAGCCGCCTTGGAAACATCGCCAATCAGCACGATTCCCGCCGCGCCTTTGCCAAGTACGCGCAGAGTGTTGGTAAGTCCCGCGTTTCCGCTGCCCATCGTGCGAATATCCTTGCCCGTTTTCATCTTGCACACAATAATCGAAAAGTTGATGCCCGACATCAGATATGGAACAATCAACATTGTTAAATAACAAATCCAAATCATTTTTTGTTCTCCATACTTTCAACGACTTTCCCGTCTATCATCACGCTTATATCGGGATTCTTACTGCGCATTGCCGCCACCAGAACCGCCGGATTATCGTTCGGGCTTAAATCCATCTTTGCCGTTTTGCCGTTCGAGAGCCGCAGCAATAGCTTGCTGCGCTTAAGCTCCACCGAGAGGATTTCCGAATATTTCAGCAGCGCGATGTTCGTATTAGTGAAATACAGCAGATATTCCTCCAGAAACCAACGATACCCGAAATTCACCGCGTTATCATATTGATTCGCGATATCCGAACGCTCTTTCTCGGACAGCGCGGACATACGTTTTTTGAACCGAAATTCCGTGAAAATAAGCGCGTTCAACGTTGCGTACAGCGAAATCCCGACCATTCCCGCTGTGAGGATTATCGCCGCAATTCGGAATCCCGATCTTGTGTACATTCCCGTCAGCGTGAACACGGCAGTCACCAACGCGGCGCGAAGCCAGTCAAACGGAATCGCTGTAATCCGTGAAAACCGCCGATAATCCTTGATGATTTTATCCATTTACTCGCCCCGTTCGCGTATCGACAGCTTTATCGGTGTTTTGTCAAGTCCGAAGGTTTCGCGTATCTGGTTCTCGATATAACGCTGATATGAATAATGGAACAACTCCTTGCTGTTGCAGAACACCACGAAATTCGGCGGATTGGTGCCCGCCTGTGTCATATAATAGAGCTTCAGACGCTTGCCCTTGTCCGAGGGCGGCTGAACGCGCGATGTCGCGTAGCTGAGCATATCGTTGAGAACGCCCGTGGAGATTCTGCGCGAGTGCTGCTCGTGAACGATTTTAATCAGCTCGAACATCTTGTCCACGCGCTGTCCCGTCTTTGCGGAAATAAACACAAACGGCGCGTAGCTCATAAACGAAAAGTCGGTTTCCAGATTCTTTGTGAACTCGCGCATGGTTTTGTCGGTCTTATCTTCGACCGCGTCCCACTTGTTGACGGCGATTACGCAAGCCTTGCCCTTGTCGTGGGCATAACCCGCGACCTTGCTGTCCTGTTCGGTGAATCCGACAGTTGCGTCAATCATTACCACGCATACATCCGCGCGGTCTACCGCCATAAGCGCGCGCAGAACGCTGAAATGCTCGATGTTTTCGGTGACCTTGGCTTTACGGCGCATTCCCGCGGTGTCGATGAAAATATACTTGTCCTCGCCGCGTATCACCTCGCTATCCACCGCGTCGCGGGTGGTTCCCGCAATATCCGAAACAATGGAACGCTCTGTACCCGTCAGATGATTCACCAGTGAGGACTTGCCGACATTCGGCTTGCCTATTACCGCAACCTTGATTACGTCTTCGTCATAAGGCTCAGGCTCTTCGGGGGGCATTTTCGAGAATACCTCCTCTAGCAAATCTCCCGTGCCGTGACCGTGAACCGCCGAAACCGAAATCGGATCTCCCAGCCCAAGGTTGTAGAATTCGTAAAATTCGGGCGGCGGCTCACCAATGTGATCGTCCTTATTGACCGCGAGAACCACGGGCTTGCCGCTTTTTGTCAGCATTGCCGCTACCTCGGCGTCATTTGCCGTAACGCCCGTTGTCAGATCGGTAACGAAGATTATGCAGTCCGCCGACTCGATGGCGAGGAGAGCCTGTTCGCGCATTTGCGCCAGAATCACGTCATCGGTTTTCGGCTCGATTCCGCCCGTGTCAATCAGCATAAACTCGCGGTTAAGCCACTCACAGCGGCTATAAATTCGGTCGCGGGTCACTCCGGGAGTGTCGTCCACGATGGACAGACGCTTTCCGACCAGTTTATTGAAAAGTGTGGACTTGCCGACATTCGGTCGTCCGACAATAGCTACCAATTGCATTTTATCATTCCTGCCTTATTAAAATAGTTACTTATAATATAGTATAACACATTCTTCCTGAATTTTCAAGATACATTTTCATTAAATTTTCGGAATTAACCCCCTTTACAATTCGATGATTATGTTGTAAAATAGAAATAGGGGTGCAAGGTAAATCCAAAACATACCTTGTGGGTTGTGGTTTTAGTATGTTATAACTCAAAACAACTCATTGGCGACTCGTGCAAATTATGAAAGCGAGTGGCACTGAATACCGCGTAGCGGTGTTCCGTGCCGCTCAGCTAGTGCAGATGAAATCCGCTTTGTGGATTTCATCTGCACGGTTCGCAATTTGCTATTAAAATCAGGAGATTTTATGGAACTTCCTTTTGAGATTCGTAACAGGATACAAGAAATGTGCGCTGGTGTGGACGCGAAAACGCTCTCTAAATCGGCGGAGCGGCTGTCGGAGAATTACCGCGCCGAATCATCGCACGGAAAACGATCCGCCTCAGCAAAGTCCGACATTGCGGCATACTGCGCGGTGCGTATGCCCGCGACATTCGCCGCCGTCAGCCGCGCTTTGGAGCTGGCTTTGGAGTGCTTTGACGGAAAAATCAACTCGGTTTTGGACGTTGGAGCGGGTACGGGCGCGGGAGCGATTGCGGCGCGGATTCTCACCGACTACACGGAAATCACGCTGATTGAGCGCGAGAGGAATATGATTGACGCGGGCAGACTGTTCCTTGAATGTATGGGAATAAACGGGAATTGGATAGAGCGCGACATCACAAGCGGAATCCATGAACGAGCTGATTTGGTGATTTGCTCTTATTGCCTTAATGAGCTTCCCGAAAGCCGCCGCAAATACGTTGTAGAGCGGCTTGCCGAATCTGCGGAAAAGCTGTTGGTGATTGTTGAACCCGGCACTCCGAACGCATTCGCAAGTATGCTCAAAACGCGCTCCGAGCTGATTGCGGGCGGCATGAGGATTACCGCGCCGTGTCCCGATGTTTGGGAATGCCCGCTGCCCAATAGCGATTGGTGTCATTTCTCGGCAAGGGTGGCGCGTTCAAAGCTCCACAAGCAGTTGAAAAATGCCGATGTTCCGTATGAGGACGAGAAGTTCTGTTTTCTCGCGGTAACGCGCGAGGGAGCAAATCCGTGCGGTTTCAGAATCCTCCGCCGACCGATAATTCAGCCTGGGCGAATAACGATGAAGTTGTGCGGCGGAAACGGAGTGTTAACCGAAACGGTCATAAAGAGCAATCCCAAGTTCAAAACGGCGCGGAAAGCCGATGTGGGCGATGCATATTAAGACGTTGAATTTCACATCAACCAATCGGCAGCTAGTGCAATCACGCTATAATTCAAAATAACCTATGGGAGACTGGTGCAAATCCAAAATGCGAGCGGGACACAACATTGCAAAGCAATGTTGTGGCTCGTTCAGGCAAGTGCAGATGAGCAAAGCTCATCTGCACGGTTTTGGATTTGCCATCAAGATAAGGGGAAATTATGGATATTTTATTGATGAGGGTGGAGGAAGAATTGACGTGGGCGGATATTGAGGGGTATCTTGGCTGTCTTTCGCGCGCCCGCAGAGCTGCCATTGAGCGGAAAAAACAAGAGGGCGACAGAATCAACGCGCTGTTATCGCGGCTGTTGCTGATGTCGGAGTTGTCCGCGCGGACGGGAATCACGGAGCGGAAAATCAAGTTTACATACGGAACGAACGGCAAGCCTTATCTCAAGGGCAGGGAACTTGAATTTTCGCTGTCGCACACGGACGGCGCGATCTGCGCGGCATTCTCGAAAACGGGCGAAATCGGGATAGATGTCGAGCGCCGTGACAGACGAGTAAGCGATACGCTCTATAAGCGTGTCCTGAGCGAGGAGGAGCAGTTCCACCTTACGTCATCGGCGGATTTTATGCGATTCTGGGTGCAGAAGGAGGCTTTCCTCAAGCGGCTGGGAATCGGCATTACGCGGGATTTGCGCGGGGTTAACTCCTTAGAGCTGCCCGATACCACCGCTATCGACTGCGGAGAGTTGTTTTTGGGCGCGTCCGGAAAGGGCGCGTTGGACGCAATTGTACGGGAAATTTCGGTCGAAGAGGTACTTTCGCGGTTTGGGGCTTGCAATTCTGTGAAAAATGGTGTATAATATAGATGTGGTTTGTTGATTTTAATGCAAATTCAAAACGTGCCTGCCGCAGAACGCAGTTTAGCGCGTTATAACCCGAAACAACTTATTGATAACTAATGCAAATCCGAAATGCGAGCGTTGCCTCACACCGCGAAGTGGTGTGAGGTGACGCTCAGCAAGCACAGATGAAATCCGCAAAGCGGATTTCATCTGTGTGTTTTCGGATTTGCCATCTAAAATAAGGAGGATTTATGAACATATTAATAGTAGGCGGCGGCGGTCGTGAACACGCAATTGCAGCGGCACTGAAAAAGTCCGCGAGGGTGGAAAAGCTGTACTGCGCGCCGGGAAACGGCGGAATCTCCGCGCTGGCGGAGTGTTTTCCCGTGAAAGCAACGGATATTGACGGAATCGTGGAGTTGGCGCGAAAGCTCAATCCCGATTATGTGTTTGTTGCGCCCGATGACCCGTTGGTTGCGGGAATGGTGGACAGTCTCAACGAGGCGGGGTTCAAGACGTTCGGACCGCGTTCTAACGCGGCGATTATCGAGGGAAGCAAATCGTTCTCCAAGGGGCTGATGAAGAAGTACGGAATCCCGACAGCCGCGTATGAGGTGTTCACGGACGAGGAGAAAGCGGTTGCGTATCTGCGCGAAAAGAACAGCTATCCCGCGGTTATCAAGGCGGACGGTCTTGCTCTCGGAAAAGGCGTAATTATTGCCAAGGATTTCGAGGAGGCAAAGACTGCCGTTCATTCGATGCTTGTGGACGGAAAATTCGGCAAGAGCGGCGCAGAAATCGTCATCGAGGAGTTTATGACGGGTCCCGAGGTATCGGTGCTTGCGTTCACGGACGGCAAGACCGTCAAGCCGATGATCTCCTCGATGGATCACAAGCGCGCATACGACAATGACGAGGGTCTGAACACGGGCGGAATGGGCACGATCGCGCCGAATCCGTGCTATACGGACGAAATAGCCGCAGAATGTATGGAGAAGATCTTCAAGCCCACCATCAAGGCGATGGCGGACGAGGGCAGACCGTTCAAGGGCTGTCTGTATTTCGGACTGATGCTCACTCCGCAAGGCGCGAAGGTGGTTGAGTACAACTGCCGTTTCGGCGACCCGGAAACGCAGGTGGTGCTTCCGTTGCTCGAAACGGATCTGGCAGACATTATCGAATCCGTATGGAATGAGAATCTCACCGAGCTGGACATCAAGTGGAGTGGGGATTCCTGCGCGTGCGTGGTAATGGCAAGCGGAGGTTATCCCGAAAAGTACGAAACGGGCAAGGAAATCAGCGGATTGGACGAAAACGGTCAATGCGCGGGCGCGTATGTTTACCACGCGGGAACAAAGCTCGAAAACGGAAAATTCCTGACAGCGGGCGGACGCGTCCTCGGCGTAACGGCGATCGCGGAGAATCTTCAAGCCGCTCTGGATAAGGCTTACAAAGCGGTTGACGGTATTTCGTTCGATAAGGCGCATTTCCGTAAGGACATCGGAAAACGCGCTCTGGAGCAGAAGTAATGGAGAAGTTCAATTTAGTCGCTCCATGCCATTTCGGACTGGAGAAAACGCTCACATTCGAGATTCGCAAAATCGGCGGCGAGGATATCCGCACCGAAAACGGACGCGTGTTCTTTTCCGGGGACGCTGAGGTTTGCGCGCGGGCGAATGTCAATCTCCGCACAGCAGAGCGCGTATGCGTGGTGTTGGGACAATTCCGCGCGGAAACGTTTGATGAGCTGTTTGAGGGGATTCGCAAGCTCCCGTTATCGGAGTTTATCGGCAAAAACGACCAATTTCCAAATAAAGGCAGCTCACTTAATTCCAAGCTGACCAGTATCCCCGCGATACAGAAAATCGTCAAGAAAGCAATGGCGGTGAATCTGGGGAGCGCTTACGGGGTGAACGTCCTCGCGGAGAGCGGCGCGTTGTGCCAGATCCGCTTTACACTGATGAAGAACGAGTTCACGCTTATGCTGGACACAAGCGGCGCGGGACTCCATAAGCGCGGATACCGTGCAGAGAGCAATTCCGCGCCGATTCGCGAAACATTGGCGGCGGGAATCGTTGATATAGCGCGGATTCGCGAAACAGACCGCGTTTGCGACCCGTTCTGCGGCTCGGGAACACTGCTTATCGAGGCGGCGATGAAAGCTCTGGACATCGCGCCGGGGCTGAATCGGACGTTCGCGGGGGAGCATATGAGGTTTCTTCCTCTCCGCGTGTGGGAGAGAGCGCGCGAGGAGGCTGAAAGCCGAATCAAGCACTCCTCGGATTTCCGCGCGGAGGGCTATGATATCGACCCCGAGTGCGCGAAGCTTACCCTAAGAAACGCACAAAAAGCCGGAGTGGGAGAATACGTATCGGCGGAAACGCGCGATATTCGCGATTTCACGTATCCCGAGTTTCCTGTGAAAATCCTCACCAATCCGCCTTACGGTGAGCGTATGCTGGAGGTAACGGACGCGCGGGAAATTTATAAGATCCTCGGCGGTCGGCTGATTCCGTTGGGCGAAAATTCCCTTTACATAATCACCCCTGATGAGGAGTTCGAGAACATTTTCGGCATCAAAGCGGACAAGAACCGTAAGCTATATAATGGAATGATGATGTGCAGGTTATATACCTATTATAAATGAGTATGAAGAAACGAATTAAAATTGTATATAAAAACGCGGAGATTCCCACGGCGCTGATATTCCTGTGCGCGGTGAATACCGCCATGATGTATATGCTATGCAAAAGCCAAATGTTCATCTGCACGCTTATTATGACTGCGATTACATCGGCGATGTATATGATGTTCTACAAGCTGCGAAAGCGGAAAATGCTGTCTTTTTTGGCGTTTATGGTGTTGTTTCTTTCGATATTGATCGTGAACAATCTGGTAAGTGCCGCTTACGGATCAATAGGGCTTTTTCGCTTTATTTTCGAAACGTCCAATTATTTCGACCCGGTATTGGCGGGGGCGTCAATATGGATGTTCTCGCTGATTTTCACGTATCCTACGTTTTATTTTACGGCAAATCTGCCGCGTCCGGGATTTTTAGTGTATATCGCGGCGATTCCCATTATGTTGGGGGCTCGTACAATGGGCGGACTTCCAATCGGAATCCTGGCGTTTCTGGTGACGGCATATATTCTCGCGGCGGCGGGAGTGGCGCGTCCCGAGGCGGCTGAAAAGGTGACGTATTTTGACGATAAGCGCGCGCGTATCGAGCGAATCGCGGCAATGGCTACGGCTTCGGCGGTGGTTTTGGCTGCGCTGCTGGTAGTGCCGATAAACGATAGCACACCAATGGGGCAGTATATGGATACCTTTTTGCTGTACCGCGGAAATGTGCGCTTTGGTACACAGACCATCTCGGAGTTTGAGGAGTATACTCAGCCGAATCGCGGTTACAACAATCCATCTTCGGACGCGGTTTTTGTCGCGGCGGCGGACGCTCCGTATAAGGTGATCCGCGAGAGCTATAACCACTACGAGCCGGAAAACGGCTGGAGAAAGACAAGCGGAGAACCCGAAGGTCTTCGGAACTGGAATCAACTCAAGGAACTAAATGTTCCCGAGCTTATCCGCGATTTGAAAGTCGGTGTGCGTTGGGGCAAGCTGACGGATTATAAGGAAGATCTCGATAAAGTAAAGAATATTACCGGGACGCAGGAGAATGCCATAACCATACACTTTGTGGATAATTCGAGCGGGCATGTGGTGCTCCACCCGAATAAGACGTTTAATGTCGGTGTACGCAATTACGGAGGCATGATTTACTACGGCAACAGCGATGAGGTGTGGACGGAGAACGATTACGGCGCTAATCCAACGTATTCGGCACGGTTTTACACGGACTCTCCCAATACGGACTTCATTAATATGCTTGAAGGTTTGGATTTTACAGAGCTTTTGTATAACGCGTATTTAGAGGACGCTATCTCTATGGATATGTACAATGCGTTCAAACGTGAGTACGACCTGGTTTTGAGCGATTTTGAGCAAAACGGTGAAAACGGTATAACTCCGCGGATTCAAGCACTCGCGGACGAGATTACCGACGGGCTTACAAACGATTACGACAAGGCAAAAGCAATTGAGAGGTATTTTGAGAACGGATTTACATACGATTTGAATTACGTTCCGAAAGAATCCACCGCAGAGTATTTCTTGTTCACGAGTAAACGTGGAATCTGCACTGATTTTGCCACTGCAGCAACGCTTTTGCTGCGCGCGGCGGGAATCCCCGCGAGATATACCGAGGGATACCAGCTTAAAGAGGACTCAATGGACATTTATGGGCAGTTTATTGTCAAGGAGAATCAAGCGCACGCATGGTCAACCGCCTATATCAAGGGATATGGCTGGTTGGAACTTGATGGCACGGCATACGCGGCAATAAGCGGGGAGTATACCGCACTGAAAACCGCGATGACGTTTGTGCTTATCGCCGCCGCAGTACTGGGAATCCTCGCGATTGTGTTCCGCAAACAGCTTGGCGAGGCTGTGTTCAGAATTTCGTATCGATTCAGAAGCCCAGAGGGCAAAATCCGCGCGGTTTATTTGCGCGTAAGACGGCTCAGCAGTCAGATAAGCGGTACCCCTGCGAAATCCGCGACAGCCCAAGAAGTCTGCGATACAATAACGCGCTCGCTGGATCTGGGCACTCAGGCGGCTGAAATCACCAACGCGGCAAACGAACTGCTGTACGGAAACGGTAATCCCAATACCGATACAAATCGTTTGATGGACGACTATAAGCTAATCTACAAAACGAAAAGGAGTCGTAAGAAATGATACGCATAGGCGGGTATATCGGCGCAATTATCCTCAGCGCGATTCTGCTGATATTCATCAACGGCGAGATTGGTCGCGCGTTGGTGTACACAATTAGTATAGCGGTGATTGTTTCCATTGTGGTGGCTGTTATTTCACGAAAGCACTTTACGGTGAAGATGGAGGGGCTGTCAGGCGTATGCGAATGCGGCAGTGTTGTAGAGTTCGAGGTTACGTTGGAAAAGATTGGGTTCTGTTTTATCCCGCATATAATGATCTGTGTTGAGGCGGAGTATCCGATTCATTTAAGAACCGCACTGCTGTTCCGAAAATCGGTGACGGTCAAGGGCTATTTCCGAGCAGAACACAGCGGACTGACCACACTCTCGATAAAGAGTGTGGTTATCGGCGATTTTCTTGATGGATTCGCCCGTAAGCTGCCCGTTGAACAAAAGGCGCATATGGCTGTGCTGCCGATGATTGTGGATTATGATGGACCTGAGGTGTTCCCGAATACGCTGCCCTCGGAAGAGGAGGAAGTTGAGGAGGGAATTACCGTAGTGCACGGTGGAATGCCCGGTTATGAACACCGCGAATATGTTGAAGGTGATTCGCCGCGCCGCGTGAATTACAAGCTGTCCGCGAAGAGGGGAAAGCTGATGGTGCGTCTGGACGAAAGCAGCGGCAGCGCGACCACCAATCTGTTCATAAGCAGCAGCGCGATGCCGATTTGCTGCGATAAGGCGTTCGCGTTGGCGACCAAGCTGGTTATGCGCGGCGGAACCGTGAAAATCACGCACAAGGGTGAATCCCGAACTGCGGCGACACCCGAAACGCTTGACCGTCTGCGTGAGTGGCTAGCATTCCGCGAGTACGCTCGTCCTACGGACGCGCCAATATCCGAATCCACCCCCGCAGACGCGATGGTGATATTCAAGAGCAACGGCGAAATCGTTGTTACAAATCCGACTTGTTAAAGGAAATTTCAAACAAATTTGTGCAAAGTGCACAAAAATTCGTTTGAATATTGTATCGAATATACAAATTCGTGAAGATGTTGGAAAACTCCTTGAAAAAGTTTGGAAAATGCTTTATAATATGATTAGGACATTGTGTTTGGAATCATCGACACAGTGGAAAGGAGTTTTAATTAAATGAGTATTAGACTTGACGACAAGTATCTGAAAGGGTTTGTGCGTGAGCATGAGCTTGCGTGCTATGCGCCCGCGGTGAAGGCGGCTCACGAAACGCTGACTAACCGCACCGGCGCGGGGAATGACTTCCTTGGGTGGATCGACCTTCCCGTAAACTATGACAAGGACGAGTTCGAGCGTATCAAGAAAGCAGCCGCGAAAATCAAAGCGGACAGCAAGGTTCTGATCGTTATCGGTATCGGCGGCTCGTATCTGGGCGCGCGTGCGGCAATCGAGGCGCTGAAATCAACGCTGTACAACTCACTTGCAAAGGATACCCCCGAAATCTATTTCGTGGGCAACAGCCTTTCGCCGACCTACCTCAACGAGGTAATTTCACTGGTTAAGGACAAGGACTTCTCGGTGAACATCATCTCCAAGTCGGGTACGACAACCGAACCCGCACTGGCATTCCGCGTATTCCGCGATTTGTTGGTGGAGCGTTACGGAGAGGACGGCGCGAAATCGCGTATCTACGCGACTACCGATAAGGCTCGCGGCACGCTTAAGGAACTGTCGGACAAGATGGGTTACGAAACGTTCGTGATCCCGGACGATGTGGGCGGAAGATTCTCTGTGCTGACCGCTGTCGGACTGCTGCCGATTGCCTGCGCGGGCTGCGATATTGATGCACTGATGAAGGGCGCGGCGGACGCACGCACCGAGTACGCGGAGTGCGACCTCGAAAAGAACGCGTGCTACAAATACGCGGCACTTCGCAATCTTCTGCGTCAGAAGGGCAAGTCCGTGGAGATGCTGGTAAGCTACGAGAACAGTTTTATGATGATGGTTGAGTGGTTCAAACAGCTTTACGGCGAAAGCGAGGGCAAGGATAACAAGGGTCTGTTCCCGGCGGGAGCAGTGTTCTCGACTGATCTGCACTCAATGGGGCAGTTCGTTCAGGACGGCTCACGGCTGATGTTTGAAACGGTAGTGCAGTTCGGCAAGCCGCAAAAGGAGTTGTTCCTTAAGGACGAGCCCGACAATGTTGACGGACTGAACTTCCTGTCGAACCAGAATATGTCGGTGGTCAACCGCAAGGCATTTGAGGGAACGGTTATCGCGCATACCGAGGGCGGTGTGCCGAATATCGTTCTGGAAGTTCCCGAGCTTAACGAATACGAGCTTGGTTACATGATCTACTTCTTCGAGAAAGCGTGCGGTATCAGCGGTTATCTGCTGGGTGTAAATCCGTTTGATCAGCCTGGCGTGGAGAGCTACAAGAAGAATATGTTCGCACTGCTCGGAAAGCCCGGCTATGAGGATCAAAAGGCGGAACTGGAGAAACAGTTGAACGTGTAAAATTACAGTTACAGCGCTCTTAGTTCCAAGCAAGTTTTTGGGGTGAAGTGCAAATTCCACAAGCCGCCGTGAAAGCGCAGCGAAGCGGAGCTTTCGCGGCAAGGCTAGCATGGACGAGCTTTGCTCGTTCGCGCGGTGCGGAATTTGCTATCAAAATCGTGCAAATTCAAAACGCTTAGCGAACACAGATGAAAACAGCAAAGCTGTTTTCATCTGTGTGGTTTTGAATTTGCCATTAAAATAGGAGGATTATTATGGTTAAGATTATTACGGGTAAAAGAGGATCGGGTAAGACCAAGGTGCTTATCGATGCGATTCATGATGCGGAAAAGAAGTCAAACGGCAACGTTGTGGCTATTCAGAAGGGTTCATCGCTGAATACCGATATTACGTACAAGGTTCGTTTGATTAATATCGAGGATTACGCGGTTGAGGGCATGGACGCGTTCTACGGCTTTATCGCGGGGATTCTGTCGAGCGACCACGACTGCACGGACATCTTCGTGGACGCAACTCTCAAAATTACCGGCAGAGAGTACGATAAGCTCGGCGAGATGTTCGACAAACTCGCGAAGATCACGCCGAACACCACCGTGACGCTCACCGTGTCTGCGGATAATGCCGAGCTTCCCGAAAGCGTAAAGAAATTTATCGCATAAGAAAAAAAGTTTGAAAAACCGCTTGACAAATCTTAAAAGATGTGGTATAATGGTAAAGTTAGATGATTAAATGACTTGTACGTCAAAATATAAGGTGATTATGGGTTTTGACGAACCATTGTACAGTGTCAACTGAAAGAGAGGGGGGTGCAATAATGGCAGTTCCGAAGAGAAAAGTATCTCGTACAAGACGTGATAAAAGACGTTCCAACGTGTGGAAGCTTTCCGCTCCCGCCTTTTCGCGGTGCAGACACTGCGGTGAGCTGAAGCTCTCTCACAGAGTTTGTCCTAATTGCGGTTATTACAAGGATAAGGTCGTTATCTCCAAAGAGGCCGACTGATTCCGGTATGCGTTTTACGAGTAACGGGCTTGACCGAGGTTAAGCCCGTTTTCTATATCCGAGATTTGGCAGAATGCACAAATATTATGGCGAAAGTTTGTGAAAGTTCACGAATATTTGAAAGCGGTACGCAATGTTTGAAAAATCTCTTGAAAATGGTGGGAATTTGTAGTAAAATAGAATGGAGAGCGAGAATTTATTATCATTAATATATAAAGGAGAAATAAACTATGGCTAAGAAAAAAATCGGTGTATTGACAAGCGGCGGCGACGCTCCCGGAATGAACGCGGCGGTGAGAGCCGTTACGCGCTCGGCGATTTCCAAGGGATTTGAAGTGGTGGGGATTCGCCGCGGCTATAACGGGCTTTTGCACGGCGATATGATTCCGTTGGACGTTCAGGCGGTGTCTGACATTATCCAGCGCGGCGGAACGATGATTTACACCGCGCGCTGCCCTGAGTTCAAGGAGTGGGAGAATGTCGTAAAGGCAAAGGACATCTGCATTGAGCAGGGTATGGCGGGTATCGTTGTAATCGGCGGTGACGGTTCGTTCAGAGGTGCGGCGGATCTGTCCAAGGCGGGTATTCCGTGCGTTGGTCTGCCTGGAACGATCGATAACGATATTCAGTGCTCCGAGTACACGATTGGCTACGACACGGCAATGAATACCGTTGTGGATATGATCGACAAGTTGCGCGACACCTCACATTCGCACGAGCGCTGCGCGGTAGTCGAGGTTATGGGCAGAAACGCGGGTCATATCGCGGTGAATACGGGTCTGGCTTGCGGCGCGACCGCTGTTCTCGTGCCCGAGGTAGAGTATGACATCGATAAGGTTATCGCGCGTATCAAGGAGGTTCGCGCGGCAGGCAAAATGCAGTTTATCGTGGTTGTGGCTGAGGGAATCGGCGGCACGGACGAGATTGCGAAGCGCATTCAGGCGGAAACGGGCATTGAGTCCCGTGCGACCGTTCTCGGACATGTTCAGAGAGGCGGAGCGCCCACCGTTCGCGACAGAGTTGTTGCGTCCGAGATGGGATATTATGCCGTTGAACTGCTTGAAAAGGGCATTGGTAACCGCGTTGTCGGCTTGAAGGACGGAAAGGTCTACGATGTGGACATTCAAGAGGCTCTTTCGATGAAGAAGCCGTTTAACGAGCGTCTGTACAGAATCTGCAACGAAATCAACTTTTGATTCCGTTATAAAACAGTGAAATATTACAGAATGTATTAACAGAGTAGAAAATCGAGCGTTAAGTGCCGCGCGAACGGAGAGTTGTCGCGCGGACGAAAAGCCGTGAACGGCTTGCGGTTCGGTTTTCGCATCTCGCTGTACATAAACCGAATAAAGTCATATTTATTCCGTTGTACTGCGAAAGTGAGGAGTAATTATGGCTTTTTTTGGTAATTTCAAGAAGTCGGCAGCGGAACTGAAAAATCTGCGCTGCTTAGTGGTCACGGCGATACTTATTGCGTTAGATCTGGTTCTCAAGGGTGTTACAATCAATATCTCAAAGGATTTGAAGATAACGTTTGCGTATTTGGCACTTGCTTCGATAGGAATGTTGTACGGACCAACCGTTTCATTTCTTGCGGGTGTGGTTACCGATATTATCGGATTTTTCCTATTCCCGATGGGCGGAGCGTTCAATCCGATTTTCACGTTTATAGAGGCGTTCGGAGCTATGATTTACGGGGTTTTCTTGTACAATATCAAGTTTTCCGATTCCAAAACGCTTGACGGAAAATTCACTTCCAAAAAAGATGTGAAGCAGATGCTGCGCGTTATTTTTGCAAAAGTGACGGTTGTGATTGCCTGTAACTTGATTCTGACTCCGAT
>CAMWMN010000018.1 GCA_947175385.1 uncultured Clostridia bacterium | reverse complement strand
TTCCCGCATTTTGAATTTGCACGAATCACCAATAACTTGCCGCGAATTATAACGCGCCAAACTTACTCTCCAAGCAGTGGATTATGGTTATAATCCGAATAACTGTCAACTATCAACTGTCACTTGATTCCCGTCACCGACCAGTTGCTGCTCGACCCCATACGATAGTAAACCTCGTCCAGAAGCCATTTGTCGTCAATCAGACGATAAACAAATTTATACTGATTCGAGATTTTTGCCGTGTCGCGGATCTCGACCGCCGCGCGGGCAGCGTTCCGCATTGAGAACGTAGCCTCGCACTCCTCGTCGATATATCCGTATGTCTGCGGATCCCTCCACGAAAGACCATATCCGCGCTTGAGCAGCTTTTCGGAGAACCGCGCGGGAGTTACAATTTTGCGCATTCCGTCCCGTACATAATCCGACAACGCTCTGTCTTCATCGGTATACACCGACTGAGAAATGCCATTTTTGTCTTTGTCCGCCGTAATCTCCTTTTCACGTTTCACCGCTTCCTTTTCAAGCGCGTTGATTTCGCGCAGCAGCTCAAACAGCGGCGTGCATATCTCGTCCTGAAATCCCTTATATTTTTCGCTAGCCTTATTAATAATCTCCATAAATACCTCTTATTTTAATGGCAAATTCAAAACCACGCAAACGAGCTGACGCTCGTTTGCGTTCGCTAAGCTACCCACTGCACGCTGCGCGTGCAGTGCGCCGCTTGCGTTTTGAATTTGCACTGCTCTCGGATAGGCTGTTTTGCCCTCTCGTTATGACACAATAACTATTAACTATCAACTATACACTGTCAAAGCGCTGTCAACTTTGGAGCGCATTCCTCGGCAAGCCCTCAAACAGCGCGTCCATTTCTTCGTACGTCAATCCGCGGATAAGCGCCCATCCGTCCTTTTGCGCGAGAAAATACTTTTCAAGCCGCTTTATAGCCTCGTGATATTCCATAATCCCGATAACGCCGTCCTTTGTGAGGCTGACTATGGAGATTATCCACTTGTCTATGTCCTTGCCCTCTATCTGCCAATGCTCCTCGGGAACAACCGGGAAAAGCGAATCAGTGTCCTCGGTGAGTGCGAATCCCACGATTATGGAATCGTCCTCCTCCTTCTCATACACGCGCGGATTAGCTCGATAAGCCTCTTCCCAAAGAGCGTTCAATTCTTCAAAAGTATATTGATTTTCCATAATATTCTCTCCTCATCATCAATGGTTATGCCAATCGGAAAATGTGAAATTCTCATCCAGCTCGTCATACGCGCCGCAAGCCAATTCGCCGTCCCAACCGTCGCCGAACTGGAACGAGAAATATCTGCCCTTGAAATTCAGATACTCGGGCTTGATCTTTTTGATGAACAGATCCAGATTGAACATCGGATACATCTCTCGGATTTTCGCCTCTACATTGGGCTTTTCCACGGTGCCGTCATTGGGCGAATCGTCAAAATAATCGTACAATTCGGAAATCTGCTCATCGCCGTAAACCAAATCGTCCAGCTCGTCCTCATCGTTTTCGCTTAAAAACTTTTCGTCCGTCAGTCCGTCTAGCTCCCAGAACGGATAACTGCAGCCCTCCATATCCATAAAGAGGTTGAACAGAATATTGTCGTTAATTTGCTTTTCGTTCTCGGCAGCGCGTTTTTCAAGCTGATTGAGGTACTCCTCAAGCCCCTTGGCGATTTCCTCAGGCTCGTCCGACTTGATGAACGGCAGCAGTGGACCGACCCATTCTTCATCGCGCTCCTGTATATTCTCAAGTATCTCCTCGTCAATCGTGATTACTTCATCGTCAAAGCTCTTGTTCTCGTAAGTGCCCGCGATTCCGAGCTTGAACGTGCCCTTAACCTTGTACTTCTCTTCTTCCTCGTCATAAATAACAGTCAACATATTTATTGTCCTTTCCGCGTGAATTTCTCATCACACTGTATCAATGAAATACTGTTGTTCATATTGTATCATATAATTTGATGTTTGTCAAGTGCTTTTTCACAAAAATAAAATATTCCGAAATATTGTGTTTTCCCCTTGACAATCCAAGCCAAAAACTGTATAATAATTATAAGCAGCTTGGGATAATTCCAAGGCAACCCCCTCGGGGGAACACGCAAATCCGAAATGCAATCGCTGCCGAACACCAAAGGTGTGAGGTAACGCGCGGTTTCGGATTTGCCATTCAAAAATAGGAGGTTTATGATGAAGAAAAAGTTTATGGCGGTCTTTACCGCGGTGATGATGATTTTCACGCTGATTCCGGCGGGAATGTCATTCGCGGATGCTGCTGGAGCTGTATTGAAGCTCCATTACAACCGTCCCGACGGCGACTATGCAGACTGGGACGTTTGGGCATGGAACACCGGCGCAACTGATGGCGCGTTCGAGTTCGTTGAGGAGAACGGCGAAATGGTTGCGACTATCCCCATCGGCGGCACGGCGACCGAAATCGGATACATCGTCCGCAAGGGCGGCGATACCTGGGCAGGAAAGGACTTTGACGGAGATCAGTTCTTTGATGTTGCCGAGATGGTTTCCGGTACGGTTCACGCGTATGTAGAATCTGGAGTCGAGGGCGCGCGCAAGGAATACGGCGAGGACGCCGTAAAGGGCGTTCGTATGGTAAGCGCGATGTATGACGGCGACAAGACCATTACCGCCATGTTCACCGCGAAGATCGAGGACGACCTCAATACATACTTCTCGCTTTCGGGTAAAAACGGCGCAATTGCTATTGAAAATGTTGAGGCTGTTTCCGATTTGGAATATCACCTCACCATCGCGGAAAAGCTCGACCTTACCGAGGCTTACACCATCACCGCGAACGGCAACGAGTCAAAACTGACTATGCCGAACGTGTTCTCCACCAAGGAGTTTGAGGATCAGTACACCTATACCGGCAACGACCTTGGAGCAACCTATACCAAGGAAAAGACCACATTCCGTGTATGGGCACCGACCGCAAAAGCCGTTAAGGTGTTCCTTTACAAAGGTGGAAGAGACGGCGTTGCCGATATGATAGGCACCGTTGAACTGAAATCCGATGTAAACGGCACTTGGGTAGGCGAAAAGGAGGGCGACCTTGTAGGTAATTACTACAAGTACAGTGTGGATTTCGCGGATTCGTCCGTAACCACCTGTGACCCCTACGCTCGCTCGGCGGGTTTGAACGGCAAGCGCAGTATGATTATTGACCTTGATTCCACCGATCCCGAGGGTTGGGCAGACGATAAGAATCCGAATGAGGATCTCAAGCCCAACGATGCGATTATTTACGAGCTGCATATCCGCGATCTTTCAACTCACGAAAGCTCCGGAATCGAAAACAAGGGCAAGTTCCTTGGACTTACCGAAACAGGCACAAAAACTCCATCGGGCATTTCCACGGGTATCGACCACATCAAGGAGTTGGGCGTAACGCATCTGCACATTCTGCCAATGTACGATTTTGGTTCTGTGGACGAATCCGATTCAAGCGGCTTTAACTGGGGCTATGACCCGGTAAATTACAACGTTCCCGAGGGTTCGTATTCCACCGACCCGACTGATGGCGCGGTTCGCGTAAAGGAAGCAAAGCAGATGGTCAAGGCACTGCACGACAATGGAATCAGCGTGGTTATGGACGTTGTATACAATCACGTTTACAATGCGGGCGAGTTCTGCTTTAATCAAATAGTTCCGATGTATTTCAGCCGCGTTTCCGATACGGGTGTGTTCTCTAACGGTTCGGGCTGCGGAAACGATACCGCTACCGAGCGTTCAATGGTAAAAAAATACATCGTGGATTCCGTAAAATACTGGGCTGACGAGTACCACATCGACGGTTTCCGTTTCGACCTTGTGGGACTTATGGATACCGAGCTTATCAACGAAATCGTTGAAACTGTTCACAAGGATCACCCGAGCGTAATTTTCTACGGTGAGGGTTGGTCGCTTACCACCAATGTTACAAAGAGCGGCTATGATCTTGCGGTTCAGGGCAATTCCGACAAAACCCCCGGCTTCGCGTACTTCAACGATACTATCCGCGATGGCTTGAGAGGTAACGTATTTGATACAGAAGATGCTGGTTTTGTTTCGGGTAATACGGGCTATACTAACGACATCAGACAAACCTTTATGGGTTACGATATTCCGTACTATCTCGGCACTTGGTGTTCAAATCCCGCGCAGAATGTAAACTACGCGTCCTGCCATGACAACAACACTCTTATCGACCGAATCACAATCTCCACTCCCGACGCAACGCGCGAGGAGCAGGTGAAGATGAACAACCTTGCGGCAGCGATTTACCTTACTTCACAGGGAATTCCGTTTATGCAGGCGGGCGAGGAAATGCTCCGCACAAAGGTTAAGGAAGACGGCTCATTTGAGCACAACAGCTACAATTCGGGCGATGCGATTAATCAGCTCCGTTGGGATAATCTCGACAACGAGGAATACAGCGCTGTTTTCGAGTACTACAAGGGACTTATCGCGTTCCGTAAGGCGCACCCCGCACTCAGACTTTCTACAGCCGAAGATGTCAGTGCAAACATAACCGCAATAGATGGTATCCCGGATAATGCCGCTGCGTTCAAGATCAATGGCGGTGTAAACGGTGAGAAATCCGATGCAATTTACGTGATTTTCAATGCCGGCAAGGAAGACACCGAGTTCTCGATTCCTGAGGGCACATGGAACGTTTGCGTTGAGGGCAACAAGGCGGGAACAAAGTCGCTCCGCACCGTTGACGGCGGCAAGGTAACCGTTTCGGGCATCTCCGCCATGGTATTGGTTCAGGGTGAAGTTCCCGATGCTCCTGCAGGCAACAGCGGAAACACCTCTACACCCAAGAAAGACAATACTTTCATGATCATTATGATCGTTGTTATCGCGGTGATAGTTGTTGCGGCGGCTGTAATTCTGATTGTTTCGCGCAAGATGAAAACCGTTTCGGAGAATACCGAGAACAGCGAAACCGTTAATTCCGAGGACAAGGAAGATAAAGACGAGTAATAATCTCGACTAATGGCATAAAAAATTCCCCCGGTAGAAACCCGGGGGATATTTAGAACCCGTGCCAATAGCGTAGGTGTACGGATTTTCGAGCATAATTTTGTCGCTGTCAAGAAAAAGCGACGCAGCTGTACTGTATGTACGGAAAACCTACGGTTTACCTGTAAGGAGTTTTGACGCAGACAGCGGCAAAATTTGTCGAAAAGACGTGCGCCGGAGCTATTGGTACAGGTTCTTATGCCAGAATGTGTTCCAAGAATGTTTTTACACCGATTATTATCAATACCGCTCCGCCGATAAGCTCAGCCTTTGTGCCGAGTTTCAGACCGAGTTTTTGCCCGCCGAGCGCGCCGATAAGCGAAAGAGAGAACGTCACCGCACCGATAAACATTGCTGCGGGGGCGATTTCCACATTGATTGCGGCGAAGCTGATTCCGACCATCAGCGCGTCAATTGCCGTGGCAGCGGACTGCGCGAGCAATCCCGGGAATGACAGCTCCCGAAATTCCGTTTTCGGAGGTTCTTTGCTTATCAGCTCCCGAACGCTCTCAATTACCATTTTGCCGCCGATAATTCCCAGAACGCACAGCGCGACAATGTGGTCTATGGCGCTTATGTACCGCGCCAGTCCGCGCCCCGCAAAATATCCGATAATCGGCATTGCCGCCTGAAACAGCCCGAACATAAACGCGATAATCACCGCGTTTCGGCGCCGTTTCAGATTCAGACCGTCCGCCAAAGCTACCGCGAACGCGTCTGCGGAAAGCCCCACAGCTACGAAAAACAATTCAATAAAGGACATAAAATCACCTCGTTTATTTTGTGTTTTTACGTCCTGTTATAGGCACTTCTCCCCGCTGCACGGGGGAGAAGTGCCTGTTTATTTGGGAATGGTTTTTACATCCCTTTGTGGATTGGATTATGAGTGCTCTTTCGCGTATTTCATAAGATCCGAAGTTTTCGACCAATACTTTATGCCCCAGTTTTCAAAATCCCATTGTTCCGAATATTTGTTGCACTCGAAATCGATATAGAAAAGCTCCTCGTTCTGGATCACGAAATTTGTGGGGAAGTAATCTATATTTGTATCAGCCGCGTACAACAGCTTACACATATCGCGGAGCTGTTCGAGATAAGCGGACTTCATCTCACCGCGCAGAATTATCTCGTAAATGGTATCACCCTCGATAAACTGTTTGAGAATGCGTTCGTTTTCTCTGTCAACATCAATCATAACCGGGATTTTTATTCCGATTTCGCGCAGCTTGTTATAATCACGAATTTCGGATTCGATTTTGTTTCCAAATTCATAATAATCGCAAGGCTCGTGGTGAATCTGTTTCAGAACGTATTTCTCTGTGCCGTCTGCCGCCAGATAGGAATATCCGCCTTTGCCTTTTCCCAACAGCTTGATTGTCGTGAAATCTTTGCCGTTAACGGAAATTTTGTCGTCCATAAATCCTCCCTGCAAACTATTTTGTCAAGTTTTCGGACATCACTATCATTTGGTTGGAGGTTGTAAAACCGCGCTTTTGATAGTAGCCCTCCGTACTTTCGCCGTGTTGCGTTATCAGATAGATATTGACGACGCCTAAAGCATTCAGCTCGTCTTTGAGCGCGGTGAGCAGTCTTGTTCCGCAGCCGCTGTGTTGATTTTCGGTTCTTACGCAGAATTCCTGTATCAGAAAATGAACACCGTCGTAAGAATGCTCCTTCTGCCCTAGAATTATTCCGATAAGCTGTCCGTTCTCGTAAGCCGCCTTTCCGACGCAGTTCCCCGTGTTCAACAATTCCCCGATACGCATACGCGCTGTGAGATTAGTCCAGCCATCGTTCCACGGCGGAGCATTGAACACCGAAACGAACAACTCCGCATATTCCTTAATGTCCGCCATTTCCATATCTGCAAAAGTCATATTACTCCTCCGCTGCAAGCTCTTTTTTCATTATTTCATACATCTCTTCGACCTTGTTCCAGTCTGTCGCGGAATTGTTCTCGTCAAGCAGCGCGACCGCTTGACTGAATCCCTCTTTGCGTTTTTGATGTTCCTTGGCAAGGAGTGTTTTGTCGAGCTTTACCTTTCCCCAATCCATTCGGAGCGCGGTTTCAACTTGTTTGTCCATCGCCGCGTAAAACTCCTCGAAAAAGCGTTTCACCTCGGAAACAAAATCCGCATACGGAATTTCGAAATCCCCACTCGGAGCAGTCCAGATGTTCTCGCCGTTTTCAAGCGTATAATTACTTTTCCACCTAATTTTTATCATATCCCCGCAGCGAAAGCAGCCGATAAGCGGTCCGCCCGTCAGATGTCCGCTGTCAAAAACGCGGTCGGAAAACCATTCGGTAAGCGGCTCCCATTTTTCCTCAAGAAACGCGTAGAACGCATCGTCATCTATGCTGTCATCGTTCAGATATATGGATTGCCAGTTGTCCGTTTTGGTGACAAACTCATCGAGATAGTCGTAATACCTGCGCGGAACGCTCTCGCGGATAAACTTGAATGTTCCCGAAAAATCCTCCAGAAACCGCGAGAGATAATAGTCATTGTGGCGAATATCGTGTTCCCACTCTTTACATGCGGCATCGGTATATTCGTAAATCGTCCGTTTGCCAACCGTTATCCAAAGTTCAGAATCCGTCAGCCCGAACCAAGAGAGGTAGTCGCCTTTTTCGCCCCACGGAGCAATCTCGGCGGGCGGTCTGAGTGTAAAATTGATACGAAAAACGTTCATTTTATATTCTCCTCATATAATTGGTAATATCAAACTTCAAACAAAGACTTTTCCTCATTCCAATAAGCTGTAATATTTTGAAAATGAAATTTCAGCGAACACCATAACGCCTTATCTTCATTACCGTCATATCCGGTAATAGTCAAGCATTGTTTTTCCCATTCAAAATCAAATCCTTGTACCTCAACACAAGAACTTTCCAGAAATTCATCGAACGTTAAATACAGATGTAAATTACGATTCGCAGCGATTTCCTTGCACTCTTTTCTTCGTTCAAGGGGGATAATATCTGCATTAGCCTGCTCGTCTATAAGGGAAAAGCGTTCGAGTATTAAAAGACAGTCGCATTTATAGGGGTTTTTATCGCCATAGAGGAATGAATCTGTTTTCAAATGCAGATTTCCATCTTTGACATATGCTTTTTTAATAGTTGAGCAGTCGCACGAAAGAATATCCGCTTGTTCTGCGAAAAAATTATATTCCTCCAATTTAACCTCCTTATTTTAATAGCAAATTCAAAACCACGCAGACGCGAAGCGTCTGCGTTCGCTAAGCGACACGCAACACCACTTTGTGGTGTTGCGCGTCGCTTGCGTTTTGAATTTGCATTAGTCGCCGGTAAGTTGCTTGAATTTATAACGCGTTTGAATTGCGCCCCGATTTGTTGCCTTAGTCCTCCAGCTTGCTTGCCAGCAGCGGCGAATACTTGTTTCGGAACTCCGTGAACGTGCCGTTGTCCAGCTCATCGCAAATTCTGTCCATCAGCGTGTTGTAGAAATACAGATTGTGGATTACCGCAAGCCGTCCGCCGAGCTGCTCTCCCGCCTTGAATAAATGGCGGATATACGCGCGGGAGAAGTTCCGACAGGTCGGGCAGTCGCATTCGAAGTCGAGCGGACGCTCGTCCGTAGAATAACGCTCGTTTGTCACGTGCATTATGCCGTTCCACGTGAATATTGTCGCGTGACGCGCGTTGCGAGAGGGCATTACGCAGTCGAACATATCCACTCCGCGGTACACTCCCTCGATAATGTTTGACGGAGTTCCGACTCCCATCAGATAGCGCGGCTTGTTTTCGGGCGCATAGGGGAGCACCGAATCCAGAATGTGGTACATCACCTCGGTTGGTTCGCCGACCGCCAGTCCGCCGATTGCGTAGCCGTCAAGCTCCATCTCGCGGATTATTTTCATATGCTCCACGCGGATATCATCGTATGTTCCGCCTTGATTTATCGCGAACAGTAGCTGTTGCTTGTTAATCGTTTCGGGCAGGGAATTAAGCCGCGCCATTTCCGCCTTGCACCGCTCAAGCCAGCGCGTGGTACGCTCCACCGATTGCCGAACGTAATCCACGGGGGCGGGATTTTCCACGCACTCGTCAAATGCCATCGCAATCGTAGAGCCGAGCTTGGACTGAATCTGCATACTCTCCTCGGGACCTATAAATAGTCGCCGTCCGTCAATATGCGACGCGAAGTACACGCCCTCTTCCTTAATCTTACGCAGCTTGGACAAAGAAAATACCTGAAATCCGCCGCTGTCCGTAAGAATCGGCTTGTCCCAGTTCATAAACTTGTGCAGTCCGCCCATTTTGTACACCACGTCCTCGCCGGGGCGCAGGTGCAGATGATACGTATTGCACAAAGCCACGCGGGTTTTCATCTCCCGCAAATCCATACATGATACCGCGCCCTTTATCGCCGCCGCCGTAGCCACGTTCATAAAGAACGGTGTTTTTATATCGCCGTGCGGTGTGCGGAAAATTCCGCGCCGTGCGCGATCCTCGGTCTTTATCAATTCAAACATAACTTCTCCCAAATCTTAAAGGCTTGTCAATTTGTGCGGTTTCCCCGCCGCAGGCGGTGAAAGCCGCAAGTCTGTATGATTCCATTATATCACGATTCCCGTTTTTTGTCAATCCCCGATGATTAGTTTACAGGATTTCTTTACAATAAAGGGGGTTGACAAATCAAACTTAATGTGATATAATATAACTGTCAAAGAAATTCGGTCTCGAGCATATAAATGACTCCCGTGCGAGGTGCATCTCGTGCGGGGGTCGGGTATTTACTAAGGCTTTTTGTGTTTGCCGGCTGAACTACTGTCAAGCTATTTGCTGATGTTACCGCTTATGTAGTTCGCAATCACACCAACTCCGACAGAGTTCAGAAGTGTAATAATCCCTTTGACTATCTTGAGCATATAAATTCACCTCCTTTGCAATTAGCGCTGGAGATGCCGGCAAATACACTATACCATAATTCCGCAAAATTTTCAAGTAATTTTGCGGATTTTTTCCAAAAACCCCTTTACAAATCGAAAAAAATGTGTTATAATATTGTTGTTGTGCAATTCCGCACAGAACAATTACCGCTCTCACGGATCGCGGCATTTGCCCGGAAATCGGGAAACACCAAAACCCTTTACTGTGACGGCGGAGAAAATCAATAGCAGCTCTCCACGTGCAGGCATGAAAGCAAAGTGAAACGGAGCTTTTTTGCTTGAGCAGCGCGGGAGCTGCGGAAATCGAATGAGGTGTTATTATGTTAAGAAAAGAAGAAAAGACAGCCGTAATCGAGGCTAACCGCAAGCATGACAAGGACACGGGTTCTCCCGAGGTTCAGATCGCGATTCTCACCAAGAGAATCAATGATCTTACCGAGCACATCAAGGTTCACAAGAAGGATCACCACTCCACTCGCGGACTTCTCAAGATGGTAGGCCGCAGAAGAAATTTGCTGAACTACCTCCAGAAGAAAGACATCGAGCGTTATCGTGCAATCGTTGCGAAGCTCGGCTTGCGTAAGTAATCGGCAATCATTAACAAAGGGCAGAAGGCAGGGGGCAGAGCGTTTCAGCGGCACTCTTCTGCCCTTTAGTCACATTATTTGTCCCGAAAGGATTTTTAGAATGTTTGAGAATTACAAAGTATTTAAGACAATGTTTGCTGGGCGCGAGCTTACCGTTGAATCGGGCAAGGTATGCGGATTGGCGAACGGCTCGTGCTGGGTTCGTTACGGCGAAACAACGGTGATGGTAAACGTTACCGCAAGCGCAAAGCCCCGCGATGGCGTGGATTTCTTTCCGCTTTCCGTGGACTATGAGGAGAAGCTCTATTCCGTGGGCAAGATTCCCGGCGGATTTCTCCGCCGCGAGGGTAAGCCATCCGAGAAAGCGATTCTGACATCCCGCGTAGTTGACCGTCCTATGCGTCCGCTGTTTCCCAAGGATATGCGCAATGATGTCGCGATTACCATGACCGTGCTGTCGGTTGACCCCGATTGTTCACCCGAAATTCTCGGTATGATTGGCGCGTCTATCGCGGTTTCCATTTCGGATATTCCGTGGAACGGACCTATCGGCGGTATCTCCGTGGGTCTGGTGGACGGCGAAATCGTCCTTATGCCGAACGCTGAACAGCGCGCCAAGAGCGATTTGAACCTCACCGTGGCTTCCTCCGAGAAAAAGGTTGTTATGATTGAGGCGGGTGCGAACGAGGTTTCCGATGATTTGATGTTTGACGCGATTATGGCAGGTCACAATGAAATCGTAAAGTCGCTGATTCCGTTTATCAAGGACATTCAGTCGCAGATCGGCAAGCCGAAGTTCGCGTTCACAAGCAGTGACGTAGACCACGATATGTATGACGCGATTTCCGAGTTCGCGATTGAAAAGGTTCGCTATGCGATGGATACGGACGACAAGAATATCCGCGAGGAACGCCTTCAGCCCGTTTACGCGGAGGTTCATGAGAAGTTTGACGAGCAGTATCCCGAACAGATTGCGATGATTGACGAGTGTATGTACAAGCTCCAGAAGTTTGTGGTTCGCCGTTGGCTGCTCGATGACGGAAAGCGTGTTGACGGACGCGCTCTCGACCAGATGCGACCGCTTGCCGCAGAGGTTGGGGTTCTGCCGAGAGTTCACGGTTCGGGAATCTTCACACGCGGTCAGACTCAGGTTATGACGATTTGTACGCTCGGTCCAGTGTCGGACGCGCAGAAGCTCGAGGGTCTTGACGAGGAGGAAACCAAGCGGTACATTCACCACTACAACTTCCCGAGCTACTCCGTGGGCGAAACCAAAGCGTCGCGCGGTCCGGGCAGACGTGAGATAGGTCACGGCGCATTGGCTGAACGCGCGCTCGTGCCCGTGATTCCGTCTGTTGAGGAGTTCCCCTACGCGATTCGTCTTGTGTCCGAGGTTCTCAGCTCCAACGGTTCGACCTCGCAAGGCTCTGTTTGCGGTTCCACGCTTGCTCTTATGGACGCGGGCGTGCCGATCAAAAAGCCCGTTGCGGGTATCTCCTGCGGACTTATCACCGAGGGAGAACGCTGGATGACTATGGTTGACATTCAAGGCGTTGAGGACTTCTTCGGCGATATGGATTTCAAGGTTGCGGGTACTCACGATGGTATCACCGCAATTCAGATGGACTTGAAGATTGACGGTCTTACTCCCGAAATCATCAAGATCGCGTTCGAGAAAACTCACAAGGCGCGCGATTATATCCTTGATGAGGTAATGCTCAAGGCAATTCCCGCGCCGCGTCCCGAAGTCGGCAAGTACGCTCCCAAGATGCTCACCACCAAGGTTCCCGTGGAGAAAATCAGCGATGTCATCGGCAAGGGCGGAAAAGTTATCCAGAAGCTCTGCGCGGACTTCGAGGTCAAAATCGATGTGGACGAAGACGGAAATGTGTTTATTTGCGGCGTGGACGCGGAAAAGGCGAAAGCATGCGTTCAGGTAATTCACACCATCGTGAATCCGCCGGAAATCGGCGCGATTTACAAGGGAAAAGTTGTCCGTATTATGAATTTCGGCGCATTTGTTGAAATTGCTCCCGGTAAGGACGGTATGGTGCATATCTCCAAGCTCGAAAATCACCGCGTTGAAAAGGTGGAGGACGTTGTTTCTGTTGGCGATGAAATCATCGTCAAGGTTATGGAAATTGATAATCAAGGCAGAATCAATCTCTCCCGCAAGGACGCTCTCGCTGATATTGAGGCGAAGAGAAGAGCACAGCAGAATTAATTGAATAATAACTGAAAAGCCCCCCAATCATTTGATTTGGGGGCTTTTTAGTTTTCCCTTTTCAGATTAGGGTTTGCTGATGTTCTATTTTCTGAATTCTTCGTCAAAATGCCGGGACGGTCGGCTATCCATTATGGATGGCCAACCGATAAATTAGAAATGCGTTGATCAATTTAATTGAATCCGACCAATTCCTAAGATATTGCGAGAAGAGATATACATAAAATCGTTTTCGATATATGTACATCCTGATAACTTTAACGGAGTACTGATTACTTTTATTTTCTCTAGTGTATCTTTATTCCAAAGGGCAATTTCCGAGCAAGGGTATGAAACTGTTACCAGCATATCCTCACATATCCCTGCGCAATCAAACATTTTCTTGTGCGCATTTTTCGCTGAAGCCTCGACTTCAAAACTTTCCATGCCGATTTTGAATAGTTTCCCATCGTGACTTGCGGCATATAGGGTTTCTCCGCTGATATGCAGACTGCCAATGTTTTTCTTCCCCCAATTAAGACTTTTTTCAATGGAAAGAGTAGATTTATCCAACAGCAGTAATTTTCCGTCCACTGTTCCGGCAAGTAGGTATTGATTATAGGTTTTTATGCTCCACATACTGCTTCCGAAAATAACAAACTCTTTTATCTGATATGATTGCTTATCAAGAGTAATGATTTTGCCATTCCGGATGGAACAATAAATAGCATCATCGTCAACTGCTATCCCGCATATATCGGAACTTAGATCATGACCTAATTGCCATTTGCCAATCAACTCATAATTTCTTTGATTCAATATATAAAGAGTGCAGAAATCATATATAAACGTGTTCACCATCTGCAATCAGTTTTCTTGACAATCCTTCTTTCTCAAAGATTGTTCTTTGACAGATAATATTGTGGGAATGCTTATCAATTTTAATTAAGTCCTTCCCACACATACAGTCAATACAATGCTCAGTGACATGGAAGCCTGTGACGATTCCCCCTAACTCTACTATGTGTTTCACACTTTCACCTCGTAAAATTTCCATTTATTGTTTTGCATATTATCATAAGTCTCCAGAAAATTCAACATGAGTTAGTGAAATCGCCGGAGTTTTATCCCAGCAACCATTATTTCAAAAGGGATCTTTAGTTTATTGTATCGGGTATTCGTTTCCTTTGTAAATGCCTGAAACCGCCAGCGTGAGGAATCTGAAATCGTCCATAAGGTTGATTTCCTCACCCGCAAATTCGCCCATAATGCGAACGGTGGGGCGGAGAACATTAGGGCTGTGGGAGATGACTACTCCGTGTCTGCCGTCGGTGAGCTGAACCATAGTGCCGACAGGGTAGGGGTTGAACGCGCGTAGGAATGCCTGAGTAACCTCAAGGTCGAAATGGCTCTCGCACGCTCCGAGTATGTATTCCTCTGTTTCGGGGACTGACCACGGCACGCGGTAGGGGCGGTTTGAAGTCAACGCGTCGAACACATCACAAACAGTGAGAATCCGCGCGATGAGGGGGATTTTCTTGCCCGCGATTCCCGTGGGATAACCCGAACCGTCATACTTCTCTTGGTGAAACAGCACTCCCGAAAGAACATTCGAGTTATAATTTCCGCTGTTTTTGAGGATATTGTAGCCAATAAGCGGATGCCGCTTGATCTCGGCAAATTCTTCCTCGGTGAGCTTCCCGGGCTTGATGATTATATCGTGGTCGATATTGGATTTACCGATGTCGTGAAGTAACCCAGCGACGACCAAATCCTTGATTTCGTCAACAGAAAGCCCAATTTCCACACCGACAGAGGTGGAGAGCATTGCCACGCGCAGACAATGCTTGTAGGTGTAATCATCGTAATTCTGCAAGGCGATCATCTGTTTGCCGAGAAAGGATGGATCGCTTGCAATGTCGGTGATTATATCATTAGCTATGTTATCCACCTTTTGAATCGAAGTTTGCGAAAGCTCCTTAATTTCTTCATTGCACTCAAAAATCTCGTCCAAGTCGGTAAGCGCGTGGCTGAGATTTTCGTTGATTTTCTGTTCGTTAATTGACGGCTCATCTGAAACAGGGGATTCGGGTTTGGACGGGGAGCGTCGTGCCACACCCGAGGTGTCCACACCGCTGGTAAGTCCGCCGATATTGATTCGTACGGACTTTATTCCCTCCGATTTGAGCATTTCAATCATACTTCCCGACAGAAACGCTCCCTTGGGCAGCAGAGTTCGGTATTCGGTGGCGGTTGTGGTATCAACGTTTTCGGCGAGCTGCATACCTTCTCTAAGCTCATTAACAGGTATAATAATCATAACCCGTTCCCCCCTTAAATTCAGATTAACGGAGATTTGTAAATTCCATCTTCCACATATTTGGAAAGCGTTTCCCGCGCGGATTCGATGTCGCTTTCATAGGTAACTCCAAACCATTTGGAGTCGGTGGGAATATCACGGACATGCAAGCCACGGCTTGACTGAATCTCCCGTCCGACTACGTCTGCGATTGTAAGCTCCGCCGCTCCCTCATCGGGCTGAAGATTGTCGAGGAACTTCCTGAGCTGATGCCGCAGAATCCCCATAAACTCCGCATTAAATCCCCACATACTCATCGAGGCGGTGTCATCATCGTGAAGAATCCGCTCATAGCCGTCATATTTTCCGCGGATTATGCCATCTTCGCCGCGAATTATCTGCTTGGTTTCCTCAACCGAGGTAATCAGTCCGTCCGCGCTTGCGCGGCAGATTCCGCGGTTGACCGCGCCGTATTCGGAGAGGGTATTCGCAAGCCTGAAATCCACCGAGCAAGCGTCTGCGTTAGGATTTTTCAGGAATCCCGCCAGCGCCGCGAATGCTTTCGCACCGTAGAAATCGTCCGCGTTGATAACTGCGAAATTTCCCTCAATTACGCCGTTGCAGCACCACAGTGCCTGCGCCGTTCCCCACGGCTTAACGCGCGAGGGAAAGTCCTTTTCGCGCTTGGGGAGTTGTTCGACAGACTGGAAAACATACTCTGTCTTGACAATTTTCTCCACCCGAGCGCCGATTGTCGACTTGAACAACTCCTCAATATCCTTGCGGATAATGAACACGATCCGATCAAATCCGTTTTTCACCGCGTCATTTACGGAATAGTCAATCAACAGTTCTCCCGATGGTCCGAGCGGCTCAAGCTGCTTTATCCTATCCCCGAATCTTTTTCCCATTCCTGCCGCAAGTACGACTAAAGTTAATTCCGACATTTTTTACTCCTTATCTTAAAAGCAAATCCAAAATTTCGCGAGGCTTGGGCTCCGCTCCACTTCGTTCCGCTCCGCCACCCTCGCGAAACCGCTCCAAATTCGCTGACGCGAATTTGGAGACTTTTTGGATTTGTACTTTACTCTTGTAAGTTGACTGGAGTTATAAAGCTCCAAACTGCGCTGACTGTTAGTTGCTGTGGTATATTACGCTTTGGATTGAGATCCAATTTGTTACTGCTCATTGTACCATTTCGGTGTATCGCCGAATAGCTCCGCCAGATGCCCGCTGTATTCCATAAGCAGCTGCATACAAAACGACGCAAACATCTTGAGTATCTCAAGCGACTCGCCCTCTTCCGTGACATAATAGTTTATGCTGCCCGTTCCGACCTTGAAATTATATCCCGAAATCTCCACCCAAACACGAAATTCATTGTAGATACAGTATGTCAGCTTTTGAACGTATGCCTCATAACGAAATCCGTGTTCATCTGTACACGAGTATACGTTAAGCCAATTGGGATGCCCTTTCTCCCGTTTGAACGCCGTGTCCATAAATGCCTTGTCCAGCGTGAACTTATCGGCAACGTGCGGCAGCTTTGGGTCTGGCGGCGGCATAATGTGCGGATTTGCCCACGGTTTGTGATTTTTCGATTCGGGGAGTGCGGTTTTCATAAACTCCTTGAGTTTTTTCCATTCCGCAGATTCCAAATTACCAAATCTCTTGTTCTCCTCCTCTGTAAACATACACTTACGATTGAAGTTAGTCGGCTCGCCGAGATATGGAATGAGCTTTTCAATTACCGCCCGTGAATCACGCGGATATGTTTCGTCCGTCACATCAATGCACACCGATACACGATTGAGCTTTTTTCCGTCATCATAGCATCTGTGGTGTGTGATGGAGTTTGAAAGAAACAGCGGGAATAGTGCGGTTGGGCTTTCTCGATAATTTTCCGCGTATTTGTAATCCGGTGCAATTACGTCTGTGCTGTCCGAAAACCAATTCACGCCGTTCATCAATAGATGTCCAAAGCTAAAGTTCAGCGTGTGCGGAATTTTCGAAAACATAGCGGCAATCTCGTTCCAATCCGCCTTATCCGCCAAATCTGCGTGGATATTGCCGTCCGCCCAGTTTCCTTTGTAGCTTGTCAATCCGTAGTTCCTCTGATCATTGTCAACAAACGAATACTTACTCAGATCCGGAAACTTTTCAAATGATTTCTGCCGAACATCATCAACAACGCTGTACAGCGTAAACGTGATTCCCGTATACGAATACCCCGTTTCGGCTAGCATTTTGTCGAGATACGGCTTGGTATCCTTAAATTTCACCTTATCTATGATATTGAAGTAATAGCTGTCAAATACACGCATTTTTTTACCCCTAAAAGAGAGCCGGCACGTTTTTCACAAGCTCACGTTCCAACTCCTCAAAATCATCCAGCAGCTCCTCTTTGGACTTGCTCGTTATTTTGGCGCGGTACTCGTCCGTCAGATAATCCAAGTGATTCTGCCAGGTCTTGCCGTTTATATCTTCGTCCCATCGGAGCGCGTCAAGCAGGGCATAATACATAAGCTCGTCAAAATCCTTGAAACCGAACGATGGCGATTCAAAATCATCGTGATAGAACAAAACGATCTTCGGTTCGGTCTTTCCCTTGTAAACGAACAGATATAAGTCACCCGCTCCATTCTGTGCGAACGGCACGAGCTTTATCCCATCGCGCAGCGTTTCACCCGTGTCCTCGGCGCGCCACGACAGCCATTCCGCAAGCTCCTCCGCTCGTTCAGGAATCTCCTCGAAGAATAAAGGCTCAACCTCGCCGTTCATCATCATAAACGAATTCGGGTCGTTATCGTATTTTTCACGAATCTTTCGGAACTCATCGGGCAAAAGCTCCGCCCATTCCATTGCCCCCGTATCGTAAATCTTGTGAAAGCCGTTCGGGAACGTTACCTCAAACTGCCTTTCAATATCCGATAACTTTATTGTAATCCTCCTAGCAATACAGATCCAACAGCTCTTGCACCGAGAACAACGTGCTGTCCACCGCGGTTTTTTCGTACTCCCTCAGTACCTCGACAACCCGCTCCCGCTCCGGGAGCGTCTTTTTGTAATACGGGTCGAGATACCAATCCAAGCAAAGCAGCAGACTGCTCCGCGCGTTGAAATCGCCCGTTTTAAGAACGCATTCCACCGCGTCCGCTCCGCTCTCCACTGTTTGGATTTCAATTTCCCCGTACCGTGTTGAACGCGGGAATGACTTTACCATTCGCTTGTCAGTGACGATTTTTCCGCCGACCTCGCATTGAATCGTGTTGCCGTTCGCGCGGAATCCGTGCTTTGTGTAGAATTGCTCCGCGCGCTCGTTCCCCTCCAGAACATACAGATATACATCGTCAAATCCGCACTCGTAGAGCCAATTCGCCGCGTAATCGAGCAGTTCCCCCGCGTGACCTTTACCCCAAAATTGGGGTAAAGCGTACATCGTGTGGATTTCTCCCCAGCCGCGCATTTTCGGCTCAGCGGCAGGACGCGCGTGACAGTGCGCCGCAATCTGCGTTCCGTCAAGGATTACAAAGCTGCCCTCGTCCAAAAAATCGGTACGCGCTTTGTACCAATCTGCGGTAATCCCGTCAAGGTATTTCTGCGACAGCAGTCTTTTGTAACCGCGTTTCCAACTTGCCGCATACAGCGCGCCGACTTCGGCAAGGTCGCTTTCGGTCATTCTGCGAATTTCCATTTTGTTTTCATTCACCCCATCCACAAACGTTCCGCATTGGCAACCTCGCTCCACTTACTTTCCAAGACCGACAAAATTTCATCAATATGTTCCGAAATGTCTTTGCGACAGTTCGGAGGAATACTTTCATCTTGCATTACATACGCTTTGACCCGCGCAAATTCTTCCAGAATATTCGGAAGATCCTTTTTATAAAGCCATACTCCGTTTCCGATAAGCCGCAGCCCCAAATTGTCTATTGCCTGCTGCCAAATCGTGTTAAAGGTATTCTCGCCCGAAACCGCAATGCAACGGAAATTCTTCGAGCTTTCCTCAACTCCGTAAATCTCAACAGACATTACCGACCCTCCCATATTGGACAGCCATTATCAAAGAATATTTCTCGGCCATCCATCAAACAGCGCGTCCATTTCCTCATAAGTCAATCCGCGAATAAGCGCCCAGCCGTCCTTTTGCGCGAGGAAATACGGCTCAAGCCGCTTTATTGCTTCATGATATTCCATAGTTCCGATTACGCTGTCCTTTGTGAGGCTGACTATGGAGATTATCCATTTGTCTATGGTCTTGCCCTCTATTTTCCATTGCTCCTCAGGAACAATCGGAAAAAGCGAATCGGCAGTTTCGGTAAGCGCGAACGCCACAATTACGTTTTCGTCTTTCTGATACACGCGCGGATTGGCTTGATAAGCCTCTTTCCAACGAGTATTCAACTCATCGTTTGTGTTTTTCTTTCTGCCAAAAATACCCATTATATCCTCCGATTTGTGATAATCGCCATATCACCCGTAAACTGTCAATTGTTCTTAAGACCCTCGATGGATTCAAGAATCTTCTTCATTTTCTCCTCAGCCTTGGCGAGCTTTGCGCGTTCGTTCTCGACTTGCTGCGCGGGAGCTTTGGCAAGGAATCCGGGATTGTTCAGCTTGCCCGACAGAAAGTCGATGTCCTTTTGTGCGGCTTTTTTCTCCTTTTCAAGGCGTGCAAGCTCCTTTTCGGTATCAACAAGCTCGCCCATCGGCATAAATACACGCGCGGAGTCGGTAACAACCGTAACCATTTTTTCCGCAGATTCGGCTGTCTTTACTACCGTAAACTCTCCCGCGCCCGCGAGTTTCTCAAAGAACGGCTTTGCGTTCTCGAAAATACTGCCGAACTGGGTTTCCACGATCATTGTAACGCGTTTAGACGGCGGAACATTCATCTCGTTGCGCTGAACGCGAATCGCCCGAATCGTGTCGATTACACGTCCGAAGTCCTCTTTTTCGCGCGCAAAGTTCAGATTCTCATCATATTCGCACCATTTCGCGACCATAACGCTTTCGCTCTCGTTCTGCGGGATAGACTGCCATATCTCCTCGGTGATGAACGGCATAAACGGGTGGAGCGTTTTCAGAATTCCCGTCATTATAAACACGAGTACGTTTTGTGCGGTGAGCGCGTCATCTCCGCCCGCTTGGATCCTCGGCTTGGTAAGCTCAATATACCAGTCGCAGAAAATGTCCCAGATAAAGTCGTAGAGATTCTGCACCGCAACGCCCAGTTCATAAGCCTCGAGGTTCGCCGTGACATTCTTGATCATATCGTTGTACAGCGACAACACCCACTTATCCTCAATCGCGAGAGCGGTGTAATCAAGCGGTTTAACCTCGAAATTATCCGGCAGGTTCATCAGAATGTATCTGGAAGCATTCCAGAGCTTGTTCGCGAAGTTGCGGGAGTTTGTAACCTTGGTTTCCGTCCAGCGCATATCGTTTCCGGGAGCGTTGCCTGTAACGAGCGTCAAACGCAGCGCGTCCGCGCCGTATTTGTCGATGATTTCCAGCGGGTCTACTCCGTTTCCGAGGGATTTGGACATTTTACGACCTTGTTCATCACGCACCAATCCATGAATCAGCACGTCCTTAAACGGCTTTTCGCCCGTGTGTTCAAGTCCGCTGAATATCATTCTCGATACCCAGAACGTTATTATATCATAGCCCGTAACCAGTGTGTCGGTGGGGTAGAAGTAGTCGTAATCGGGAGTCTTTTCGGGCCAGCCCAAAGTCGAAAAAGGCCACAACGCTGAGCTGAACCACGTGTCAAGCGTGTCCTCGTCTTGCTTGACGGGCGCACCGCACTTCGGGCATTTCGTAAGCTCGTCCAGTGTAATTTCGGTGTGACCGCAGTCGGGGTTCTGACAGTAGAATGCGGGGATTCTGTGACCCCACCAGATCTGCCGTGAAATGCACCAGTCGCGGATATTTTCCATCCAAAACAGATAACCGTTTTCAAACCGCTTGGGAACGTATTTCAGCTCGCCGCTCTTAACCACGTTGATAGCGGGTTGGGCAAGCTCCTTCATCTTCACGAACCATTGCAGTGAGGCGGTTGGTTCAACGGTAGTTCCGCACCGCTGGCAAGTGCCGACATTGTGCTTGTGCGGCTCAACCTTAACAAGAAGTCCTTGTGCCTCCAGATCGGCAACCATCGCCTTACGCGCTTCGTATCTGTCCATTCCCGCGTATTTTCCGCCAACGCCCTCCATAATTGTCGCGTCCTCGTTCATCATATGGATCACGGGCAAATCGTGACGCTTGCCGACTTCAAAGTCATTCGGGTCATGCGCGGGAGTGATTTTCACACAGCCCGTGCCGAATTCCATATCCACATAATCGTCCGCAACAATGGGAATTTCGCGTTCGGTAAGCGGCAGCTTGAGCGTTTTTCCGACAAGGTGAGCGTACCGCTCGTCCTTGGGATTTACAGCAACGGCGGAGTCGCCGAGCAGCGTTTCGGGACGCGTAGTCGCGATTTCCACAAAGCCGGAGCCGTCAGCAATCGGGTAGTTGATATGCCAGAAGAACCCGTCCTGTTCCTCATATTCCGTTTCAACGTCTGAAATTGAGGTCTTGCAGTTCGGACACCAGTTGATGATACGTTCACCGCGGTAGATAAGCCCCTTTGCGTGCAAGTCCATAAAGACTTTCTGAACCGCTTTGGAGCAACCCTCGTCCATTGTAAAACGCTCTCTGCTCCAGTCGCAAGAGCTGCCCATCTTTTTCTGCTGCTCCACGATGCGGTTTTTGTACTTGTGTGTCCATTCCCAAGCGCGCTCAAGGAATCCCTCGCGCCCCAGATCATACTTGGTAACGCCCTCTTCTTTCATTGCCGCAACGATTTTCGCCTCGGTCGCCAGAGCCGCGTGATCGGTTCCGGGCAGCCAAAGCGCACAGAATCCTTGCATTCTCTTCCAGCGGATAAGTATATCCTGAAGAGTGCAGTCCAGCGCGTGTCCCATATGCAGCTGCCCCGTGATGTTGGGCGGCGGCATTACTATCGTGTACGGTTTCTTTTGGGAATCTCTTTCCGCTTTGAAGAAGCCGCTCTCCTCCCAGTATTTGTAAAGTCTGTCTTCGAAATCCTTCGGGGAGTATGTCTTGTCCAGTTCTTTCCTCATAATTTTCTCCTTTATTTTAATTTGCAAATCCGAAACCGTGCAGATAAAATTTGGCAAAGCCAAATTTTATCTGCGCTTGCTGAGCAAGCCACAACACCACTTTGTGGTGTTGTGCCTCGCTCACATTTCGGATTTGCACTGGTCGCTGGTAGGTTGCTTTGAGTTTTTGCGCGCTAAAATCTCATTCCGGTAAGTTGTTTCGGGTCATAACGCGCTTAACCCGTGCTCCTTTAATCATACGCTTCGCAGATAAACTTGAAATCCTCGGTTTTGTCGATATTATCCAAAACGTGCTTTTCGATATATTCCTTGACATCAACGGCGCAAACAGAGAACAAAGTATCCCGATAATCCTCGCTGGTACACAGCAGCATAACGCGCAGTGTTTCACGGTCAATCTCTATTCTGCTCTCAACAGGGAAATTCCCACTGTAATCCGCACTCTCGGTATCTCCGCCGTTTTCATCAATAACCGCCTTCATTTCTTCGGGAGTGGCTGTCTTAACGGCAATATCCACCGCGTCACCGTCATAAAAGCTCTCGATAAAAATTCGCGAGAGCATTTCATTGCGTTTCATTATCTCATGGGAGAGCCTTTTTGCCTGTTTCCTGATGAATTTCAGAACACTGTCCCGTGAATCCTTCATATTAACATATCTGATGTATACCAACCGCGTCTTGTTCTTGTCGGAAAGCTCGATTCTTTCAAGTTCGTCGTTGCCATCGTAGGCAACGACGAGCGTGTCCTTCACCGCATTTTTTGGAACGGAGTAAATTCTCGCAGTACCGTCCCATTTGATCATATCGTACTCCAGAATTTCATATTCCTTATTGTATTCAAGGCGCAGCGCGTTGTTCTTGTCTGCGCGGGGCAGTTCCTTAAACTTAAATTCGCCGCTCTTGAATTGCATTGGAATGTCGTAAAACATTTTAGTATCCTCCTCTAAAGATTGTCATGAAGCCGCTTGGCAAGCTCCTCACTTGGTGTAACATAAAGCGTCCTGTTATTGGTGAAGATCACCATTCCGGGCTTTGCGCCCGCAGGCTTTTTGATAAATTTCACGGGAACATAATCCACGGGAACTCCCGAACCTTCACGCGCCTTGGAATGAAATGCGGCAAGATTTGCCGCCTCAATTAACGTCTGCTCCGACGGGGATTTCCCGTCTGTCTTTACGATAACGTGCGAACCTGCGATGTCCTTGACGTGCAGCCAGATGTCCGCAGCCTTGGCGGTTTTGAGGGTAAGCAAATCGTTCTGTCGGTTGTTCTTTCCGACCAGAATTTCAAATCCGTCCGAGGAGCGGTAACGGAGCGGCTCGGAGGGCTTTTTTGAGGGACGTTCGCTGCCCTTTGCCGCTCTGATGTAGCCTTGTTCGCAAAGCTCGCGGCGAATCTCGGCAAGCTCGGAATCGCTTTCGGTGCGCGAAACGCAGTCCAGAACGCTGTCGAGGTACGCAAGCTCCTCCTCATCACCACGAATCAGCTCGGTGAGCTTTTTTTCGGCGGTGTCCAGCTTGCGGTATTCGGTGTAGTATTTCTGCGCGTTCTGCGCGGGAGTAAGCCGCGCGTCCAGAGCGATTTCACGCGGTTCTCCGCTGTAAAAATCCTCCAGAGAGCATTTGGTCATTCCACGCTCCAGACGGTAAATATTGGCATTTATCAGGTCGCCGCAGACTCGGAAAACCTCTCGCTCTCCGCACTCCGAAAGCTCTTTCTTGCGCGTTTCCAGCCGCCGCGAAACGCGTGAATACGCGGAGGAGAGCGTTTTCAGGAGTTCGCTGGCGCGTTGCTTTGCCGCGCCCGCGCTGTTGGATTCCGCGTAGAACGCGTCCAGAAGCGCGTTCGCGGAGATGAAAGAACGTTTGTTCATCACATCGCCGTATTGCTGAATATCCACAAAGCTGAAATCCTTGTTCTTTCCGTTTTCGGATAACAGGGTGAACTCTGTCGGGGAGTTAAGCGATTTACGCGCATTTTCGAGAAATTCCTTTACACGGGATTTGTCCGCCGTGTCACAAGTAACGTCCACGTCATTCGCGGCATAGAACGCACACTCCCGTGCGAAAATCGGCGAAATGCCCTCAAGCGTGTTCATAATAGCCTTGGATAGCCTGTCGCGACTATCCGAGAGCCGCGCGAGAATCTCCGAAACGTCCGCCGTGAGCAGGTTCAGACGCTCCGCGCGGGGCGGCGGCTCGTACTCGCAATTCGGCAGCACGCGCCGCGCCGAATCGTCCGAATCCACTGCCGAAACGCGCCGAACGCTGTCTACGATACGTCCATCACGAACGAGGATTATGTTGCTGCTGCGCCCCATAATCTCGGCGGTGAGCGTGTTTACAACCACGTCGCCGATTTCGTTCACGCATTCAAAATCAAAGAACAAAATTCGTTCCAGATCGTCCTGGCGAATGTTCACCAGCCGCCCGTTGCCGAGGTGCTTACGCAGCAACATACAGAACATCGGCGGACTTTGCGGATTTTCAAATTCCGCAGAGGTAAGGTGAACCCGCGCCGCCGAGCCGTTCGCCGAGAATACAAGGGATTTTCGGCTCTTGTCCGCGCCGTTCAGATTTCGTAGCGTAACCACAATTTCATCACGGAGGGGCTGGTAAATCTTGTCAACCCGTGCGCCTATTAAATTTTCAAGCTCCGATTTTACACAATGCAAAAGCGCACCGTCAAGCGACATACCGCCACATCCTTTCCGATTGATTTATCGTTGTTGATAAATTGGAATTTTGCACTACACATACATCCTCTCATTCAAGAACATACTCATAGCAGCAATCCTCTTTTGTAGTACCTTCTATTATGCGTGTTTTTCCACTATTGACAAATCCATTAGATTCATAAAACTTTCTAGCTTTTACGTTATCTTTTATAACCCATAATACTATTTTATGTATCCCTTTTTTTCTTACTTGCTGAATCAGATATTCTATCAAAAGTGTTCCTATTCCCTGTCTTATAAAAAAGGGGTCAACATAAAAATCCGTAATCTCAATTGTTTTATCATCTATGGGCTGTCCATTTATTACCCCTTTAACAATTCCATCATCATATAGCAACATCCCATCTAACCTATCAGGATTACTTTTATACTCTTCATATAAATTAACAACTTGCAGTTCATTAAATGACACATAATCATTTTCAAATATAGGTCTATATGCAACCCTTTTTCCAAATACAATAATTTCTGCTATCCTAGGAATATCTTGTTTATCAGCTTGTCTGATCATGTATGTTTTCTCCAATACTTCTGCAAATGCCGATTTATCGGTTTATTTGTTATTTACACATACCCGCACTGGTCGCATTCCTTCTCCGCGCTAAACACGGGAACAGCGGAAAACCGCTCCGTAAGCAGATTCGTGGTGAATTTCTCCGTGCCGTAATGCCACGCGTCAATCAGTGACATACCGCCGCTCCCTTTCCGTTAGAATTTTTGTATTTCAAAGTTGCCTAGAAACTTTCTATAATGCTATATACTTTTTCAGACCAATCCCAGATGTCCTTGCAGTCATTTTCAACATAAATTACTCTGTCCTTCAAAGAGTCCGGAATACTTTCTTCGACTTCTCCCGTTAAATATGTCGGAATCACGATTCTGTACACCCAATCATCAAGTATTATCTCATCTTTTACTTTTATAGGCAGAACCCCGTCAAATGTTGCATTCGGGTGTTTTGACAATTCATCGTACTTGAAATAGAATCTGATTCCCGGCGTAAAGCGAACGCTCAGGTCTTCATCGTTTGGAAAACGACCCAGTTTCCGTTCCATAACCAGTCTGTCTCCCGCCTGGCAATTACCCCATGCGAACATTATGTATTCAAAATAATCCGCGGGATCATTTGCCGCGTTCCGATTTTCGCTCATCAGTTGTTCAACGGGAACTTTTCTAGCGTTTAACGCGGACAATAATTTTCCGCACTCAAAAATCTTTATTGCATTGTCGAGTGAAGTCGTATGACAAACATAATCGGTAACGCACCCTTTTCTCTTCGGACAAGCTGTGCACTCCGTTATCAGCTTGGGGCGCGGCGTTTTCAGATATGACTTACGTTCAGATATTCTCTCATTGACTAGATTCAGCAGAGATTTATCCTCACACTCAATAACACACTTTCTGCCATATTTATTTTCATAATCTATGAATTCGATAATCGTTCGGATTTCCCAATCGGACACTCGCGGATAATCGGAAAGCTTCTTATAGAAACAGCCGTCCCATACCTCAGTGCAATCAAAATCTCCAATTTTTATCAGCATTATACATACCCCATTTAAGCGCTCCGTAAGCAGTTTCGCGAGCAGATTCGCGGCGGATTTATTCGTACCGAAATGCCCCGCATAAACCAGCGTCATTCCGATGTTCCTTTCCGATTGATTTATCATAATAGAATCAATTCATACTTATATTCAAAAGAATCATTCGCTGCGAATCTGTTTCTTCTTCTGCCATGCTCGTCGGTTCTGGTCATACCGAGTTTTTCCATTACTTTGTACGAAGCAATGTTTTCCGTATCACAGTGCGCAATAAAATGGGCAGTTCCAAAATTAGCCACGAAGTATTTCACGAGAGATTCCGCAGCTTCATAGGCAAATCCGTTTCTTCGGTATTTTTTATTTATGATCCAACCAATCTCCCCGATTCCATTTTCAAAATAAATGGAGACAGCGCCTATGTGTTCATTTCGATAAAGAACGGCAAATTCATAAAAATCGGGATTTTCTTTTTCCCACTCCAAATCAACACGTCTTAAAAAGCCTGCGGTTTCATCTATGCTTTCGTTCGGGAGGCGAACCATATACCTTATGTCCTTATCCATAGCATAGTCTGTCACGGTCTGCAGATATTCGCTTCCCAGTGGTTTCAACAATAACCGTTTTGTGGAGATTTCTATCTTTTTCATAGCTGTCCTCCCAAATAAATTTGAATTTACCGCTCTGTTTGCTCAGTCATAATTCCCCAACGGATTCCGAATTTATCAACAAAAACTACCCGACAAGAGCTATAAGGTGTAGCTTCCATTTGGTATATTGTTTTACTTCCGTCTTTCATAATTTCATATGCCTGTTTGACTTCCTCTTTCGTATCGAACATAACCGTAAGGAAATTTGAATAACACGTTTGAAACTCAATATCCACATGGTCGTTCAAAATGATTCTTTGATTGCCCAATACAAGTTCCGAATGATATATATAATCTTTTTGGTTTTCTTTAAGCAATGGATTATATTCAGGGTCATTCGCTTCTCCATATGTAATCAGGCAACTGATTTTTCCATTAAATGCCTTTTCATACATATGAATCGCTTCCCGACAATCACCTCCAAAAGCTATTGTAGGTACAATCTGCATTTTTGTGCTCCTTTTCCATAAATTCCGATTTGTCGGTTTGATTTTTATTTACACATACCCGCACGGGTCGCATTCCTTTTCCGCACTGAACACGGGAACCTCGCGGAATGGCTCGGTGAGTAGCTTTGCAAGCAGATTCGCGGCGAATTTCTCCGTTCCGAAATGCCCCGCGTCAATCAGAGTCATTCCGCAGTTTTCAGCCTCGATCCAGAAGTTGTGCTTGATGTCGCCCGAGATTATTGCGTCACAGTTGTTCTTCCGCGCAAGACGCATTATATCGCGGTCGACTCCGCCGCCGCAGCATACCGCGATTCGTTTAATGGCGCGGTTTTGACGGCTGTACCGAACGGATTCGAGGTCGAGCTTGTTTTTACAATGCTCGGCAAGAGATTTGGAAGAAAATTCCATCGCAATGTCGCATATCGCTCCATAACCGATATTACCGTGAGTAATATCAAGAACTCCCGCGCTCTCGAACTCCAACAGCTCCACAAGCGTGTCGTTGACGCCGTTCGGAGCAATATCGAAATTCGTGTGCATCGCGATTGCAGCAATGTTATTCCGAATCAGCTCCGTTACGGGATTCCACTCCGCGAGGGACTTCAGACCATCGAAAATCACGGGGTGGTGTGACACAATCAGATTCGCCTTTTTGTCGATTACTTCCGAAATAATACCGTGCGTAATATCCAAACAACAGCATATTCCTGTCAGCTCCGCCTCGGGATCCCCGACCAGCAGTCCTACATTGTCATAGCTCATCGCGGTATCAAACGGAGCTTTTCCGCTCAGATACTCAACTACATCTGAAATTTTCATACATTCACCTCTATACGATATGTAATATTCTTACAATAATCGACAATTTGTAACAAAGGTAGGGTATACAAACCGGTATTGCAGCAGTCCTTATAATTCATATAGCAAATAGGTTTTAACTGCACAGTATTGTATTATCAATTCCTGTTCCTTGCTCGAAAGCGTTTGATTGGGAAAATTGGCAACCAATGAACAGAGGTAAAGGTAATTGGGACTGTATCTTTGAGAAAAGCCTTCCCGCCCGAATTTGCCCTGTATTTGGTCAAATTCATACTGAATTTGACCGGTACTGTCGCAGTCGGCCAACTTATCCGCCATATCCAAACAGTCTTTGTGGGTGTTGTCAATTATGGACTTCGCCGTATTGATCACTACGAAGAGCCACCGGTCCAAACTTGTCAGTTCCTTTGGTCTGGATTTCAATTCTGTTTTTATTTTGGCATACAGTTCTTCCATACTGCACCTCATAAACCGAAATCTATAAATTACTTAGCGTAATATTATCCTATTAATTGACAAAATGCAACATCAATATATTTTACAAAGGGTAATATTGCGCTAGAATTTGACGTAATGTATTACAATTCCGCGCTCTTGGATTTCTCTTCGATTGCTGCTGCAAGGTCACGCAAATGCTCCGCTTGCTCGGCGAATGAGGGGGATTTTTCCATTTTATCGGCATTTTTTCGCAACTTCTCGGCAATTTTAGACAGAAAATTACAATCCGTAATTTTCCCCGTGAGCGCAAAAATCTCGTCTATTTCGAGCTGTTCACCACGGAACCGTGCCAAAATCACGGAATACGCTTTTCCGCCGTCATATGCCGCGCGTTCTTCCAGGATTTCAAAACCCGCGCCGTAGAGCCATCGCCGCAGCGCGTCCGCCTTGGTCATCGGTTGGAGGATAAACCGCGTATCGCCGCTCAGAAAGCGGCAGCCGCCGATTATCTCGGCAATCAGTTCACCGCCCATTCCGCAGATTATCACATCGTCCGCGAAGTCGATTTTATGAAGTCCATCGGACTTCACGATTTCAACATTCGTGACTCCGCACTCCAAAACCGTTCTGCGAGCCGCCTCAAGCGGTCCGTCACGCAAATCGGACGCGATAACCGCCGCCGATTTGGTCTGCGCAAGATAGCAGGCGAGCTGCGCGTGGTCGCACCCAACGTCAACGGCAATTTTGCCGCGTCTGCACAGCTCCGCCGCTGTCTTAAGCCGATTGTTCAGCGTAATCAATTGCCGAGAGCTTTGTTGAGCTGTTCAACAATTTTATCCGCGTCAACCGAGTGCACCATGCAGGCTTGTCCAACGCTCTCTCCGCGCGCGGACGGGCAGCCGAGGCAGTGCATTCCCATTTCCAGAAAAATGGGAGCGGCAGCCTCGCCGTTAAAATCCAGAATATCACCGATAATGGTATCAACAGTTACTTTCATTTTTATTCTCCTTGTTATACTAATCATTTGGAGCAGAACCGAGATCTAACTCCATTTTATTATTATACCACATTTTTTGCGATTTGTCTACCACTAATTTGCTAAAATTTGCAATAACATGGGCTAACCATATACAAAAACAATTTAGGGCAACATCGCACAATTATTGTCGTACGATTGCGTTAAGCAAATTTTTTTGTCAGATTGCCGAAAACGACGCAGGAATACTGTCGTATTTCAAGGAGTTTTTGGCAAAAATGACCGAATGAACGCTTCGCGTTCACCCTAAAATTTGCAAGCAAGCGTGCGGCAAAGGCGGCAGCCGGTAATTGTGCGGTG
>CAMWMN010000017.1 GCA_947175385.1 uncultured Clostridia bacterium | reverse complement strand
ACGCCAAACTGCGTTGCAATTTGCACGAGTTACCGTTGCGTTGCTTTGGGTTATAGCACGCCAAACTGCGTTGCAATTTGCACGAGTTACCGTTGCGTTGCTTTGGGTTATAACGCGACAAACCGCGCCGTCGGTAGGTCACTTGGGATTGAACGCGCACTAAATTCGCAACCCGGTATATTGCTTTCATTATATCACAAATCAATTCAAATTGCAAGAATATTTCCGTAAAAAATTCTAATAATAGTCAAAAAGGAGCGATTTATTATGGCAATAGTTTTGGTTCGTGCGGTGATTCTGTATGGTTTACTCGCGTTTTCTCTGCGGCTGATGGGCAAAAGGCAGCTCGGTGAGCTTCAGCCCTCCGAGCTTGTGGTGACGATTCTCATTTCCAATATCGCGGCGATCCCCGTTGAGGACAGTTCCGTTCCAATGATTATGGGAATCGTGCCGATCCTCACGCTGGTGTGCATTGACGTTATAATGTCGGGAATTATGATGAAGTCAACAAAAATACGCAAGCTGATGATCGGCAGCCCCCGAATTATCGTCAGCAAGGGTGAAATTCTCCAGAACGAAATGAAACGTCTGCGTTACACGGTTGACGACCTCACCGAGGCAATGCGCGAGCAGTCTATTTTCGATATTACGCAGATTCACTACGCGATTGTTGAAACCACGGGAAAAATAAACTTTATGCTCAAAAAGGACTATCAATCCGCCGAAAAACAGGACGTCCAGGCGGGTGGATGTACTCAGAATCCGCCATCGGTGATTATCCGTGACGGAATTGTCGACAAGGAGCAACTTCAACTGCTTGACCTCGGAGAACAATGGCTCAAGAAAATTCTCCGTGAGAATAACCTCACGGAGAAGCGTGTGTTCATAATGACCGCAGATAACGGTGGGAAATACACAATTATTGAACGAGAAAAGGGGGCAAAGAAATGAAACGCATTATAACATCAATCATTATTCTCAGCGTAATGAGCATGGCTTGTTTCTGGTCGGTGGGACTTGTGGACAACTTCACCGATAAGCTCTTCGGGCTGATTGACGAGGTGGAAACCGCATTTGAAGACGGAGATACGGAAAAATCCTCAAAGGCGGCAGAGAATCTTCAAAAAGAGTGGAATAAATTTCTTGACACGGCGATTCTGGTGAACGATCTCGGACACTCGCTGGAAATCACCAGCTCAATCGCCGAAATTTACTCTTTTGCGCAGGAGGGCAACGAGGAGCTGTATGCCGCCTGCGACAGAGCCGCCGCGCAGCTTGAGATGTTCCGAAATATGCAAACGCCGACCTTTATGAAGATTCTTTAGAGCTTGACAGGCTCGAACATACTCTGCGCCACCAGCCAATTCGGAATGTAGCACCGATTGACCGTCCAATACGAAACTCCCGCAAGGTCGAACTTCTCAACAAGTCCGAGCTTTGCCTCAATGCTGCGCGGATCATCAAACCACACAACGTGCCGCACACCATTCTCGGTATAATAGAAATACGGAGTCTGAGTTTTCTCGTCATACAAAATCTCGGAATTGTAACGAGTTGCAAGCTCGGTCGCCGCAGTGAATCCAATGCTGCTTGCCGCCTCGCCGCGCGTGTACGGGAGCGTCCAATCATAGCCGTAATTCGGCATTCCCATAAGGATCTTTTCGGACGGAATCTCCGTAACCGCGTAACTAAGCACCTTTCGGACCTCCTCAATCGGCTGAACGGACATCGGGGAGCTGTATGTGTACCCCCACTCATACGTCATAATCACAACATAATCCGCTGCCTCGCCCTGAACGGCATAATCGTGTGACTCGTAGAGGATTCCTTGTTGGTCGGCGCGGTATTTGGGTGCGACTGCCGTCACGAGGATGTATCCCGCAGTGTGGAGCCTCTCCGAAATCTCACGCAGAAAACTGTTATACGATTCGCGGTCATCGGGCGAAATATACTCGATATCCAGATTCAGACCGTAATAATCCTTTGCCGCAAGCTCCGCGAGGATATTTGAAATCATATTTTCCCGCGCCTCGGTATCCGCGAGAATCTCCGACATTACCTCAGTCGAGAACGTCCCCTCATAGATATTCGTAACCGTCATAAGCGGCATTACGCCCGCGTTTCGCGCCTTTTCAATCATCGCGTCATCGTTTGGCGCGAAGATTTCTCCGCGCGGCGAAATCGAATACGAAAACGGACTTAAAAACGTCAGTGATGGCAGAGCGCAATTCAACGCATAATCCGTTATTGTCGGATATGCGTAACCGTTTATCACTGCGGGGCGGAGCGATAATTCGCGCTGCTGCGGAATCAGAATCTCATCGCCTATTTGCAGCGCAATCGGATTCACATCGGGATTCGCCTCAAGCAGCGTATTCAGCGGAATCTCAAACTCCCGCGCTATCGAGTACATAGTCTGACCTTCCTCAACCCGATAGCGCATTATATCCGACATAATCACCAGATTCTGCCCCACCGCAAGGTTATTCGGCGAGCTTAATCCGTTGTCCGCCGCAATCTGCGACACGGGAACGTCAAATCGCCGTGACAAAAGGCTTAAATTATCGCCCGGCTGTACCGTATAAATAAACATAATTATCCCCCTTATTTTAATAGCAAATTGCGAACCGTGCAGATGAGCTATGCTCATCTGCACTAGCCGAGCGTTACCTCACACCTTCGGTGTTCGGCAACGCTCACTTTCGCAATTTGCACGAGATACCGAAATGCAGCATTAAACTATAACGCCCTAAACTGTCACAGCGGCGAGCTGTTTGGGAATTATAACGCATTCACCCGAACACCGTCTTTACGTTTCCGCTAATTCAACCTCTTTCCGCGCGCCGAGAATGTGGATTCCGAACGTATCGGCATAATTGTAAGTCGACAAGCGGCGGTTACGCGCGTCCACGGAATGAGCGCAAACGAAGATATTCTGCGGAACAACGGGACTTAGCACCGCCGACACAAACACCGTGTGATAGAACTTCCCGCTGCTGTTTATCAACTGAATCGCGTCGCCGCGCCGAATTTCCGAAAGCGGAACTTCTTCGCCGTATACGCCTGGTCCGCGGTTGGTCAGCATAAAATCCCGGAAGAAATCCACACCCGTCCATGAGGGAGCGCGTTCATCGGAGTTTATATAAAACCAACCGTTTTCGGGCGAGAAATTCATCACATCGCACCCCGCGTACAGGCACTGCGACACGAAATTCGTGCAGTCGCCGCCTATGTCCTCAAAATCGTAAAACCTCGGATTCCGCGCGAATGCCCAATTCAGCGCATACCGTACCGCCGCACGGCGGTTGTATTCCGTTTCAATCAGCACAATTATCACCCCTGCCCTTTAGTTTTTCTGTATTCTATGACGTTCGCGGGAAATGGTGACAGACGATTCACGAAATACTTGACACAATAAAAAAAGTAATGTATAATAAACGCAGGGTGTTTATCATACATTTACGGAGGGACTGAGATGAAATTATCATACCAGCGTGCGTTATGGGCGGCGTATTCCGTTCTGGACGAGCTTTACAAGGAAAAGGGGGACACTATAAGATTAGTGCAGATTCTCAGCGAGTAAGATTAGTGCAGATTCTCAGCGAGATGGATCCGTTTCTGTTTATTCCCCGAATCTGCGCAGACCCTGCTTTGTGGGTGGAGTGGAAGAAGTGTTGCTCCAAAATTGACGATTCGGGGTTCTTGACGTCCGAACAAGTAATGCCCGCTCTCGAGGATTTTCTCAAAGTTAACGAGGAGGAATATTCGTGCTTTGACGATATGGATGGGAACTATTCGGCGGACGAGGTAATACGCGAACTATCGTCTTTCACGGAAAACGGACTTTGGGACGAAATTCTGCACCGGGCGGCTGCCGCTGAGATAGAAGAGAATTCAGCACTTTAGTACCCCAAATCGCTGAAATTTTTCGTTTACCCCCTTGAAAAATCACGAATAATGTGGTATAATGGTAAATATACGGTATAAATCAGTGCAAATCCGTAACGCTCATCTGCGCGGTTTCGGATTTGCCATTAAAAATAAGGAGATAATTACTATGTCAATGACGTTTAACAGGAAGCTGCCTATCCCTAAGGAAATCAAGGAAATGTACCCGCTGGCTGAGGAAATTAAGACCGTTAAAGCGGCGCGCGATAAGGAGATCGCCGATGTCCTCTCGGGCAAGTCGGATAAATTCCTGCTGATTATCGGACCTTGCTCCGCGGACAACGAGGACTCTGTAATGGACTACACCAACCGCCTTGCAAAGGTTCAAGAGCAGGTAAAGGACAAAATCCTCATAATCCCCAGAATCTACACCGGCAAGCCCCGCACCAACGGCACGGGCTACAAGGGCTTGATTCACCAGCCCGACCCCACCAAGGGCGAGGATATGCTTGAGGGACTGATTCAGGTGCGCAAGCTCCACACACGCGCAATCGCCGAAACGGGGCTTACCTGCGCGGACGAAATGCTCTACCCCGAAAATTACCGCTACCTGTCCGACTTGCTGTCCTATGTGGCAGTCGGCGCGCGCTCCGTTGAGGATCAACAGCACCGCCTTGTCGCAAGCGGTATGGAATGTCCCGTAGGTATGAAAAATCCGACCTCTGGCACGCTTTCGATTATGTTCAACTCGATTCAGGCGGCGCAGGCAAAGCACACCTTCATCTATCGCGGCTGGGAAGTAGCTTCGGATGGAAATCCGCTCTGCCACGCGATTCTCCGCGGCGCGCAGAACAAGCACAATCAGACGCTCCCCAACTACCACTACGAGGACTTGAAGCTCTGCTATGATATGTATATGGAGAAAGGCTTGCAGAATCCCGCGATTATCGTGGACACCAACCACTCCAACTCCGGCAAGCAGTTCCTCGAACAAATCCGCATTTCCAACGAGATTCTGCACTCTATGCGGCATTCCGATGAAATTCGCAGCATCGTCAAGGGCTTGATGATAGAAAGCTACATTGAGGACGGCTGTCAGAAAATCGAAGAGGGTACTTACGGCAAGTCGATAACCGACCCGTGCCTTGGTTGGGAGAAGTCCGAAAAGCTGATTCTCGGCATTGCAGACCAGTTGTAAGATGAATAAGAGTTTCTTTGCGCGGTATTACGTATATACTCTGAAAAGAACCTTGTGGGCGATACTGATCCCTTCCGTGCTTTGGTTTATAGGAGTTACATTTTTCTTCCTTATAGTATTGGACTACGATATGAAAAGCATCCTGATCGGTATGGCTTTGGGGCTGATTTTATCGGTGCTTTATGTTTCCATTGATGCGCTGATTCGCGTAAACAAGTCTTACAGCTTGTACAAGATACTTGACGAAAAGGGATATTGTGTCGAGTTCCTCCACGCGTATGAGCAAAAGCGCATTATAGGAAAGCCGTTCAAACTTGATTATGCGTTGGAATACGCCGAGATTATTATGCGTATCGGAAAGCCCGATGAGGCAATAAAATACCTCAACACGCTGACAATTCCGCCGAACGCGAACATTCTCCGATCCAGGTATTTCTTCCTGTACGTATTGAGCGCGCTGAAAATAGGGAATCTCGCCATTGCCGATGATATGTGGAACCGAAGCGGCGATTTGATTTCCAAAATCTCCGCGAATTACAGACTTTGCGTGAGCGGCGGATATCTGGCGATTATCGCGATGATTCTCACAGACTGCTTCGCGGCGCAGCAAAACGGCGACAGAGCGCGTCTGGAGCGCGCGTTTCAACAGACGGAGGACATTCTGATCAACACCCAAATTACAGACAAAACCTTGTTACAAATTATGCGGCTTTACGAGCTGCGGGAATTGGGGCTTACAGAGCATTACAACTCGCTTCTCCCCAAGGTTCGGGAGGAAATATACGCGTCCGAGCCGCTGTTCCGCTGTATTAAGGATATGCAGCTTGAAAATTTATCCCGCGTTGAAAATGGAATGCTTCCCTTTCAATCACTTGACAAACGGGAAAAGTGTGCTGTTATACCGTAAATTGGAGAAATGAATAATATGAAAAGCTTTACATTGCGGATGTTTTCGCGGGTTTTCGGAACTCTGATTCGCGGAACAAAGCCGCACCACATCATCATTCCGATGATAGCGTGGATAATGCTGGTCAACGGGTTCACACGGTTCAGTCTGATAAGAATCGTAATCGGCGCGGCGGCGGGATTGATTTTCACGCTGTTGTGGTACATAATCGGCTCGATTATTATCGTCCAAAAGAATGCCAAGGTTTACAAGGTTCTCGATGAGCAAGGCTTCTGTATGGAGTATCTGCGCGTTTATGAGCATGAGCGGATAACGAACAAGCCGTTCAGGCTTGATTACGCGCTGGAATATGCCGAGATTTTTATGAATATCGGCAAACCCGATGAGGCAATAAAATACCTCAACACGCTGACGATTCCCGCAAGCGCGAACCCTATGTTTCACGCGTCTTATTTCTACATTTATGTGATGAGCGCGCTGAAAATCAACAATCTTGCCATTGCCGAGGATATGTGGAACCGCAGTATCGAGCTGATAAACCGGATTTCAACGAATCCCGCGTCCGTTGCGAACGGCTATCTGGTGATTCTTTCGATGATTTACACCGATTGCTTTGCAGCGTGGCAAAGCGGCGACAAATCACGTTTAGAACGTGCATTCCAACAGACGGAATTCGCGATGAGCGGCGAAATCGGCAAGGCATACGCGGTAGGCGGCGGAAATGCATTCGATATTGCCCGCCTGTATCAGTTGAAAACACTCGGAATGACAGACAGATACAACGCACTTTTCCCTGAGGTTAGAGCGAAAGTCGAAAGCTCCGAGCCGATGTTTGCCTGCCTAAAAACTATGGAGCTTGAGGATTTGGCGCAAATCCAAAACGGAGAATTGCCGATTTAACCTCTTGACAAAAGGCGAATAATGTGATATAATTAATTATCGGATTTCCGTCTGTGACGTGGAATCCATATATGAAAAGCTATGACGGGAATCCAGTAGCGAAACGAATCCCCTTTCAGAGAGCCGCCGGTTGGCGCAAACGTCCTGTTTGCGTTGGTTGGTGCGAGGCGGTAGGGAGCGTTCCGTGAATTACCTCCCCGAGCGGCTGTGCGAACGGAGTTCTTCACTCCCAATAGCAGGCACGGGTAAGCCCGTTAAAGCTGTCCAAAGGCAAAATGCCGCAGTCCGGAATTTTGCAAACTGAGGTGGTACCGCGTTTGATCACGCCCTCTTTGAGTGTTCTCAAAGGGGGATTTTTTGTTGAAAGGGGTGGTATCCGTGAGATTCAAGAATCTCATCGGCTACGGAAAGACTTTCCGAAAATAAATTTTCAGGAGGTTTTTCTATGATAAGAATTGCAAATACCAACGATTTGGAGCAGATTTGTGAACTGTTTAAGGAGCTTCATTCGTTCCACGTTGGCATAAATCCGAAAAAATTCCGTATGCCCGATGACGAATTTTTCCGCAAAGGGATAATGGATTATCTGAACAGTGACGAGTGGATTACGCTCGCTCGCGAGGATTCTGGGAACATTGACGGTTACGCGGTTTTTAAGGCGTTTGATATGGATTCCCCCGATGAGAATCCACGCAGAGTGTGCTATGTACACCATTTTATGATTTCAGAGAGTTCGCGGCGAAAAGGCGCAGGAACGGAATTTTTTAACGAGATACAGGAAATGGCACGCAAGGTAAACTGCGATTGTATACGTTTCGGAGTGAACGCCGCAAACGCGGGCGCAATCGCGTTTTATGAGAAAATGGGACTCGCTCCCGCAACTATAACTATGGAAAAGAGGATATGACTATGGAACTTTATGACGAGCTTGTTGCGCGCGGACTTATCGCGCAGGTAACCGACAAGGACGAAATCAGCAAAATGATCAACGCGGGCAAGGCGACCTTTTACATCGGATTCGACCCGACCGCGGATTCGCTGCACGTGGGGCATTTTATGGCGCTTTGCCTGATGAAACGGCTTCAGATGGCGGGCAACAAACCCATCGCGCTGCTTGGCGGCGGCACGGGAATGATCGGCGACCCCTCGGGTAAATCCGATATGCGCAAGATGCTTACAAAAGAGGACATCGACCACAACATTGCGTGCTTCAAGCAGCAGATGAGCCGCTTTATCGACTTCTCGGACGATAAGGCACTGATGGTAAACAACGCGGACTGGCTGACCTCTCTCAACTGGATCGACTTGCTGCGCGAGGTGGGCGCGTGCTTCTCGGTCAACAAAATGCTGACGTTCGAGTGCTACAAGCAGCGTATGGAGCGCGGACTGACGTTCCTCGAATTTAACTATATGATAATGCAGAGCTACGACTTCTATATGCTGTTCCAGAAATACGGCTGTAATATGCAGTTCGGCGGCGACGACCAATGGGCGAATATGCTTGGCGGTACGGAGCTTATCCGCAAGAAACTGGGCAAGGACGCGCACGCAATGACCATTACGCTGCTGCTCAACTCCGAGGGCAAAAAGATGGGCAAGACCGAAAAGGGCGCGGTATGGCTCGACCCGAACAAAACCTCTCCGTTCGACTTCTTCCAGTACTGGCGGAACGTTGATGACGCTGACGTCATCAAGTGCCTGAAAATGCTGACGTTCCTGCCGATTGAGGAGATACGCGAAATGGAAAATTGGGAGGGCGCGCAGCTTAACAAGGCAAAGGAGATCCTTGCGTTTGAGCTGACAAAGCTCGTCCACGGCGATGAAGAGGCGCAAAAGGCTCTGGACGGCGCAAAATCGCTTTTCGGCGGCGCAGGCAACACGGATAATATGCCGACTGCCTCCGTGGAAACCGCGGACGGCAAAATCGGAATCCTCGACCTGTTGGTAAACACCAAGCTCGCTCCGTCCAAGCGCGAGGCGAGAAACCTCATCTCCGGCAAGGGAATCGCGGTGAATGATGAAATCATCGAGGACCCGAACGCGCAAATCGACCTCTCAAACGAGGTAATCGTCCGCAAGGGCAAGAAGGTGTTCCTGAAGGTCACCAAAGCGTAAGGAGGAGAAATGGAAACCAAATCTCTGTATGACATCATTCACGATTCGTCCGAGAACGGCACGCTCCCGCGTGACTTCTCGCTGCCGCCCGTTTCGGACGCTAAAATCCCGTTCGCGGACGGCGCGCGTGACGGAATCGCAATCTATCATATGGGCGCGCCCGAAATCACGGACGATATACGCGAGGGCATTAAATCCGCCGTCACCGCCGCCTCCGATGAGGATTTCAAATGCGCCGGGGAGTTGTTCCACGCGCTGAGCGAGAAAATCTCCGCGATACGCGCGATTGACGAGTTACAGTCGTTTATCATTGAAAACAGAGATTCGCTTAACGCGAAGAATCTGTATGATTGCTCGGTGCATTTGATGACGGAATCCGCCGACCGCGAGTGCGTGAAGTTCGGAATGTCGATGTTGGAGCTGTTCAATATTGAGGGCAACGAAAAGCTCATGAAAGCCGTAGAGCTGATTGGGCTGAGCGATGAGTTCACAATCTTTGCGGTTTTTATAATGTCGAGGTGGGAGAACGGAAACGAACGTATTTTCCGTTTGGCGCAAGACGTTCACGGCTGGGGGCGGATTCACGCGGTGGAACGTCTTGAACCCGAAACGGACGAAATTCACCGCTGGCTGCTCCGCGAGGGCGTGAACAACGATGTTCTGCCAGCGTATTCCGCGCTGACCTGTTGGGAGAAATCGGGCGCGACGGAGCTGCTGCGAGATTCCGATTTGTCCGATGAGGACTTCACGGGTATCGCGAATCTGATCGACGCGCTGTTGGACGAGGGTCCGTGCGAGGGAATTTCCGCAGTCGAAAACAATACGGAAGTCATCACCGGGTTCCTGAAAGTCGCCCAAAACAAAAATCTCTCCATAGACGACTATGTGATTATCCGCAATATCCGCGTAAAGTTCGAGGACGAAAATTCCGAAATTGTCGCTAAATGCGGCGAGATTCTGAGCACGGAAAATTGCCGCACGTGTGTAAAATCCGCAGAAAAGTCGGGAATTGTGATCCCGCTTGCCGAGGAGCTTGGAATAGATTTCAAGGACGAGGTTATGCGGCAGTTGGAAACGGATTTCGGCAAGAATTTCTATCTGTGCTGGGAATTGATGGGCGATGAATACCGCGCGAAAACGATTGAGATTTTCCGCGCAAGACTACAGTTTGGCAGGCTGCTTGCAACCCCCTCGGACACTCCTTTAACCGGCGGGGAATTTCAGATACATAATCAGCTTAATGCGATAGTGCAAAGCCTGAAAGACTACCCGCTTGAAGGAACGGATTTGATTGAGTTCTCGCTGAATTGCGGTCCGTCACAAGACAGACATCTCGCGCTGAACGTATTGCAAAATTGGGTAAATCTCCGCAGAATGCCGCTTGAAACGCTGCTGCCCGAAATGTTCACAAAAATTCGGCACAAAATAAGAATCGAACCCGACGATGATGTTCGCGAGAAAATGGAAAAACTCCTTAACGGAGAGATTGACGAATAGAAAAATCGTTTTATTACACATCGGAAAACGCGGTATTGGGCAAAGCTCTCAACGCCGCGTTTTTCAATATGTCAATTAAGGGATTTTTTTGTCAATTAAGGGATATGCCTTGAAAGAAAGTGCGGAATCTGTTACAATATTATGAAATAGCTTTGGATGGAGGATTTAGTTTATGAAAAAGAAAAGCCTTTTGCACAGCATTCTGTTATCATCAATGGGGGTATTGGCAGCGGTTCTTATTATAGTATGCCTCATATTCTCGGTAAATGTCAATATCCAATATACTCGGTCAATCAAATCCGATTTGTACCACTCAGTCGCAACGAAGTCCGCAAAAATGGACGCATGGTTTACTCAACATACCACAATAGCCAATGGATTCGCGAAAGCCGCCGTACAGCTGCAGCTTCACGATGAGCCTTTGCAGAGGTATATGCTGGACATTGTTCACCCCTGCTCATCAAGTATAATGAACGGGTATCTCGCGTGGGAAACCGATACCGTAGGTATGGTGTGCAGCGTTTATCCCGTAGATGACGATTATGTGGCTCAGGAACGCGGTTGGTATCAGAGCGCGAAATCAAGCAAGGATACCGTAATCACCGATCCTTATATTGATGCGATCACGGGAAAAATCGTTATTACGATCGCAAGCCCGCTGCTGTCCTCCAATGGTGAGGTGTTGGGTGTATGCGGTTTGGATATAGAGATAGAAGAGCTTGTTTCGATATCCCAAGACCTGAAAGCGGATGAAAACGGCTACGCGGTTCTGATAGACAGCGATGACAACATTGTTGTCCACGCACAGAATCCCGACTATTCGCACAGATTGGTCGGCAAGGACGAGGCCGTTACCAAGCTTGTCGATATATCGCCCATTTACAAAGATGTACTCGCCGCGGCGGGTAGTACGAATGTTGTTTCGGGCAATGGATACGATGGCGCAAAGCGTTACTTCCCTGTTGTTCCGATAGGCAATACAGGTTGGGAAATGCTGTATGCCGCTGACTACAACGAGGCTATGGCTCCGTTGGTGAAAGTTGTGGTGCTTGCGGTCGTAGTGTCTGTTGCGGCGATCATCGGCGGAGGAGCGTTCTTCTACCTGAAGTTCACAAAACGCCTGAGACCGCTGTCCTCTATAGAGAGCATAGTTACGGATATGTCCAACGGAGTGCTTGATCACAATTACCCAACCGCCGCAAACGATGAGATAGGCACTATCTGCAGTGCTTTACAGACTACAAACAAATCGCTGAAATCCTACATAAACGAAATCGAGAAAATTCTGGCGCGTATGGCGGACGGAAATTTCATTTACAACAGCTCGGTAAATTTTGTCGGTGAATTTGAGGCAATTGAGCAATCCATACGTAATATCTGCAATTCAATGCACTCTACGTTTGAACAGCTCGGCGAAGTTTCGGAACAAATATCCGACGGCTCACGGAGCGTATCCGTAGGCGCAGCGGAACTTGCAAGAGCCGTACATGACGAAACAACACTTATCGGCGATGTTTCCGCAAATCTTGAGGACATCAACAAACGCGTTTCCCAATCCTCCGAAAACGCTTTCGATGTTAAAGAAAGAGCGCTTAAGGCGACAGATACCGTAAACGACAGCAACAAGACGATGCAGGAGCTTGTGGAGATAATGAACAGCATTTCACACTCTGCGGAGGAGATCGTAAAAATCAACGCCACTATCGAGGACATAGCGTTTCAGACGAACATTCTCGCGCTGAACGCGTCTATCGAAGCGGCAAGAGCAGGCACTGCGGGCAAGGGCTTCGCGGTTGTCGCGGAGGAGGTGCGCAACCTCGCCGCTAAGTCGAGTGAAGCGTCAAGCTCCACCTCAAAGCTTATCGGACACACTGTAAAGGCTATTGAAAGCGGCACGCAAGCGGCAAACTCAGCGGCGGAAATGCTTGGCGAGGTAGTAATGGAAACAAACTCTATAAGCGGCTCTGTTGCGGAGATCGCGGACGTTTCCGAGGAGCAGAAGTCTATGCTTGCGGAAATCGTTTCAAAGCTCGGCGAGGTCGAAACGCTTATCGGTGCCACATCGTCCACGGCGCAAAATTCCGCCGAGGCAAGCGGTCAGCTTGACACGCAGGCGGCGGCTCTGAAATCCAATCTTGAAAGGTACAAATAAGTAGGTACATAAAAGTTTTTTAGGGCTGCGCTTAATTGAATGAGATAAAACAAAACGCCACCCGAGATGTTCACAAACATTCAACATTAGGATAAGAATCGAACCCAATGACGATGTGCGCGAGAAAATGGAAAAGCTCCTTGATGGAGAGATAGATGAATAACAAAATCCGCTTCCGATTACCACGGAAGCGGATAATTTTATTTCGCCAAACACTCTTTGAGGTACTTCATCAGATCCGCGTATTCCTCGAATGCGGGATACTGCGGGTAATCCTTCTTGATCTGCTCGGTAGAACGGAACAAGAATCCGAACTTGGACGCTTGAATCATTCCCAAATCGTTGAACGAATCGCCACCTGCGATGGTTTCAAACCCGATAGACTGCAAAGCCTTTACCGTGGTGAGCTTGGATTTCTCGCAGCGCATTTTGAATCCCGTGATTTCGCCGTTTTCCGCGACCTCTAGCGAGTTGCAGAAAATAGTCGGCAGCCCCAGATTTTTCATAAGCGGTCCCGCAAACTGCGCGAACGTATCGCTGATGATGATGGTTTGCGAAAGTGAACGCAACTCATCGAGGAACTCCTTCGCGCCGGGCATGGGGTCGATTTTCGCGATGGTGTCCTGAATCTCTTTCAGACCCAACCCATGCTCCTTGAGGATTCCCAAACGCCAGTTCATCAGCTTGTCGTAGTCCGGCTCGTCACGCGTGGTGCGCTTAAGCTCGGGGATTCCGCTTGCCTCGGCAAACGCGATCCAGATTTCGGGCACAAGAACGCCCTCTAAGTCCAAACAAGTAATATACATAACTTCCTCCTTATCTAAATGGCAAATCCAAAATTTCGGTAGGCTTAGGCTCCGCTCCACTTCGCCAGCCTACCGAAACCGCTCAAAATTCCCTTCGGGAATTTTGAGCCTTTTCGGATTTGCACTAGTCACCGAACACTTGATTCGGATTTTAACGTACTAGATTCGCAGCCCGATAAATTGCTTCGGGTTTTAACGCGTCAAATCCTCAACATTTGTTTTCACTGAATCGCGCAAACACTCCACTTATCGGGTTTACTTTCAAAGCCGTAGTAAACCGCGTCCACAAGCCATTTACCCTCTTCGTTTTTGATAACAAATTTGTGCATCATATCTATTCCCTTGCTGTAATGCGTTATCACAACGGCTCTTGTGGCAGATTTCATAATGAAATTAATCGTGCAATCCCCGTCAATATAAAAATAGGTAGCAGGGTCTCCATAGGAGCCGCCGAAACCTCTTTGGCGAAGCTTATCGGTAATATGCGGCGGTATAATCTCGCGAAGCTGCTGCTTGAACTCGTCCCACAGCTCGTTCTCTCCGGGACCTATAATATGCTTGGGAATCCCGAGCTTCAGCTTGTTTTTTTGGAGTTCAACACTGCGCTTATAGGTACTCTCTTCTATCTCGTTAATCTTCCGCAGAAAATCAAACAGAAAATCGCAAATCTCGTCCTGCATACCCTTGAACTTTTCGTTCGCCTCATTGATAATCTTCATAAATCCCCCTGAATTATAATAAAAAAATTCAAAACCGTATACCGGTTTCAAATTCATTATATCACATTTATGCGAACTTGTCAAGTGCTCTCCTTAAACCTTGCGAGAAACCGATGGAGCTTTCCGCTACAAACCTCGGCGGAGGGCTGAATCCCGATTCTTGCGCGGATTTCGTCCAGAACCGCGCGCGCTTTTAACTCGTCCGAAAACTCGATTTCCAACTCATAGTCAATAACATCAAAGTACTCGCTACAATCGAGGTCGATTTCCCCACCGTCAAACTTGTGGATATTCCGCGTGGTTTTGAGCGTTCCCAATCGGCAAACATCGGGGAAGTCCGCGCCGGTAAGGGATTTCAGGCGCTTTGATGATATGGATTCGGAAATCCCATCAAGTTCTTCGCAGAACTCCACGCGCGAGTATCTAACCTCGGTCGGGAGCTTTACTTGCAGGAAGTACTTGTCACCCAACTCCCGAACCCGCACCGTTGTGTGCTTTGCGGACATTTCCAATTCGTCCGTATCGAAATAGTGGTTGGTCTGGACTATCTTGTCAAACTCGTACATCGCGAGAATCTGCTCATATTCCGCTTTGGTGAGCATTATCTTAAATTCGTTCTCGATTTCCTTACTCATACATAACCGTCCAATCCACGCACCGAAACCTCTCCCGAACTTACCGAAAATTCCCCGCCCTCATCGCGGCAAATCAGAAAACCGTTCGGGGCAACGTCCACAGCGGTTGCGATTCGTTCGCCGTTGGGGGAAATGATCCGCACGGAGAGTCCGAGATTCACCAAACGTTTTTTGTACTCATCATAGCAATTCGCGAATGGCATTGCCGCACGGATCTTCACCGCCTCCACCACTGATTTAAGCAGCTCCTCCCTGTCGGGAGCCTGCCCGGTAAGCGACAACAGCGAACCCGCGTGCGGAAGATTTTGCGCGCGGAAAAAATCCTCGCTTTGCGAGATATTGATTCCGATTCCGCAAATTACATTTCGGCAGTCACCAAAAAAGACACTCTCGCATAGAATACCACAGACCTTGCGATTGGCAACGATTACGTCATTCGCCCACTTCAAACAAACTTGCGGCGGATTTTCGAGCGTTTCGCCGATTGCGTCACAGACCGCAAGTCCAACGCGGGCTGTCAAGGTATCGCAGTCCGGGGGATTCTTCAGCAAAATCGACAGCGGGAGCATTCCCTCATTCGCGAACCAGTTATGACCGCGCCTTCCGCGCCCCGCCGTCTGGATTTTCGCGGTAACCGCCGTGCCGTCCGCAAGCCCATTACAGCGCGCCTTGAGATAGTTATTCGTGCTGTCGACCTCTTCTAAGTATATTAGGTTTTGCATAGAATATTGCGGATTACTTCGGCTCCATCGCCATGATGTTCATCTTGATGTCGCCCGTTTCGGACAGCTCGATTACCCCGAATGTGGGCTTATTGTGATTTCGCGGGCTGTCAAGACTTCCGGGATTCATCACGAAAACACCGTCAACTATCTCGGTGCGGTAAAGGTGCGTGTGCCCGAACAGCGCGATTTTGCAGCCTTCCCGTTTGGCAGTGCTGACCAACAGCTCCAACCCATCGTGAACGCCCATCGTGTGCCCGTGGCAGCAGAAAATCTTGTATCCGCAGGCATGGACAATGTGGGTGGTTTTGTGTTGGTTGAAATCGCAGTTTCCGCCTACATAAACCATAGGCATCTGAGGGTAAAGCGTGTTGACATCGGCAAATTCGTGTTCACCATCACCAAGGTGAATCAGCATATCCGCATCGAGATTCTTATCAATTGCCGCTTTCAGCGCGGCATAATTCTTGTGGGTATCCGCAACTACCAAAATCTTCATAGTCACTCGCCTTTCTGCATCGTTATCCAAAAGCCGTATATTATCATTATAGCACATTCCCCAAAAAAAATAAAGAGGTTTTTGGAAATTTTTTATTGGGAGGAATAATTATGGATAAGAACAATTTTGAGAAGCTCATCAACGCAGCCAGCGGAAAGCTCGGCACATCACCGGAAAAGCTGAAATCCTCGTTGGAGAAGGGCGATATCAAGGGGCTTTCCGCGAATTTGTCCAAAGCGGACAAGGAAAAGCTGAAAATGGTTCTCCAGAACAAGGAGCTTATGAACAAGCTGAAATCCGCGTCTAATCCCGAGGAAATGATGCGGATCCTGAACAAAAAGTAATCGGAGGTGAGCGCATGGACAATATTGAAGACATTCTCCGTGCGCTGACGGAGGACAACGATTCGGATTCCGCGAACAGCTACGAAACGTCTGACAGCGGTTCGGAGGACGGCGGTCTGTTTTCGGGATTAGACCCCGAAATGCTGATCAAGCTGCTTTCGGTGTTTGAAGCACTGAATCAGCCCAACGACAGCGAACGCTTTCTTATGGCGCTAAAGCCGTTGCTGCGCGAGGAGAACCGTCCGAAAATCGACTCGGCGCTGAGAATGATGAAGCTGTTTTCGGTGCTGCCGCTGCTGCGTGACGGCGGTTTTCTGAACAAACTGTTGTAAGGAAAGGGGGATTCAAATGGTGTGGAACTCGGCGCAAACGCCGCTGTACCAATCCGTAAAAGCACATAACGAAAGGGATTCCGCAAATTCGGAACGTCCCGAGAAAAAACGCTTTGAGCCACATACAAAACAGAAATGCTCCGAGAAGCAATGCTCCGTGCCGCGTAAGCCCGCGCATGAACAGACGGCGAATCCCCCTAAACCGCGCGGGATCGACCGCGATATGCTGTTGATTCTGATGGTGATTTTTATACTTCAAAGCGAAAAAGCAGACAACGGACTGATTCTTGCGCTGCTTCTCACAATGATTATGTAAAATTTCACGAAATTTTCGGGGATAGGGGCTTGAAATTCCCCGAAAAATATGTTATAATAAGATGTTAAGTAGTGACTTTATTTTATCACGGCTCTCCCCAAACTGGAGAACCGCTGAAAAGCCTTATTAATTGTGAGGGCGAATTAATGTTTGACAAGCTAAAAGAGGAAATTGCGTCCATAAAAGCCCGCGATCCCGCTGTGCGAAGCGCGTGGGAGGTTATCTTCCTGTACCCGTCGTTTCGGGCGGTGAGAAGCTACCGCATAGCGCACTGGTTTCACGAGCGCGGGCATTTCTTTATTGCGCGATGGATTTCCCAACATTCGCGCCATAAAACGGGGATTGAAATTCACCCTGGCGCAAAAATAGGAAAGGGTCTGTTTATTGACCACGGAGCGGGCGTTGTAATCGGCGAAACCACCGAAATCGGCGACAACTGCACACTGTATCAGAACGTAACCCTCGGCGGCACGGGAAAAGACCTCGGCAAGCGTCACCCTACCCTCGGAAACAACGTTATGGTCGGCGCGGGCGCAAGGGTTCTCGGACCGTTCAAAATCGGCGACAACTCCAAAATTGCCGCAAATGCCGTGGTTCTGGAGGAGGTTCCGCCCAACTGTACGGCGGTGGGCGTTCCCGCTAGAATCGTTCGTATAAACGGTGTCCGCGTGAATAACAGCGACCTCGATCAGGTTCATATTCCCGACCCCGTGTCGCAGCTTATCTGCGAACAGCAAATGCAGATCGACAGGCTCACCAACGAACTTGAGGAGATTAAAAAGCGGCTCACCGCAGATAATATTCAAGATGATCCCATTCGGTGAACTGACTGTTCACGTTATACATATTATTATCAAAAAAACGGAGGAAAAGCAATGCAAATCTACAACACAATGACAAGACGAAAGGAAGAGCTTGTTCCCGTTACTTCCGGCACGGTGAAAATTTACTGCTGCGGACCAACTGTATATAACCTGATTCACATAGGAAATGCCCGCCAACTGTGCGTGTTTGACACACTGCGGCGATATCTGGAGTTCCGCGGGTATCGGGTGTTCTATGTGCAGAACTTCACCGATGTGGACGACAAGATAATCAAGAAAGCCAACGAGCTTGGCAAAACCGCCTCAGAGGTTTCCGAGAACGCAATCAAGGAGTACTTCACGGACGCGCAGGGGCTGAACGTTCGCGACGCCGATGTTCACCCGAAAGTAACCGAGAATATGGAAATCATCATCGATATTGTCAAGACGCTTGTGGACAAGGGTTACGCGTATGAGGCGGACGGCGATGTGTACTTTGAAGCGTCTAAATTCCCGGAATACGGAAAGCTGTCGCACCAGCCTCTGGACGACCTTAAAGCGGGCGCGAGAATCGAAGTCGGTGAGAAAAAGCGCGACCCGATGGATTTCGCGGTGTGGAAAGCCGCAAAGCCCGGCGAGCCGTATTGGGATTCGCCGTTCGGAAAAGGACGTCCGGGTTGGCATATCGAGTGCTCGGCGATGTCGCGGCATTACATTGGCGATACGATCGATATTCACGGTGGCGGAAGCGACTTGATTTTTCCGCACCACGAGAATGAAATCGCCCAAAGCGAGTGCGCAACGGGCTGCGCACTCGCCAATATCTGGATGCATAACGGAATGTTGAACGTGGATAACAAAAAGATGTCCAAATCTGCGGGAAACTTCTTCCTCGTGCGTGATATGGCGGCAAAGTTCGGCTATGAGCCGATTCGGTTTATGCTGCTCTCCGTGCATTACCGCGGACAGCTTAACTACACAATAGAGGTAATTGAAAGCTGCAAGGCGGCTTTGACGCGGCTGTACACCTGCCGCGACGCGATGAACAGAGCGTTGGAATCCGCTAAAGACGGCGAACCCTCGGCGGCGGCTCTTGAGATTGTAAAATCCGCGCGGGACGCGTTCGTCACTGCAATGGACGATGATTTCAACACGGCGGACGGAATCTCGGCAGTGTTCGAGCTGGTAAGGAAAATTAACACCGCGCTCTCCTCCTCGGAGATCACCAAGGGTGATGTGAAAACATATCTCGATGAGTTCAACACTCTGACGGGTGTTCTCGGGCTGATGTACGGCAAAATGGATGATGAGATTCCTGCCGAGGTCACGGGGCTTATCGAACAGCGCAAGGCAGCGCGCAAGGCAAAGGATTTCGCGTTGGCGGACGAGCTTCGCGATAAAATCACCGCGCTGGGCTACATTGTTGAGGAAACCCGCCAAGGCACGGTCGTAAAGAAAGCGTAAGGTGATGTGTTTTTGAGGAAGTTTACAGCTGCGATTTTGGCGGCAGTATTGGCGATAACGCTGACGGGGTGCAGGTCTCGTAAATATGGACTGGAAAAGTACGATTTCGGCGAGATGACTATGGACTTTCCACAGCTTCAGACTCCGAAACCCGGAGATACCATCGCGATAATCGACACCGATATGGGCGAGATACGTGTGAAATTATTCCCCGAATATGCGCCGAATACTGTGGATAAGTTCATAAATCTCGCGAAAGAGGGAAAATACGATAATATCCCCATTCCAACGGTTTACCCCGATACTCTGTTCCTGACGGCGGGATATTCGATGGGGGACGGGAAATTCACCGGACTTGAAAACGAAAGCGAATTGATTGAAAATGAGCTTTCCGCTGAGATATGGCCGTTCCGCGGGGCTTTGATGTCCTATTCCGAAGTGGAAGGAAAAAGCGACGCACGGTGGTTTATGTGCAACGTGGACAAGGAAAACCTCACAAAGTCTGCGATTGACGAGCTTAAGGGCAACACCTGGAAGTTCAGCGAGGAAGAAACGCAGAACAAAGTGAATACGCTGCTTGACAAGTTTTACGAGTACGGCGGAGTGTTCGGTTTCGCGGGACAGGCTACCGTATTCGGGCAGACATACAAGGGATTTGACGTGGTAGAAAAACTCACGAATATCCCCGCAGATTCGGAAACGGGGCTTGTGACCGAGATTCATCACATCAAAAGCGTGAAGATCTCCGAGTTCAAATCGGGTGACGAGGTTGAGGATTTTCCGCCGTATGTTCACGAGGAATCCGAAAATAACAGCTCCACACAATAACAGAAAGGATTTTGATAACTATGAAAACAAGTAAAAAAGCTCTGATTTGCGGTATTCTGGCGGCGATTTCGCTGCTCGCCGCGTGCGATAATTCCACAAGCTCCGGTGATTCGGAAATCTCGACTCCCGGAAATTTCGTAAATTCCCCCTCTTCCACGGACAGCACAAGTTCTGGGGAAACGAGCATTCCCACCAATGAAGAGGTTGGAATTACAAGCTCTAAGCCGCGTGAGATCAAGGGATTCGAGGGAAATGTCAAGCCCGTAACTCCAAAGGAGGGCGACCTTATCGCGACCTTTGAAATTGAGGATTACGGCACGATCAAGGCGGTGCTGTTCCCCGAGGCTGCTCCGTTGGGTGTGGAGAACTTCCAAAAGCTCTGTGACGCAGGATTCTATAATGGTTTGAAAATCCACCGCGTGATGAAGGACTTTATGATTCAGGGCGGCTCGAAAACCGGCGATGGCGCTTCCTCCAAGGACGCGATGGTAAAAGATGGAGAATTCGGTATCGAAACAGCTCAGAACGCGCGGAATTTCTATGGAGCGCTGTGCTACGCGAACTCGGGCGGAATGAACTCCACGCAGTTCTACATTGTCAATAACAAGAAGCCCAATGACATAAAAACCGAGTTTGACCCGGAAGTGTACAAGAATCAGATAGAACAAGGTAAACTAGCAATCAAACAGGCGGAGGACGATGGCGATACCGCAAAAGCTGAAACCGCGCGTCAGAATGTTCAGTATCTGCAAAATCAGCTCGATTGGGTTAATGGTATGACGGACGAAATCACCAAGAAATACACTGAAGAGGGCGGTGTGTATTACCTCGATGGCAATTACACTGTTTTCGGACAGGTTTTCGAGGGCTTTGATGTTCTGGACGCGCTTTCGGAAGTGATGGTCGGAGATAATGGCAGAAAAGAAGTATCCAAGCCCGTTGTTCCGATTATTATCAAGAATGTCACGGTTACGGCTTATGACGGCACAGAGCCGGCAGGCAGCTCCGGCGATTCCACGGCTTCCGAGCCTGTTGATGAGCGATAAATCAATAAAACGGGGGTAAATCATTATGAAACTGAAAAATGTTTTTCCGTGTATTGGATTGGCGATATGCCTGCTGTTTACCGGGTGCAAGGGCAGCGGAGAGTCCGGAAATGTGGGCACAGAGTTGACGTTTAAGGACGGCGACAAAATTGCCGAGATAACCATTGAGGGCTATGGAACAATGAAAGCAAAGCTGTTCCCCGATATTGCGCCGACCGGTGTGGATAACTTCATTAAACTTGCCGAACAGGGTTACTATGACGGGCTGAAAATCCACCGTGTAATGAAAGATGCGTTCATTCAGGGCGGCTCGCTGAACGGCGATGGAACAGGCGGCGACGCAGCTGTTGGAACAAACGGCACATTCCCGATTGAAACGAGCGTCAACGCGCGGAATTTCTACGGCGCGCTGGGCTACGCAAACGTAAACGGCGAAAATTCAACGCAGTTTTATATCGTGAACTGCAAAAAGCAGATCGATTTGACAAAGATTTCCTCCGAAAAGGCTCTTGAACTTGCATCGGGATTCGCCTCCGACAAGGAGGGTCTTGAAGATACCGACCCGAAATACGCTCAGCTCACCGCACAGGAAACATACTACAAAAATCTCGCGGAAATGGTTTCCAAAGCGACCGAGAAAGTTACCGAGAAATACGCGACAACAGGCGGCTATCCGCTGTGGGACGGCGGTTATACCGTATTTGGGCAGGTTTTTGAGGGATTGGACGTACTGGATAAAATCTCAGAATCAAATGTGACTATGAACAACTTAGGCGAGATTTCGCGCCCGACAGATGACATAATCATTGAATCCGTAAAGATTACGGAATACAAAACTCCTGAGCCTGAACCCGAGGAAACCACATCTACCAAGAAGAAAAAATAAATAATTGGAATCGCGGCAATGTATGGGCATTGCCGCGGTTTTTATAGGCAACACCGCATAATAACTACAAAAGTAGTTCTGCAATTGTGCGGTGTTGCCTTAACTTGTTTTATGTTATCGACTCAAAAAATTTGAAAATTTTTGAAAAAGTACTTGACAATTCGTAAGATGTGTGATACAATAACTAATTAGATATGTGGTTCTTGATCTAACCTCCATATATCTGAATCTCTAACATGCAGATGTACTAAACAAACAAGTTGGTTTTGAATCGGCATATGCGTTAGCTTCGGGTTGCGTCATGACAGTGATTTCATTGAAATATTTGAGATCCCTTATGGGGCTTTTTTAATTTTATGGGAGTTTACATATGAAGAAAATTTTGATTATTCAAGGCGGTGGACGTCCTAACGGAAATACCGATCAGCTTGTAAAAGCATTCGCCAAAAGTGCTGATGATGCGGGGCATGAGGTTGAGATCATATCGCTCATCAAGAATGAGGTTAAAGGGTGTCTTGGCTGTAATGTTTGCCGATACGGAAAGCAATGTGTACAAAAGGACGGCTTCAACGAAATGGTTCCGAAAATCTTGACAGCCGATTTGCTTGTATTTGCTTCTCCGCTTTACTTTTGGACTATATCATCTCGCATAAAGGCGTTTATCGAAAGACTTTACTGTATTGCCGAGGAGGATAAGAATCCGCCGCTAGGTAGATATGAACAATATCCCGAAAAGGACTGCGCATTGCTTATGGCGGCAGCTGATGACTTCTTCTGGACGTTTGAACAGGCGGTGTCGTACTACAAGTTTACATTAGTCAACTATATTGGATTTCATGATAAAGGTATGCTGCTTGCGGGCGGCTGCGGTGACACAAATGGTAAACCTCAGATTGACAAAACCAAACACCTGTCTGCCGCATATTGATTCGGGAAGGGAATATACGAAGAATGAGTTCCTATTGTGGAACTATATATGAACCTCTCGGCGGTTTTGTTAGTGGTTAATCAAAATTTATACAGTTTTTTAAAAAAGTACTTGACAAATCAAAAATAATGTGGTATAATATATGTTCAGTAGAGATTACTGAATTTTAATATGCAGATGTACTAAACCAACAAGTTGGTTTAGAATTGGCAGACGCGCTAGCTTCGGGTCATGTCACGACAGGGTTTTTATTTTGATTAAAGCGAAACTTCCGTTTTGATATAGAATCCGAAAGGGTTTCTCGGGTATTTCAGCCGAGTAAAAATCTGAAATTTTAAATATGCAGATGTGGCGGAATTGGCAGACGTGCTAGCTTCGGGTTGCGTCACGACAGGGTACATATTTAAATATTTGGTTAAGCCCCATTAGGGGCTGTTTTGTTATATAATGATCACTGCAAACCGGGGGATGATCGGAAATGAATTTATTTGATGTTATCAATAACAACTTTTTCAATCCGCTTTCCGGCGAAAGCAACAATCGGATCTATTCCGATGTGCTGCTGAAAATATACGATCTTTTTGAACACGAGGTATCCTACAAGATTTCACGTCAAGCGATCAAGGATACCGTTCTGGGATACCTGCGTGATGAACATATTGATCCTGCCGAGGAATATAAAACCACAGATAATTACGCGAGCGCAATATTGCGGAAGCTTGCCGAATCACGCTGGATCGAGGAAGAAACCGACAGCACGACCTATGAACGGCAGATCACTATGACCGATAACGGAATAGCTCTTGCGGAATTTTTGCAAAGGCTGATAAAACCGCCCAAGGAAGAATATTCATCTTATATTTATGTGATCTACAACACACTTAATAACCGCGAGCAATGGGAAAATGATCCATACGTTTTTGCTCTTAAAGAGGTTCACAAAAACGCAAAACGGCTCGCTAATTCTTTGAAAAAATTGTCCACATCTATTCGTTCAATAATTGAAAAAACCGTAAAGGAAGAAACGCTTCAAAGCCTTACCGATAATCTGATCTCTTATTGTGACGGCGACTTTATCAAGGAATATTCCCGGCTTGTAAAACAGCAGAATGTTCATATTTACAGAACTAGAATACACGAAATGCTGACAGAAATCAAAAGCGATAAGTATTATGAAAGCATTGTCGCCGGATGTTATTGCGAAGAAGATCTTTCGGATGAAAATGATGCAGTCGAGACGGTTGACAAAATGTTTTCGGCGACATCAAGATTTTTGTCCGACGATTACGATAAAATAATGAGCGATATCAAACATAAAATAAATGTTTATTTGACGCTTGCGATCGGACGGGCGAGATTTCTTCTCAATCACGATGAGGATATGGGCGGATATGTTGAACAGACTATGAAATTTCTGATCGAGGAATTCGGTGAGGATCCCGATATGGAGTTGCCGCTTGACTCTGATGTGTTGTTTAATTTTTATACGCAGACCCATATTGATAAAAAATCTCTTTCTTCCCCGAAATCAAGACGTATGATCGAGCGCGCCGAAGCAACGGATGATGTCGAGCTTTCCGAGGACGATATAAACCGCGCCCGTGAGGAGCAGCTTAAGGAGGCGTTGGATCCGTATTCAAAGGATAAGATGAAAAAATACGTTTTTACACTTATGGGGAATAAACAGCAGATCTCAGCGGTTGATATTCCAATGATAAGGCATGAGGACCTGCTGGCGGCTGTATCCGCCGCGGCTTATGCTGTGCAGAACGGATTTGATATAGAAGTCCGGGACGGTTTTATCGAAAACGGAAAATTTGCGATACATGATTTCGTTATCAGCAGAAAGTGAGTGTTAAATGGACTTCACGGAAAGATATTCAAATCTGATCTCGGCGGACAAGATCAGATTTCAAAGAATTTGCCGAAAGCTTTTAAAAACAACTTTTATTGTTAAAGAAAAGGACGCGGGTTCAAGAAGCGATTTCTTTTTTATTACAAGAAATCTCGCCCTTTTCGGTGATTATCTTCAGATCATCGGCTACGATGTCGCCGCCGATGAATCTGCCGGAGTTGCAATGCTTGTAAATAATTCCGATGATGAAAACGGCGGAATCGGCACAAACAGGCTTAAATTAAAGCTATATGAAAGCGTGGTGCTGTGCGCTTTGTGGCTTATTTACGAAAACAAAATGACTTCCGGCGGTCTCGGGGCATTAATTATTCAAAAAAATGAGCTCGATATGGAGATCGAACGCTTGGGATACAGAGATAAAATAGATAAAAACAAAATGCAGAGTGCGCTTGAACGTTTTGAGGATTTTGATCTGATAAAAGTAAGCGGAAAAGTTACCGATCACGATTGTAATATAAAATTGTTTTCATCACTGCAATTTTGCTTGTCGGGTGAAGATTTTAAGACGTTTGTTACAGCTGTCATACCGAAGTTCAAGAGCCAAAAAACAAGTGATATTGAGACGGAAAATGATGATGAGGAGAACGATCAATGAGTAATAAGATCCAAAGAAAATCTCTTGAAAAAATATTGCTTGTAAATTGGTCGCGGTTTGCCGCCGAAACAATTATGATCAACAAATCCGTGTTGTTTGCCGGAGCAAACGGCATTGGTAAATCCACTATACTTGACGCGGTAATTTATGCTGTCACGGGCTGCAAGCAGTTTAACAAAGCTGCCGACGATAAGGAAAGAACCGTGCTCGCTTATGTCCGCGGCGATACAAAAAGCACGAGCGGCAACAGATTTCTAAGATCCGGAGCGATCGTCAGCTATGTCGCCCTTGAATTTTTTTCGGAGCTTGAAAACACACGGTTTGTGACGGGAGTTTATATCGAATCACCGGACGATATTACCGTAAAGCCGTATTGGTTTGTAAAGAAAGACGCGGCTATTGAAGATTTTAATTTTTTTATCCGCAGGGATAAAAAAATTATCCCGACTGTAAAGTCTGGGCTTTGCGTTAAAGGCGAAAGGCTCAAAAATAATTTTTTTCTGAATCAGTCCAACGGCGTTGATCAGGTTTTGCGGGCGCTGGGGCTAAAGAACTGCAATGGCTCCGAGTATTCCGGTAAGCTGCTTAGAATGATGGCGATAAAGCCCGAAAAAGATATAAACGCGTTTATCCGCGAGAGCGTTCTTGCTGAAAAACCCGTAAAGGCAATTGAACAGATCCGCGAGGGCAGACAAAGATTTGACGAGCTAAAAAACAAGTACAACGGTATCATCAAGCAGAAGGAAATGCTCGAAAAGCTTGAGGAGGAAAATCTTGTTTATGAAAAGGCTTGCAGAAACGCTGAAATAAAGCAATACATCGGCTATTATCAGGATTTAAAATCAAAAGAAATATTAAAAGCCTTGCATCAAAGCAAGCTGGAAAACGAAAATTTAAGATTGCAGCGTCTTCGCGATGAACTTGAGGAACTCGAACAAAAAGAAACGGCAGCGCTCAAAGCAAAAGATACCGCTCAGCGGCAATATGATGAGCAGGACTTTGACGGCAATATCAGGGAGCTGGAGCGGAAGTCCGATGAGCTCGCCGAGGCGGTCAAGCGATCCGAAAAGGAGATTGCTGCCATAGCCGGGCTGCAAAGATCCGTTATATCGCTTTTAAATAACGCTGCTCTCGGACTTTCGGCGGATGATGACAGGACGCTTTTAAAGCTGAATGAAAATATTGATCCGGAACGGAAATATTCCGCTTTATTGGAGTTTAACGACCGGATAAAAAAGGCAGCCGGGCGTTTCAGGCAGAACGCTTTTGAACTTAAACAAGAGATCGACAAATACGACTCGGAAATCGGCGAATTAAGCAATGATATCAGAAAACTTGAAAACAAAAAGAGGACGTTTCCGCGTGATGTGGAAAATTCAAGGCAAAAATTGCAGGACAAGCTGCGTTCTCAAGGGCTGAATATCGATGTCCATATTCTCGCGGAGCTTGTAACAAAGGTAGTTCAGCCGGAATGGCAGCAGGCGGTCGAATGTTTTATGGGCAGAGACCGTTATGCTCTTGTCGTTGATGATAATTATGTGGCAGCCGCACGTGACGCTTATAAGGCGCTGGGGCTTAATTCGCCGCGATTGATATTGTCCGACAAAATAGAACCGAGCAGCGTTAAAACAGCTTCACTGTCTTCTCTGCTTGATGTAAAAAGTTTAGAGGGCAGAAAATATATTAATTACCGGTTTAATCACATTCATTTATGCGCGGATATGAAAGATCTGCACGAACATTCAACCGGCGGCATCACCGTTGACGGATACCGCGCAACCGGTCATTCGATGGACAGAATGGATCTTTCAAAAACGAATTACACGTTAGGCGAGGACGCTATTCGGTTGGAGCTTGACAGAAAAAAAGCGTTGAGAGCGGAAGCCGAAAAGATATTGAATGAAAAGACCGCTCGATTTAATGCGACAAATGATATCATATCAATTTTGGATAATTCCGATTTTAAAACCGATAAATATCACTTTGAAGCTATTGGTGAGATCGGACATCTGAAATCGGAGCTTAAATCAGTGAAAGATACTCTTGACAAGCTGAAAAACGATCCCTCGTTCATTGCGCTCAGCAGGGCTTTGGAAAAAGCTGATGAGGAATATAACAGAGCGCGCGGAATGACCCGTGATCGTTCCAATAATATCGCCGTATGCGAAAATGACATTAAAAATACAGAAAATCAGATAAATGGATTTGCTGCTGAAATTTTTAATGCTCATAATGTTCTTCAAGAGTATGAGCTTAAGCATATGGATATCAGGACTGCTGCCCGCGATGAATACGATAAACATATTTCTGGGCACGACGACGGTATTCTTTATTCGCAAAACACGATCAGAAAAGCCGAAACGGACCGTCTGAATATATTGGAAGATTTGAAAACTATGCAGATAAAATTCTGTCAAGCCGCAGGTATGGATATTTCCAAAAGCGGTGAGATGTATATAGGCTATTACCGCGAGATCAAGGACGAATTGATGAATGTTAAAGCGGAGGAGATCCGGCAAAAGCTTGAAGATACAAGCAAAAATCTTGAAAGCACATTCATCACGGATTTTGTCGCGCAGATAAATGAAAACATCAAAAACGCAAGAGACGAGATCGACAAGATCAATGCCGAGCTTGAAACCCTGCCGTTCGGAAACGATATTTACAAATTCAAAGCGGACGAGCGCTCTGACAAAGCCGCTTTTTTCAAGATAGCGAAGCATCTGGGCCCCATCGAAAATGATCAGATTTCGCTGTTTGCCGAGTCAAACGAAGCGCTCGAGAATAGCATTAAAGAATTTATGGACATTATTTTATCGGACAGCGCCGGGGCGGATTTTGAGGATTACCGCAGCTATCTTGCGTATGATATGGAAATAAAAAATAACAAAAACGAATCGTTTGATCTGTCTCAAAAGCAAGGTTCCGCGAGCAACGGCGAAAAGCAAACTCCGTTTTTTATTATTCTTGCGGCAAGCCTTATGCAATGTTATCCGAGAAACGTAAATTGCGCGCGGCTTGCTCTGATCGATGAGGCATTCGCGGCATTAAGCGGAGAACGGATCGAGCAAATGGTAAAATATTTTGAACTGAACGGATTTCAGGTTTTGTATGCGGCACCGCCCAATAAGATTCAGTCGATCGGCTCGTATATCAGCTCGACAATAAGTCTTGTTGAGGTTGGACGTTATACCAAGGCAGTGGAGGGATTGGTAGATGATATTATTGAAAGATCCGAATGATATTCAAAAATCAATTCTCGGTATTTTGCTTGATAAATATAATAAAAGCAAGACCTTCAAGGGTAATAATAAGGTTCAGCAGAATTTTTATATAAAACCCGATGCTGTTTTCCCGGAATATAATGATGATTTTGCGGATACAACACTGATCGCCGCGTTTGAGAATGATGTTGACGAACTCGAAAGAGCCGGGCTCGTAAAATGTGTAAAACGCGGCTGCGTGATTGAGCGCATTTTTATGGTATTGGAAAACGAGCCGCTTTATCATGAGCTTATCGGAGCAGTGGACAAGCGTGACGAATTAAAAAACGCAGAGACTATTTTGAACAGCTTTACGGGACGGAATCCCATACTAGATAAAATATGCGCCGCGCAGCTTGAGCGCGTTAAGGATTTTAAATTACCGAATATTGCGCAAGGCGAAAAGCTGGAACAGCTCTTAAAATGTCTGGAATTTATTTTAAAAAATACAGATGAGATTCTGGAGCGCGAGATATCAATTGAGCTGTTCGGTGACAGCAAGCTGTTTGAAACGGAATTCAAAAACAAGGTCTGCTCACTGCTTGAAGACTATTGCGAGATCGAAACAAGCGAATTTTTGGATGATGAAAAAAGCTTGAAAAAAGAAAAGATCTTGTCTCATTTTATGATTGTAAAAAATCCGACATATTTCTATTTTAAAGGAAACGGTCAAATCATTTTTAAAGACGGCACAAAAATCGAACTTTCATATTTCCGCCCTGTTGCTTTGAGTTCGGATTCCATAGAAGACATCGCTTCCGTAACAGTATCGTGTGGAACTATTATGACTATCGAAAATCTGACCTCGTTCAACAGAGTGCGCTCGGAGGATACGTTTTGTCTTTTTCTCAGCGGGTACAGTAATTCCTGCAAGACCAAGTTTCTTAAGAAAATATATGAGGATAATCCGCACAAAAAGTGGCTCCATTTCGGCGATATTGATCCGGACGGATTTTTGATACTGCATAATTTGCGGATAAAAACGGGGATTGATTTCAAGCCTTACAGAATGGGAATAATGGAGCTAACCGATTTTAAAAAGTACTGCAAACCGCTTGAAGAGAATGATATAGCTAAGGCAAAGTCGATGTCGGAGAGGCAGCTGTTCACGGAGATCGTGAAGTTTATGCTTGATAACAACTGCAAGCTGGAGCAGGAGATAATCAGCTGGAAAAACAAGTGACTTCCGGGGGATTCATCAACTTGAGAGAATGAGAATTTTTATCTTTTTTGAAAAAAGTACTTGACAAACAAAAAAAAGTGTGGTATAATATTATATATTCGGGAGGAATACTGCCGAATTTATATACGCAGGTGTGGCGGAATTGGCAGACGCGCTAGCTTCGGGTTGTGTCACGACAGTGAATTTATTAGATAAATCCCTTTCGAGGGATTTTTTTGTTATATTTTAGGAGAAAGTGGGTTGCTTTTCTTGTTATGTTATGGTATAATTAAAGAAGTATTAGAGCCTATGGGAAACCATGATTTCTCTTTTGGAGAAATATTGTAACTAATAATCTGTATAGATTGTTTGCCTCTATTATTAGGGTTATATTATTTGTACTTAAGGCTCTAATACTTTTATTTAAGGGGTGAGTATTGTGGATGAAGGATTTTTTGATAAATTTAAGAATCAGGTCTGGACTACCAGACAAGCTCGAATAAAAGCGGAAAAACGTCTTGAACAAAAAGAGATGTTTATTCAGTTTGTCAATATATATTATTCATGTTTTACTATTATTTTTTCACTTGTTTCTTATGTACTTGGCAATGATTGGTTAAGCTTGATTTCTTTAATTATGACAATCTCATTGTTGGCTGTGATATTGTTCTTTAATTCAATGAGATTTAAAGACACTGCAAGACAATTTAGGGAGAATTACACACTATTACAAAAAATAGAGTTTGAATTACAATTTTTATCCAAGGATAATATTGCAGAAGTTCGTGAACTGCAAATTCAATATTGCGATCTAATGAATGCATATAATAATCATACCTCTTTCGATTATTATTGTGCAGTCGCTGAATTTGATAAAGAAGATAGGGATAAAGTCTGGAATAAAATATGGAAAAAATATTATTGGGGATGTATTTGGCGTGTCTTGGTTAAAATTCTAATTGTAGTCTTTCCAATTGTTTTACCGCTTTTCGGAGGAGGGATGTAATAATGCAGGCTAACAAATCATTTCGTCAGCACTTTACATTAGACAATATTAGGCAACAATATCTTTCCAAAGTAACAACACATTCATCTGTGGGATTAGATAGGATAACACCAAGTTCATTTTATTCTAATATTGATAAGCATATTACAG
>CAMWMN010000016.1 GCA_947175385.1 uncultured Clostridia bacterium | reverse complement strand
GAAGCGTCAGATGTGTATACGCGACAGAAATAAATCTGTGGTTCTCCCCGCCGCAGGCGGGGAGAACCGCATAAATAAAGGTTTTCATTTTGCAAAAATGACTTTTTTACAGACTGGGTAACTATCACTAATTGTCATCGGGAGGATATTATGGCAAAAGGTAAGCATAAATCGAAAGCGGCGCTTGTGGGAATCGCGCTGCTTATTGCGGCAGTGGTGTGGGTGATTATACGGCTTGTGACTAACGGTGCGGCGGGGATCCCAGGGGATACAAACAACGAACGAATCGCGTATATCCAGTCATTTGGGTGGGATACTGGGGCAGTGCCCGATAAAGTCAGCGAGATACGCATTCCCACGCGGTTTGACGATGCGTATACTCAATACAACGCTATTCAGAAAGAGCAGGGCTTTGATTTGCGGAAATACCGCGCCTATACCGCAATGAAATATACATATAGTATAAAAAATTACGACAGCACCGACCCAATTGTACCAATTTATGCCAATTTAATTGTGATTGACGGAGAAATTGTCGGCGCGGATATAAGCTCTGCGGCGGCGAATGGCTTTGTCACGGTATTGGCAAAGAAATAGCCTTGACTTTTCGGCGCGTTTGTACTATAATTATAATATAAACGTTGTCGAAAGGGGTTGTTTTTATCAAGAATATGCGTTTATTTGCGGCGGTAATGTGCGCTGTGGTGATTCTGGCGGGCTGTGATTACGGTAGTGGGGATTCCGTCAGCGCGCCCTCGCCGATTATTTCATCGAATCCCGAATCGGTTTCCTCGACTGCCGAAAGCACGGAAAGCGGCATATCCTCCGAACCCCCCGTAATCTCCGAACCGATTGAACAGACAAATGTGTTCAATCTTATCCGCGACCCGCGAAACGAAGTGAATATCCGCTTCGATGGCAATAAAGTGACAGTTTATGGTAACGATACCGACCTTGATATACAGTGGATTACCGCTGATTACGGAAAACCCTTTGATTTATCGGATTCCATGGGCGAATTTTCGTGTGAACTGGAGCTTCCCTTAAATAAGGGCGAATTTGTGAACCTGTATATCATTAAAGCAAGCGGATTATCGTATTCCTATCGAATGAAATGCAACGCGTCGGAGAAGTCGCTGTCATTTGTCGTTCCTATGGGTGCGGTTCAGCAGAACACCGAAGTCACAGAGAATCCTCCGATTCTCGCTCCCGCTTTGGTGAAACGCTATGTTACCACCAAGGAAAATGGCGATGTAAACGCGATTCTCGGCAAGATCCGTGAGATTTCGGACGAGATATGCGAGGGTCTGGATTCCGATTATGACAAACTCCGCGCCATTTCGCGTTGGGTTTCGGACAACATCTATTATGACTATCCCGCTCACGATGCCGGAATCCCTGAAGAGTGCCTATCGCTTGAATATATGCTGGACAAGCATTCGAGCGTCTGCGGCGGCTACGCGAATATGACTTCGGCATTGTGCGCCGCTCAAGGAATCAAATGCTATAACATAAAGGGGCACGCTCTCCAAGGAGAGGCAACCTACGATGAGGCTCACGGTTCGGCGGCATATCACGAATGGAATTATGCCGTGATTGACGGGCGTGTTATCTGGGTTGATTCGGGCTGGAATTCCTACAACTATTTCCGTTATGACGGTACATACGATTACGGCGGAATCGGTTACGAATACTTTGATATCGGAATTGAGGCATTTTCGCAAAACCATATGTGCGACAGCGCGGAATATCGCGATTTTTACAAGCTTCTTGAGTGAATAAAAGGGAGTTGTTACATATTAATAAAAAGCGTTTATTGGGTTTATTTACGGCAATTTGCGCTGCAATGAGTCTTGTCGGCTGTGATAACGGCGGCGAATCCGCAAGTGTTTTATCAAGTACGGAATCAAGTTCGGAAATCGGTGAGCAGTCAAGCTTTCAGTCAAGTTCTCAATCAAGCGTTCAATCGAGTTTGGAGTCGGTTTCCGATTCCACTGTATCCTCGGAGGTTTCGCAGGTTCCCGAACCAATTGATGAGCCGAATGTTTTTCGCCTTGTCCGCGACCCGTTAAACGAGGTGAATATCCGTCTGGACGGCGATAATGTGACGGTTTACGGTAAGGATACGGATATGGGAATCCAATGGATCTCACTGGATAACGGCGAGAGCGGCGCGCCGCAAAGTAACGCTGAGGGTTTTTCTATTACGCTGGGTGTTTCCGCCGGTTGTGACGGCTATATAGATTTGCGAATCACCGACAGCGGTGGGCATATTGATTCCTACCGCCTTAAGTACAGCGCGGCGGACAAGCTGATTTCATATGTTTTTCCCGATGAGATAGTCCGAAAAAACATCAAAGTTACAGAAACCCCGACAAATCTCGCCCCCGCGTTGGTAAAGCGTTATGTCACCACCAAGGAAAACGGCGATGTAAACGCGATTCTTGATAAAATCCGTGAGATTTCGGATGAGATATGCGAGGGACTGGATTCCGATTATGACAAGCTCCGCGCGATTTCACGCTGGGTTTCGGACAATATCTACTACGATAACCCCGCACATGACGCGGGAATCCCGGAGGAGTGCCTATCATTGGAGTATATGCTGGAAAAACATTCCAGCGTTTGCGGGGGATATTCGAATATGACCTCGGCGCTGTGCGCGGCGCAGGGAATCAAGTGTTACAACATCAAGGGCAAAGCGGTATTGGGCGATGTAACTTATGCCGAACAGCTCAACATCGGCGGGTATCACGAGTGGAATTATGCTGTGATTGACGGATGCGTAATCTGGATCGACTCGGGGTGGAATTCCTACAACTATTTCCGTTCAAGCGGCGCATATGAGCGCCACGGAATCGGTTACAAGTACTTTGATATAGGTATTGAAACGTTCTCGCAGAACCATATTTGCAACATCGCAGAATACCGTGATTATTACAATCTTTCGGAGGGATAATATGATAACCGCAGATTTACATACGCACTCATCGTTTTCAACCGACAGCACCGAACCGCTTTTTGAAATGGCTGAATCCGCAATAAAAAAGGGCTTAAAGACTCTCTGTCTTACGGAGCATATGGATTTTGACTATCCAATAGGGGAGTTTCAGCTTGATACACGGGCTTACCGCGAGGAGCTTCTGCGTGTTCGCGGGGAGTTTTCGGACGGGCTTGAATTGCTGTTCGGCGTGGAACTGGGGCTTGCGGACTATCTCGCGGAAACGCTCCGAGAATATTCGTCCGCTTGGAATTTCGATTTCGTAATCGGATCTATTCACCTTGTGGACCGTTTGGACCCTTATTATCCCGAACACTATGAGAAAATAGGCAAGAACGCGATTTTGCGGTACTTTGAGTGTATGCTTTCGGCTGTTAAAGCGTTTGACGGCTTTGATGTGTTGGGGCATTTGGATTATATGGTGCGTTATTCGCCCGAAAAAAGATACGATCCGCTCGATTACCGCGAGATTCTCGATGAGATACTCAAAACCGTGATTTCCGCGGGCAAGGGGATTGAAATAAACACAAAGGGCTTGGATTCGCTCGGATATGTTCACCCAAATATGTGGATTTTGAAACGATACAAGGAACTGGGCGGCGAGATTGTCACCATAGGCTCGGACACGCACGACCGCTCTCGAATCGCTGCGGACTTCGATTCGGCGGAGCAGACGCTGAAATCTGCGGGATTTGAGAGATACGCGATATTCCGTAAACGCAAGCCCGAATTTGTAAACTTATAGAAATTTCATTGAAAAATTTGTGCAAAATACCCAAAAATAACTATAAGTACTTGCAAAAATTGATAGAATATGTTAAAATAAATGTATAGAGCAGTCGAGTTGGATTTTGTTTCCTTTTCCGAGGAAAGGTCTGATTTAACGCTCCGATTTACAAAACGGAAGGAATGATTTTATGAAGGTTACCATTACCGCCAAGAAGCTGAACATTTCGCAGTCGTTTAACGAGTATGCGGAAAAGAAGCTGAACACAAAGCTGGACAGATTTTTCCCGGAGGAGGCAGAGGCAAAAATCACCCTGGCAGAGCGCCGCGATATGATTATCCTTGAGCTTACCGTAAAATATAACGGTATAATTTACCGTGCCGAGCAGACCGCTAAGGATAAGAATGACGCGCTTGATGTTACCGTGGACAGAATTATCCGCCAAATTCGCAAGCAAAAGACCAAGGTCGAGAAGATCCTGCGCGCAAACGCGTTTGAAGGACTTACCGCAGAGCCGGAGGAGCCGGATTACGAGGTTATCCGCTACAAGAAGTTTGAAATGCGCCCGATGACCGTGGATGAGGCGATTTTGCAGATGAACCTTCTGGATCACAAGTTCTTTATGTTCAAGAACGCTGAAACAGGAGCTGTAAACGTTGTGTACAAGCGCGATGAAGGCAATTATGCCGTGCTTGTTCCCGAGAATTGACAAGACAGCAATCCCCCGTTCCGAGGAGCGGGGGAAATTTGTAACCACGGGGTGATGTTGTGCCGAATACAGAGAAAAACGCTCTTGGGCGCGTGCTGTTAATACTCAAGGCGGTGTACATAAGCGATGAAATCGAAAACCTTGTGCCGCTGTTGGACAACCTTTCCGCAACGCTTTCACATATCAATGACGAAAAGCAGCCGATCGCGAAAACTCTTCCGCAGCTGAAGCGCGAAATCAAGTCCGCGGATAAGGCGTTCTATCGGCTCGTGGAGCGCTATTTCGCGAAAATCTATCCCGTTTTGGACTACGATTTTGACAAGGCTGTAAAGCACATTCCGGGGATTATCTGCGGGAACGATAAAATCTGCGCGAAAATTGTCCGCGGGGAGCTTGACAAGGCAAAATCCATGAAAAGCGCGATGAAGAGCTATCCCGGCTTTCTGTTCGGGGAGTTCGACGCGCTCTCGGATTCGCAGTTTTATGACCTTGTGTTCGGTTTCTACTCGAAAATATACGAGCGCGAAGAGTTTATGGACGAGGTGCGGTATTTATTCCAATAAAACAGCCGCGTTCGCGCCGATTCCCGCGCCGCCCAGCCCCAAGCCCTCCTCGGTTGTCGCCTTTACGGAGATTTGCGAAATATCGCAGTCAAACGCTTTTGCGAGGTTTTGGCGCATTTGCTCGATATACGGCGAGAGCTTTGGCTTTTCGGTGATTATCGTAATGTCCAGATTGCCGAGGGAAAAGCCTTTCCCACGCATTTTACCGATAACCGTATCCAACAGCTTCATACTGTCCGCGCCCTTGTATTGCGGGTCGCTGTCGGGGAACAGCTTGCCGATGTCCCCCAGCGCGAGCGCGCCGAGAACCGCGTCCATCAGCGCGTGAACCGCCACGTCTGCGTCCGAGTGTCCCAACAGTCCGCGCTCATACGGAATCTCCACTCCGCATAGAATCAGCCGCCGCCCCTCGACCAGCCGATGAACATCGTATCCGATACCGATTCTCATATGATTTTCACCGTGTGGCGGTTATCGTGAATTGCTTGCGCGGCAATAAGGTCGTCGGGGTGAGTGATTTTAAGATTGGTACTTTTCACCTCTGTGACTTTCACGTATTCTCCCGCAAGCTCCAGAATACTGCTGTCGTCCGTAACCTGTTCGGCTTGACAGCCAATCTTTTCCAGGCACGAGAGATACAGCTTTTTTTGGAACACTTGCGGCGTCTGCGCGTAGTAGAGCTTCTCACGCGGAACGGTGGACTCCACAAATCCGTTGGACGCAACGATTTTAACCGTGTCCGTTGCGGGAACGGCGGCAATGGCGGCGTTGTACTTTTCCGCGTCCGCCAATATCCTCTCTATGTCCTCACGCTCGATAAGCGGGCGCGCGCCATCGTGAATAGCTATGTAATCCGCCTTGGGGGAAACTGCCTCCAGGGCATTTTTCACGGACTTAAACCGCGTATCTCCGCCCGCGACAATCGCCGTGAGCTTTGAGATTCCGAAGTTCATCGCGAACTTTTCATAGCGCGCTTTTTCGTCCTCGGGCGCGACAATGATAATCTCGCCCACCTTATCCAACTTGTTGAACCGCAGCGCGCTCATTATAAATACGGGCGTGTCCGCGATTTTCTCAAGCTGCTTGTTCACACCGCCCATTCGCGTGGAATTGCCCGCCGCGACAATAATAACAGATACCATAAATCCCCCTTATATCAGTTGATAGTGTATAGTTAACAGTTGACAGTTAATGTGCGCCGCAACAGAGGGCAACAGGCGGCACATTAACTGTCCAACTATACACTGTCAAAGTTGCCGTGGAACTTGAAATAGTTCAACTCGTCCTCGAAGTTTCGCAACAGCTTGCGTATTACAGGCTGATTCAGGCTGCCCGTAAACTCGATATAGAACATATAATCTTCGGGAAACTGATGCTTGATATGTGTCGGGAGCGGCTTGGACTGGATTTTCGTCATTGACAGACCGTTCACCGCGAACTTTGTAAGAAGACGATACAACGCTCCCGAAATATTCGGAATCGACAGCGAAACTGCCACCGTGTTCGCGCCGTCATAGACCTCGGGTTTTTTGGCGATACAAATAAACCGCGTGCGGTTATCGGGGTCTGTGGCGATTTGCGGACGGACTGCGGAAAGCCCGTGCATCTGCGCGCACTCCGCCGAGCAGATACAGCCCATCTCAACGCTTGGATTTTCGGAAACCATCTTCGCCGCCGCCGCGTTATTGTGATAGGGAATCACCGTGATTCCGGGGCGGGATTGGATATAGTTCTCACATTGGCGGATCGCCTGTTCGTGACCGAGAATAATCTTTATGTCCTCCTCGCGGACTCCCTTTCGCGCCGCCAGAACGTGCGCGCACTCCACGGACGTGGTGCGGCAGATATAGACATTATGCCGTTCAAGCAACTCCATATTCACCGTAACTTCGCCTGCGGTGCTGTTCTCCACGGGGATTATTCCGTAGTCGACGTCGCCGTTTTCCACCGCCTCAAATACCTCGTGGAATGCCGCGTAAAAGCTGATGCTACCGCTTTGGAACAACTGCTTGGCGGCAACGTGACCATACGCGCCCTCGATTCCCTGAACAGCTACGGAGGGTCGCGGCTTGGCTTCTGTTATGTATGGAATCTCAATATCCGGGGTTATAGCGTTGATCTGCGAAACCTTGGATATATCCATAATGTTCATAAACAGGAATGCAGCACTTTTCCGAAGCTCCTCGGGGGAGTTCTGCTTTACGTTGTCGATGATGAACTTTTCGCGGTCGCTCTGGAACACCACCATATTGTTCGCCGCCTTGTATTTCGCAACCTCGGTGGCGAGATTCATTCGCTCGATGAACAAATCGAGGATCTTATCGTCGATTTCGTCTATTTTTACACGTATTTCGCTTAAATCCATCTGTTATTCCTCCGTTGGCGGGAAGTCCGGGTCGCTTATAGGTTCGGATTCCTCGAAGTTCTCTGCGACATAGACCGTAATCGTTTCGCCGTTCTCAACGTCCACCAGATCGCCGACTTCCTTGCTGCAGCGTATGATTTTGCCGTTGATAACATCATTGTTTTTTTCGGTTTCGATCTCGTACTTGATGTTCAGCTTGGTGAGCTGTTCCACATATTCGTTTTCATTTTGTCCCTTAAAATCGGGAAGCGGAACTATGCTGCGCCCCTTACTTACTTTGACCTTGATCTGCGTGCCGAACGGAACAACTTCTCCCGGCTCGATGGATTGGTCGTACATAAGCCCTGCGGCAACCGTGTCGGAATATACATAATTCGGAACGAATGTAAATATTGACGTATATGTTGTGACGGTGGATTCGTAGCGGTAGTTGGTGAAATCGGGAACCTCCATGGTCGAAACGTTTGAAAACGGCTCGGAGCTTTCCTCGCCGGAGCTTGTGGACGTATCCGATGTGTCGGAGCTTTCGCCCGATGATGTGGAGGGCTTGCTTGAAGAGTTGGCTGCGCTTGAATTATTTGAGGAGATCGTTTCCTCCGGGGTGCACGCTCCTGAGAACGTAACCGCGAACGCAATCGCGAACGCAATCAGCAGCGCGCCGATCGCGCACAAAACAATGAAGAATTTGCGCTCTTCCTTTTTTTGTTTACGGTAGCGTTTTTCCTCGTGCGGTGCTGGCGGATAGGTGCGGACATTCTCCGTGCGCGCGGAATTTTCCCCGGGAACATACCTCGGCGGCGCAAACAGCAGATCCACAAATTCGCGAATCGACTGGATCCGGTTCTCGGGCGAAAGCCGCATTCCCTGCATAATCACCTTGGAAACATTTGGCGGAACATTGCGGTTGATCATCATCGGCTCGAGCATACTGCCCTTGGTGCGCGCGATCGCCTCGGTGGGCGCAGCGCCCGTCAGAACGCGGTACAGCACGGACGAGATACCGTAAACGTCCGTCCATGTGCCGTTGACATCGTTGGTGTATTGCTCGGGGGAGGCATATCCGCTGAAGATTTCACAGGCGATTTCGGTATTGGTGGTGCGCGCCGCGGTGATACAGAATCCCGCAAGCAAAAGCTCCATTTTATCGGTGACGAAGATGGTTTGCGGCGAGATTCCGCGGTGGATAAATCCCGACTCGTGGAAAATGGAAATAGTTGTAAGAATCGGTGGAAACAGCTCCTTTACCTGTTCCCACATCAGTCCGCCCGAGGAGTTCGCGAGATAGGTTTTCAGCGAAATTCCGCTGATGAACTCAAAAACGGCGTAACAGGTGTTGTTCTCGAAAAACACGTCCAGAACGGTCTGGATATGCGCCATTCCGCGCAGCTTCATCAGCGTGCGGTTAAGGTCGGCAAACTCGGAAAGATATGTTTTGTACAGCGCGCTGTTGTTGGGATTGACAACGATCTCGGTTTCGCCCTTTTTGCGTGTGCACAGCGTATCGGGCATAAATTCCTTGACTGTAACTTTCACGCCCGCAGCGGTATCATAGCCTATATATGTTGCGCCCTCGCCATTGTATGACAAAAGCCGCCCTATGATGTAGCGGTCGTTGAGATAGGTTTTCGGGGCGAGATACGTGGGAATGCACGGGTCAAGGTCGCTGTAACCGCAGAGCTTGCACGGACCGTCATAGATCTTATCGTTCATACAGCCCATACAAAGTGACGTTTCTTTGATCATCGGGATTAATTCACCATCCTAAAATCGTTCTGTCGCGGAGTGTTTTGTTCCGAGAAATATTCCGCATACTAATACAATACTTATACTATACACCAAAATTTCCGAAATGTCAAGAATTATGACAGGATTGTAATAATTTTAAGCGCGATTCGCGTGGATTTTACGAAATAATCACAAAAAATCCACAAAAATCCCTTGCATTTTTGGTGAAAGTGTGATATAATACACATAAGGGAATTTTCGGAAAAGATTTCCATTATTTGGTGCTTTGAAAGGGGTATTTGACAATGAGCTTTATTGATGACGTAATTTCCACTGGCAAGAGCGCGGTTTCCGCTGCGGGGAAGAAGACCGATGAGGTCGTTCGCTTTTCTAAGCTGAAGATGAAAGAAAGCTCGCTGAACAGCGACATCAAGAACAAATACGAGAAGTTGGGCGAACTGATTTATCAGATGTCAAAGTCCGGCGACAAGGATAACGAGGAATTTAACAAGTACATCGCCGAGTTGGACGAGTGCTATGCGGGGCTGGCTGAGATTGCCGCTCAGCTTGACGAGCTGCGCAGCGAGGTTACCTGCCCGAAGTGCGGCGCAAAGACAAAGAATGACAATGCATTCTGTCCCAAGTGCGGCACAAAGCTCCCCGAAAAAGCGGTTGAGCCTGAACCTGTGATTAACGAGGAAAAAAGCGAATAAAATTCCAAGCTCCCCATTTGGGGAGCTTTTTTGTGCATAATCGGCAAATTTTAACGACAAATTGCGCGAATTCGCTGCGTATTGCACAAACTTTCGCGAAAAATTCGATTTTTACAAAAAATAAAGTTGTCTTTTTTGTAGCAATGTGGTATAATAAAATATGTGTATCTGACTGATATGCGCGAGGCAATTTAATATGTTAAATTCCAAAAGACAACCAAAGGAGAACAATATGAAATTCAAGAAGATTCTGACTGCGGTTCTTGCCGCAGCGATGACTTGCTCGCTTGCAGCGTGCAGTAACGGCGGATCAAGTACCCCGGGTTCCGGCGATGTAAGTACCGATAATTCTATCCAGCTTGCAAGCACTGATAAGGTGCTGAACATCGGCATCTCCAAGATGATGGATCACACCGCTATGAACAAGTCCGAAAAAGGATTCGTGGACGCGCTGGAATCTAAGGGATATGTTGACGGACAGAATATCAAAATCGATTATCAGAACGGTCAGGGCGAAACCTCAAACCTCAATACCATTGCGACACAGTTTGTCGGGAACAAGGTGGACTTGATTTTCGCGATTGCGACTCCCGCAGCACAGGCTTGCTTCGGGCAGACCACCGAGATTCCGATTATCGGTACGGCTATCACGGATTTTGCGGACGCGGGATTGGTAAATGATAACAATAATCCGGGTACAAATGTTTCAGGAACCACCGATATGAACCCGATTGAAGAGCAGATAGATCTGCTTCTGGAGCTGTTCCCCGATACTAAGACTATTGGTTTTGTTTATACTGCGTCCGAGCAGAATTCCGTGCTTCAATGCAAGCTGGCGAAAGAGTATATCGAGTCCAAGGGGCTTAAAACTACCGAAAAGACCATTATAAACACAAATGATATTCAACAGGCTGTTTCCTCCATTGTTACCGAGTGCGACGCGTTGTATCTGCCGACCGATAACCAGATCGCTTCCGCGATGTCGCTGGTAAGCTCGGTTTGCAACACCGAGAAAATACCGGTAATATGCGGCGAGAACGGAATGGTTGAGAATGGCGGCTTTGGCACGTTGTCCATCAATTATTATGATCTTGGCTTCCAGGCGGGGCTTATGGCAGTTGAAGTTCTTGAGGGTGCGGATATTTCCAAAATGGCGATTCAGAAGTCCACCAACTACGAGTATGCGTTCAATGAAGATGCCGTTGCGGCATTGGAGATTACGCTTCCCGACAAGTATAAGGACTTTGTGGTCAAGACAGCAAGCGCGGAATAATAAATCCGAACAGTGTGGGGCAGAAGCAGACTTTTGATTCTGCCCCACATTTTAAGGCAACACCGCACAACTTTCGTGCGGTGTTGCCTTAATCTGCCGAAAGGAAAATGCAAATGGCTGATATAATTTTAGGCGCAGTGGCTTTGGGACTGCTTTGGGGAGTTTTCGCGCTCGGAGTTCATCTGACTTATAGGATTCTCGATATTGCGGATCTGACTGTTGAGGGAACGTTTACCACAGGAGGCGCGATTGCGGCAGTGCTGGTTACAAGCGGTGTTAACGCGTGGCTGGCAACATTGATTTCAATTGCGGGCGGACTGGTTGGCGGATTTATAACCGGAATTCTTCATACCAAGCTGAAAATCCCCGCGCTGCTGGCGGGAATACTTACTATGACGGCATGCTATTCAATAAATCTGCGGGTTATGGGAAAGTCCAATATCCCTCTGCCGTCAATGGGCAGCAAAAGCGTTGATACAGTCTTTACGCCTGTAATGAATCTCCTTAAAAATGCGGTAGGTGAGTATGACAAGAGCGCGTCCAATGCGTGGCTTTTGGATCTTATTACAAGCAAGAATTTTGCGGCAATGCTGGTTGGAATTGTGTTTATGATTGTCGTGTCGATGATTATGTATTGGTTTTTCGGTACGGAGCTTGGCTCGGCGATACGCGCGACGGGAAGCAATCCTAAAATGGTGCGCGCTCAGGGGATAAACACCTCAATTATGATTATAATATGCCTTATGCTATCAAATGGGTTAGTGGCTCTTTCCGGCGCGCTTATCGGGCAATATCAGACATATTCCGACATCAGTATGGGTATAGGTTCGATTGTTATTGGTCTTGCGTCGTTGATCATAGGTGAGGTAATTATTGGCAAGAAGACCTTCAAACGAAACCTTATCGCGCTGCCTGTTGGTGCGGTTATTTACCGAATCATTATTGCATTGGTTATGAAAGCGGGAATGAACGCAAACGACCTGAAGCTGTTTACGGCGATTACTGTGGCGATTTGCTTGTCGCTGCCGCTTATCAAGGATTTCTTCGTCAAAATCACCAAAGGCAAAAAGAGGGCTGCTGTGTTGAAAGCACAAGCGGATAATAAGGAGGTTTGACGATGCTTGAAATCAAAAACATCCATAAGATTTTCAATCCCGGAACAATCAACGAAAAGCACGCCCTAAACGGCGTTTCCCTGCGGCTTGAGGAGGGAGATTTCGCGACCGTAATCGGCGGAAACGGCGCGGGGAAGTCCACAATGCTTAATGCCGTTGCGGGCGTCTGGGGCATAGATTCCGGCAAAATCGAAATTAATGGCACAGATGTTACCACTCTGCCGGAGCACAAGCGCGCGAAGTTTATCGGACGAGTGTTTCAAGATCCGATGATGGGCACGGCTGCGAGTATGAATATTGAGGAGAACCTCGCGTTGGCGTATCGCCGCGGAAAGCCGCGCACTCTCGCGTGGGGAATCCGCGAGAAGGAGCGCAAAATGTACCGCGAGCTGCTTTCCGCGCTGAATCTCGGCTTGGAGCATAGGCTCACCGCTAAGGTTGGGCTGCTGTCCGGCGGTCAGCGACAGGCACTCACGCTGCTGATGGCAACGCTGCAGCAGCCGAAAATCCTGCTTTTGGACGAGCATACCGCAGCTCTCGACCCGAAAACCGCCGCCAAAGTGTTGGAAATCTCCGAGAAGATCATCGGCGAGCAGCACCTCACCGCGATGATGGTTACTCACAATATGAAAGATGCGATCGTTCACGGAAACCGCTTGATTATGATGAATAATGGCAAGATTATCCTTGATGTAAGCGGCGAGGAGAAAAAGAACCTCACCGTTGAGGGACTGCTTCACCGTTTCGCCGAAATCTCCGGCGATGAATTGGATAACGACAGAATGCTTCTCAGCAAATAAACACCTATTTGTGTATTACCCCGTCATCGGCAGAGTTACACGTATACAAAAATTCCCCCGACACTCATCGGGGGAATTTGATTATATTCAATTAAAAATTTCGCTTGATAACAGATATTACATTGGACCGTACTCCTTATCAAAATTTGTGTGTTGAGCAAATTTTTCCGGACATCGGACTCATTCCTTTCAGATAAAATTTAACGCGTTAAACGATCATACCATTGTAATATATGTAAACGCATTACGCGGTAAGGAATCTGCGTTATCTGCGCCCTGTGCGGTTTTATCGGCATAAACGCCCTCGTTTCGGCGGATTTTTGCACTTTCAGATGTCATCGCGCATCTGTGCAAACCGTCGCCCTTTATTCAACCGTCACTTCCGAGCGGACAGCGACTCCGCAGACAATTTGTAAAAAGGTTCTTCACTTTCCATTGGATTCGCCCGCCTTTCTGCAATTAGCTGAATTTTTTCGCCGTGAGTTTAACAACCCATTGGAATAACTCCCTTTCGTAAGTGATGAGTTAGACTCTACCAAGCCTTCGCTCAGAACCCGAACTTAAGTTTCCATCGGACCGTTCTCCTTTCGGTGAATTTGGATTAGAGATTCCGTACCGACCTCTCGGCTTGCCTTCGGTTTCTCTGTTCCTTGATTAAATGATACCATATTTTTTAGTAAAAGTCAATAGATTTTTTTAATTTTTTTATTGATATTTTGTACATATTTTTGGGCTTGGTTTTGGCGATTTTCAACGATATTTCGTGAAAACCCCCGATTGGGGCATTTTCCCGCTAAATCCCTCTTGACAAAAAAACGTGTTTGGTGTATAATAATTTTAGATTGTGATTTTTCTTTGAGGGAGTTTTTATGAACAAGGACGCTAAATTGATCGAGCTTCGCGTATCCGATGAAAATCGTTGGTTTCTTGATGTGGATCAAGTCGAAATAAACGGAGTTGTATATCACGCGCTGATAAAGTGCGATGAGGACGGTATTCCGGACACGCACTGCCATATGATGGTGGAGAAGGAAAAGGTTGACGAACTGGGCGAAATCGAGCTTGTGCCTGTTGAAAACCCCAAAGAGTTTAATGATGCTCTGGATATGATGATTGCCCGGCAAGGGGTCAACGCGATTGAAAACATCACCGATGAGAATGGCTGTTTCGAGTTGAGCGATGAAAATGGAGAGTCTGTTAAGTTTGAGCTTATCGACAGTATGGAGCATAACGGCGTGATTTATCACGCGGTAATTCCCGTGAAAGATGACGATGACAGCTTTGTGGTGCTCAAGCAGTCCTTTGAGGAGGACGGGATTTCTTTTGGTACGATTGACGATGACAACGAATATGAAGAGATTGGCAATTTGTTTCTCGAACGGTTCGCCGAAGAGGGCGATGAGGAGGACGAATAAACCTCCGAAAACTGTACAAATTATTACTGCTTTGTTCGCATACGTGTGCCATTATGATCCAACAATTAATTAAAGGGATTTCGACTCCGGCGGCGGATTGCAGACCTCGCGCAAGGATCTCCTTGCGGTTGGCGGGAGCGTGAAAACGTTGGGCGATCTTACCCACCCTGTTGCGTACCGGGTTTTATATTGCACCCTACGGCAAGGCGGTAGTTCATTAAAAGAACAGGGCAGGGAATCTTCGGATTTCCTGCTTTTGCTTTTTTGCAAAAAAATTCACAAAATCAACATAAACCCCTTTATTTTTTCGGAAAAGTATGTTATAATAGAAATAGATTATATTTAAGAGTGTACGCAAATTCAAAACGCGACGGTTTGTGATTTGCTATTAAAATCAATTTGCAAATTAAGATAAAGGGTGATTGAAATGGCGTTTCGGGATTTGAAGTCCGCGCGCGCAAGTGATGACAAGAGAGGCAATACATATGTATTCGGCGGGGTTTTCGCCGTTTATGAGCTAAGCTCCGATGTTCCGGCGGTTTACAGTTGGGAGCAGGTCAAGTCCGCGGCGGTTATGCGGCGCGATATTACGATAACAGCGGGGAACAGAACGTTTACTGTGTCGAATAAGATGTTCGGCAGCGAGGAGGAGTTGCTGCGCGCAATTGCGATAATCGAGTGCAGGCAGAAAGAATTTGGTTTCGGCTACGCCCACGAGCAAAGAATGATTCCGATGAAACTGCTGTACGAGGAGCGTTCCATGGGTAAGAACGTGTACAAGGGCGAGGGCTTGTTGGACGAGGGTGACACTGCGGCGGCATTCATAATGCTGTTGAACATTAAATTGGTGAAGCTGCTGTGGCTTATTGCTATCCTGATTGCGTTGATTGTGATGGGGATTTTGCATTTCACTATCGGCATTACGCGTGATAATTTCTTGTATTTCATTCCGATTTCGTTGGCGGCGGGCGGAATCACCGTGCTTTTGGTGTACATAATCACCCATGCGATTGCCCGCGCGCGGTTCAAGTCGCTGGCTGACGGGGATATTGCCTCGCGGCAGCCGATTACGTTTGTTGTGAGCCATCAGGGATTTGCCGCGTGCGAGAGCAGCACCTATGAGAGCCGTGATTTGGTTCCTTGGGAAGTGGTGGATTATTTTGTCGAGTCGGATAAGATGTTTATATTGTATAAAGGAAAATTACCGTTGGCATATATTCCCAAAAAGGCATTCGAGAAAAAGATGGTAAGCGGAATTGCCGATATAATCGCGCTCCATCTGGAGCAGCGTTAAATCTCGCAAGCGAGCACAAACGGTAATGAATAACCCTTGTCAAGTGATAGGGGTGAAATGCAAATTCGGAACGTTATAATTCGTATCAAGTTTTTGGTGATTAGTGCAAATTCCAAATGCAAGCGTGGCGCGTCATCGCAGCGCGATGATGCGGCTCGCTTGGCAAGCACGAAATAAAATAGCAAAGCGATTTTATTTTGTGCGTTTTGGAATTTGCTAATTTAGATAAGGAGTTGAGAAATCTTGGCGGCTGAAATAAAGTCGGAGATCGTTGATATTAACGGAAAGAGCGTGCTGTTGGTGTCCGTGCGCAACGGCGATGGCATTATCGGCACTTGTTGCGCCGGGCATATCGAAAACAGCGCGAGTGCTCTTACGCGCCTGTTTTACATAGGCAACGATCCAATTATCAGTCTTATTGCGCCGAATTTCGGCAATAAGCAAAGCGACAAGCTGATTTCGTTTTGCCCGGGATTTCAGGGATATGAGCCGAAAATCAATGAGGCAATAGGCATTGGTTACAAGAAGCTCAATGAGGGAGAATCACTCAGCTCCGCGCTTAAGGACATTTTCGGCGTACTTCAGGATGGAGTTTATGTCGCTTATCTGTCGGATTATTACCCCACCGATGGTAGCGGAAATTTCTTTTGGGGCGCATATAACATCTCGCACGAGATTCAGGGAACGGCGGAGCACAGTCGTGTTATCGGCAACCGCGCGTATAAGCCGTGCTTTCTGATTCCCAGTCAGCCGCTGGATTATTTCCAAGCTCGCACCAAGATGACTACCGATGATTCGGCGAAAACCCGGCGTGTTCTTGGTATCGCGTATCATCTGTCGGGGCTGCATTCCGTGCTGCTTAAGGGACATCACAGCGCGGTTTCCTGTACCGACAGGGGAGTTCCATTTACTTGCGCGGTCATCGAGAAGATTACCGAGCCTTACACCGATTTAATCTCCGTGAAAGCGCCAGTACAGCCCGTTAAAACCGCTCCCGCCGAGGAAACAGAGGAGGATTCCGAAAATCCCGAGAATATCGAGAAGCAGACAAAAGCACCTGCGCCAACCCCCGAACCCGAGGAGCCTGTTCCCGTAAGCGAGGGCGTGACGGGTTTCCGCAGCGCGTCTGTAAAGCTCCCGCTCGCCAACATTCCGAAAGAGATGCTTAAAATGCTTATCGAGGGCAGAGCAGAATACAAGCCGCGGAATTTCAACACGCTGATTGCCAAGCTTGGCACAATGCGGCGCAAATCCGTGAGCAACAACGTTCTTCCGTTTTCCGTTCTGGACGCTGCGGACAAGATGCCCGACAGCGAGATGATAAGCTCCGCTTACGCAATCGACAGCCTTTCTGATGCGCAGCTCAATTGTTTGCTTGCCGGCGATGTGGAGTGCAACGGGGAGATCATCGTATCTCCGAATTACTACTCAAGCATTGTTACGGCGTGCAACTATCTGCAGTTTACCGATACAAAGCGTTTTGTGGATTTTGCCATCGCGGTCATGGATAATTCCGAGCTGTCGGCGGCTCATGAATATGTCGCGCGGCGCGTTATGGGTCAGGACTCCAACAAAAAGCTGCTGTCGTTCTTTAAGAGTGTGATCTCAAGCGGCGACACCAAGTACGATAAGATTCTGAACGATGCGCAGACCTTTGTTGACCGCATAAACAATAAGGAAAAGTAAGGAGATATCGATGTAACGGTGGTTCTCCCCATTGCAAGCGGGGGCCGCAAGGTTATATGCATTTCGAGCGGCTTTAGAGCCTGTTTAGTATCTCGATGTGCGTAGATTGCGCAGCAGATTTTTCGCCAGACGACGGCAATTTTTTGCTGATGTACTGTATGTACTTCAAGAAAAATTGCCTAAGTATGGCGGAAAAGCTGCAAGCGAGACGCGTGCAGAGAGATGCTAAACAGGCTCTTAGACAAAATTTGATAAAAAATTAAAAAATTATAAAAAACCCCTTGACAAATCCGTAAAAGTATGGTATAATAATAAAGCATTGAATCGCGGGTGTAGTTCAATGGTAGAATTCCAGCCTTCCAAGCTGGCCGCGTGGGTTCGATTCCCATCACCCGCTCCATTTCCGCCGTTTCTCGGTGGATTTTGTTTATTTGTTTGGCATTCGCCTACGGCATTGCCCTATGCGCGTCATTAGCTCAGTTGGATAGAGCAACCGCCTTCTAAGCGGTAGGTCGAAGGTTCGAATCCCTCATGGCGTACCAATTAGAGGTTAGAGATTTAGATGTAAGAGATTAGAACGCGTGTTTTCCTACCTCTCAAATTTCTAATTTCCACATGGTGGGTATAGCCCAGTCGGTTAAGGCGTCAGATTGTGGTCCTGAAGATCGTGGGTTCGATTCCCACTACCCACCCCATTTTTCAGCGGTAAGAGGTTAGATGTAAGATGAAAAATTCTTACCTCTAGCCTCTTACATATATTGGGATATAGCCAAGTGGTAAGGCAACAGACTTTGACTCTGTCATTCCGTTGGTTCGAATCCAACTATCCCAACCATATGAAATGCCCCTACGCAAAGCGTAGGGGCATTTCATATGGCGCAAAGGCATTTGCGGCTCGCCGTTGGTGAACCGCAAACGCTCTTTGCTAGCGCACTTTTTGCTCGAATTGCCCTAATGGCAATTCGATTTTGCGCTTCGCGCAAAATACGCAAAAACTGTGCGGGGGTTGCTCTTCTCTTATGAAATAATCTTTTTTGTCAGTGAATCACAGCGCGGTACCCGCGCAGTCAATTCCCAATGAAACGCTCGTTGGGAATTTCTTGTTTTCTCTGTAAGACTGAAATGAAAATCTTTACACAGAAATAAAAAGCGAGAGATCGCAAATGTTCTCCCGTTTTTTTATTTTCATGAAGTGTATCGCAAAAACTACTCAAACGTGCATAATCTTGAGAGTTATGTCGGACGATATATGTCAATCAAGTGATTTTTTGGTTATTTAAGTGATTTTTCTTGAAAATTGGGCTTTTTTTTGTTATACTTAAAAAAAACGCGTAGTTGCTTGAAATGATTTTTCGGTTTCGTAAGCTATACCTAACAACAAACGGTATAACTAAAACTCCAAGGAAAGAGGTCATGATATGAAAACTCTGAAGACTGTTAAAGGCAAGCTGCTTTGGCGAATTTTGTCGGTAGTTGTCATCGGCATTGCCGCAATCGGCATTTTAGGCGGCGTTCTGAACTTCAAAAGCACGCAAGAAACGCTTGAAACTACGCTCTCGGAGCTTGCGCTTCAGACAAGCGTGCGTATGCAGAACTACTTGTCCCGTTATGTCGCGATCGTCAAGGAGATTGGTATGGATCCGCGTATGGGCGAGGATTTCACCGTAGAACAGAAGCTTGAGCTTCTGCAGGAAAGAGCCGATACTTATGGTTTCTCCGAACGCGGTTATATTGACAAGGACGGTTGGGGATACGAAACTCTCGATGACATAATCGATTACAGAACCGACCATTGCTATATAAAGGGCATGAAAAACGAGGAATTTGTGTTTGGTCCGCAGGACGTCGTCGGAAGACCTATCATATACTTCTGCGCTCCCATTAAAGAAGGCGGTCGCAATGACGGTAAACTTATCGGCGTTGTTTATTTCGGTATCGATGGCTCTATGCTCCACGACATTATTGAAGAAATCACCGTAGGTCAGTCGGGCAAAACCTACATTATGGACGAAAACGGCACATATATCGCCTGTATGGATCAGAAATACGTTGATGAGGGAATGAACAACGTCAATCATACTCACAAGGACAATACCGAGTATGACTGCCGCAGCGGGCTTGAAATACAGGCAATTTCAATGGCCGACTCCAACAGTGCCGTATACGGTAAAGTCAGCGGCGGCGGTGTCAGCAGATACCTCGCTTATTCGCGGATCGGCGGTACGGATGGTTGGGTAATTGGAGTTACAACCGAGTCTAATGAGTGGATGAGCGGAACAATTTCCGCTATCGTTATTACGATTGTTTTAGGTCTTGCTGTTATTGCGTTTGCGGTTGTTATCTGTATTGTCACCGCAAACGGCATTGCAAACCCGATTAAGGAAACGGTTGACGTTATGAACGCCGTGGCTTCGGGCAGCCTTAATGTCAGCGTTAATCACACGTCCGATGATGAAACAGGTCAGCTTGCGAACTCGATAAACATCACAATACACTCACTAAACGATTATATCGTTGAAATTTCGCGACTCTGCAAACAGTTTGCGGACGGTGACTTTAACATTCGCCAACAGATTGAGTTCAACGGAGATTTCGTAAGCATAATCGAAGCGCTGAACAGCCTTGCATACGGACTGTCGGATACTATGCAGCAGATCGATATTTCTGCCGAAAACGTTAATCAAGGCGCTGCGCAGATTTCCAACGGAGCTACATCTCTTGCGTCGGGAACCGCCGAACAGGCCTCCTCTATCCAAGAGCTTGCAAGCATTATCTCAACGCTTAAAGATAAGGTTGACACTAACGCCCGAAGCGCCGAAGAGGCTAACCAAAAGGCGAATCAAGCGGGCGAAAAGATGTCGCTTTCAAACAAGCATATGAAGGAAATGGTTACTGCAATGAACAACATTTCCGATAAATCGAACGAGATCTCGAACATTATCAAGACGATAGAGGACATTGCGTTTCAGACCAACATTCTCGCGCTTAATGCCGCTATTGAGGCTGCGAGAGCGGGTACTGCGGGCAAGGGCTTTGCCGTTGTTGCGGACGAGGTAAGAAACCTTGCGTCCAAGTCGGCAGAGGCTGCCACCGATACGACCGAACTCATTCAGCAAACCATTCAAGCGGTTGAAAGCGGTTCGCATATTGTTGAAGAAACCGCAGAGGCGCTTAATTCTTCCGTTGACGTTACAAATCAGACAATCAAACTGATCAATGACATTTGGACAGCTTCCACCGAGCAAGCAACGATGATTGAACAAGTGAACACGGGCGTAGACCAAATTTCGTCCGTGGTTCAGACCAACTCGGCTACCGCCGAGCAGTCCGCGTCTTCCTCTGAGGAACTCACCGGTCAAGCGACCGCACTTCAGAACCTCACAAGCCAATTTGTTCTTAAACAAAGATAAGAGCCTGTTTGCAGGTGCCTGAGGACATTTTTAATTCAGACAACTCCTAATTGATTAACCTCATTTCTTGCCGCCGGGTTTTGCCTCCCGGCGGCAAAACCTTTTCAGCGGCTTGTTGATTTTAGTGGGAACAACATAATGAACGAATACTCCGCCATTGAATACAAGACAACTGTAATATAAAATTGAAAGATAATCCCGAACAACTGTTACAGTTGTTCGGGATAACTGTTATTTCTTTGTGTGTTTCCGCTTGGCAGCAATTGTTAAAATTGTCAGCAGCGTAGCCACAGGTAACATTGAAACCGCAATTCCCGTTGGGGGATTATCGCTTATGGGCGGCGCGATTTCACTCGGAGCAGAACTGCTTTCATCGCTCGAGGAATCGCTCTCGCTTGGTGTGGGATCGCTGCTTTCGGAAGGAGTTTCGCTGCTCTCTGTCGGAGTGCTTTCACTCGGTTTGCTCTCGCTTGGAGTGCTTTCAATCGGACGCGTTCCGCCGCCTCCACTCGGGGTACTGTTGCTCGTGGTGCTGTTGCCCGGGTCGCTGTTTTCGAGCTTGGGTATATCTTCCGTTTTCTGATATTGGCAAACTGTGCAGGTATAGGTTCTCACACCCGTTGAGGTGGTAGTTGCTGGTGTCATAACTACGCCATTGCCGTCATTGTCCCACGTGTGCTCACCGTCTTCTTCACTTTGTGTTCCGCAGCCGTTTTGGCAGGTTTTCCAATGATTATTTTCATCGGTTTCCCAATCACCCCAATTATGCCCTGTTGCGGGTATCTCCGTCTTCTTGGACGCTCGTTGGGTTTGACCGGACATTAAGTAGGTAACGCAGTAGTCATCTGTGCAGGTAACATCCATTTCACCATTCTCTGTGCATGTCGGTTCTGTAATATCGCCTTCCCACTGGTGCGGACCGAACAGGTACACTTCACTTTGATAAATCACGCTGCAGTCTTCATTGTCTGATATGAAATTGCTGCTTATATCACTCCTACAACCATCTGTTACCGGAACAGGAGGCGAAAGTATTGCAGAGCAGCTTTCGGGAGGATTTTCAATGGTAATGCCTATCCTCGAATTAGTGGTGTCAAAATTGCCTATTGTGATGGTTTTATCATCGGGAAGATAAACATTGTTAGCGGTATCTGTGTTGCTTTTGATCTTGGTAGTCTTATGGTTGTCGGTTATATTGGCAGCGCTGTTAATTACAAACATGCCGTCATAATAATATATGCCGCCGCCGTTGCCGATTGTCTTGTTTTCCGAAACTTTGTTCGTGCCGCTGTTTATTACAAAAGTACCGTTTTTAAGATATACACCGCCGCCGTTTTGGTTTGCGGTGTTGCCGGAAATCGTGCCGCCATTCATCATGGTAGGTGCGCCGGTACTGCCTATATATACACCGCCGCCGTTTTGGTTTGCAGTGTTGCCGGAAATCGTGACGCCGTTGTTAATATTCAAACCGCTACTGTTATTAACACATACACCGCCGCCGTTTTCTGTTGCGGTGTTGCCGGAAATCGTGCTGCCGGTAATCTTTATAGTGTTACTTCCAATCCATACACCGCCGCCGTTCTTTGCGATGTTGCCCAAGACATTGCCGTTTTCTATTGTCGTATCCGGGTTACTAACCGATATCCATATGCCGCCGCCGTTGCCGCTTTCTGCCTTGTTGTTCGAAATTATGCTGTCGCTCATTTTGAAAAAGGTACTTAGACCGTTAGCAAAACCGCCGCCGACATTTACACCGCCGCCGTTTTCTGTTGCGGTGTTGTTCGAAATTTCACCGCCGTACATTTCAAAATAGCCATACTCGACACATACTCCGCCGCCGCTTTTGCCTGCAGCGTTGTTCGAGATTTCACCGCCGTTCATTGTAAACATAGTAGCAATAGAATTAAGCATATACGATTTGGAATAAACACCGCCGCCGTATTGTGCCTCGTTTTCGGAAATCGTGCCGCTTTCCATTGTAAACTTAGCCGTTATATCAACATTTACACCACCGCCGCTGGTCGCTGCGGTGTTATGATCAATCTTGCTTTCGCCGCTCATTTCGAACGTGGAACTTCCCCCGACATATACACCGCCACCGCCTGCCATGTGATCGTTGTTAGTAACAGTGGCAAAAGATTTATTATGCGAAATCGTGCCGCCGCTCATTGTGAATACGGCACTTTGAGCGGCACATACACCGCCGCCGTTACCAAAGTTTGTACCTCGGGAATTTTCTGCTTCGTTGTACGAAATCGTGCCATCCTCCATTTTGAACGTAGCACCGCTGACATATACACCGCCTCCGTTACCGGAGCTATAATCGTTAGCATCTGCTTTGTTCTTTGAAATCGTGCCGCCGGTCATTATGAAATTGGTAGATTGAGTGGCAGCCACACCGCCGCCGTTTTGGCTTGCGGTGTTGTTCGAAATCGTGCCGCCTTTCATTTCGAAATTAGCGCCTGCCTCGGTATGTACTCCGCCGCCGTTTTGGCTTGCGGTGTTGCCCGAAATTTCACCGCCGCTCATTTCAAACTTAACAAGACTACCCGTATTAGTTGATGGTCGGGCATAAACACCGCCGCCGTTTTTTGCCGTGTTGCCAGAAATCGTGCCGCTTTCCATTATAAACATAGCAGATGTATCAACATTTACACCACCGCCACTGCTGTTAATCGCGGTGTTTTCCGAGATTCCGCCGTCTTCCATTGTGAACGTGGAACGATCCCCGACATATACTCCGCCGCCGCCACCTGAGTTGTCAGTAGAGGCAGCATTGTTGTTCGAAATCGTGCCGCCATGCATTGTAAATTCGGAAAGGGACATAACATAAACGCCGCCACCATTCGCTGCGCTGTTGAAATCGATTGTGCCATCGTACATTTCAAATGTGCTGCTGTTTTCTATGTATACTCCGCCGCCCCGACCGCCGAAGATTGATGCGCTGTTTTCCGCTATCTTGCCGCCGTACATATTAAAAATACCGTAATCTTGGACTTTAACACCGCCGCCGTTTTTGCTGTTTGCTGTTATTTTGTTTTCCGAGATCTCGCCGCCGTACAAATTAAGAGTACCGCCATTAACGATCACAGCGGAGTCATCTGTCGTCCCCGTCAATTTTCCGATATTCTCTTCGTTCTCGGTGCAATCGCAAATGTTTAAGGTGTGACCGCTCGCCACATTAAATTTGGTTTTTGTTCCGCTTATCTCATGCCCGTTCAAGCACAGCGTAAGGTCGCCGTCCAATGTTATTGTTGTTGACAGGTTCACATCTTCCGAAAGATAGTAGCTTCCGCTTGTCGGGAGGGTGGTACTGTCCGCCCACGCTGTCAAGCCAACGTCATGGTCTTGGTGAGGTGGCGTTTCCGCCGTTGCGGAATGTTTTGCCGCAAACACCAAGGTAACTGCAGCCGCCATTGCCGCCGCAATTGCAATTGAAATATACTTCACATTTATTTTTGAGATGAACATAAGTATACCCTCGCTTTCTGTTATATTCCTATATTTATATTATAGCATAAAACTTTGGCTTAGAGGGCATAAAATAACGTAAAGATTGGATTTTCAGCGAAATCAACAAAAGATTTGTAGGGCATATAGTGAAAATCACCAAAACCGGATGCTGAAACGGCTCGAAGCGGAATTGACGGTTGCTCCGCTCTTGCTGTCGGATAACGATAAGGATTTCGGTGGTCGTATGCGCGTGGACAAAAAGGTATAATAAGCGCTTTGTGCTTATTATACCGCAGAATATATCAAAATGGGCAAGGTTGAAAGTTGAACGATCACAGATGCTTAACGTTTTTTCTATATGCCATCAGTTCCCCTTCACTCACGTTATTGATTATTTTATTAAGAAAAGCAAGCAGTTTTTCCTTACCCCTTGGAATATCTGCTTGAAAATGAAAAGCATTTGATGAACCCATTGCCGCAACGCTGGTTTCGATTTTCAGATGTTCTATCAATGTTCTGATTTCTATATACTTTTCAAGCTCGCTTTCCTCACGCCAGTTGCCGTTTTTTATTTCGTTGAAAAGTGCCGAATCGGGATATACCGTCAGCATATTTGCCCCTATCAAAATCGGATTGAGTTGGTTACACACATCAGCAGTAAATTTTGCGCCGACCTCACCGCGCCCCACACCGCTGATTCCCGCAAGATAGAAAAAACTATAACGAATTCCCGCCTTATCCAAGCGGCTACATTGCTTGATGATATCTGCGGAAACATATCCTTTTTTCATAAACTCCAAAGCCTTGTCATCGCCTGTTTCGATACCGATCGTAAGCGCGTCATATCCCATATCGGAGAGATTTGAAAGTTCATCATCAGTCTTTGAGGATATGTCTGTTATTCTCGCAAATGAACCTATTGTCTTGATAAAAGGCAAATATCTGTGGATAAGTGCTGCTATCTCCGATAATTTGCCGTAAGACAGCACAAACGGATTTGCACCCGTGAGAAAAACTCGATCAGCCGTAAAAGGCTTATTCCCTGTCATGCTTGAAGTTATCTTTGATATTGGATCACAAAGTGCCGTTTGCAGCTCAAGAAGATCCGACTCAATGTCCTTGATTGACGACATTCTGAAATTAAACGGCAGATCGTTATAAAGCGTACAGAATTTGCATTTGTGGTGAGTACACCCCGCCGTTATTTCCAACAAAAGCGATCTTGCTTCGTATGGCGGTCGCCAAATCGTTCCTGTGTAATGCAATATGATCATCTCCTTTATAAGTATTTTAGCTTATTCACTCGTTATTTTCAAGTACTGTACTTTTTTGAAGTATATGTAAATTTTGATATACCTTGATTTTTACTGATTGTTGTGATATAATATAATTGGGGGATGGTAATATGAAGAAAACTCAAGAATCGATAAAGCGTTGTCCAACTGTTTCGGCACTGCAAAAAATTCTCGGCGGCAAGTGGAAAATCGAAATTTTGTATTACATTTCTTTTGAGAATGTTTGTCGTTTTGGGGGATTGCGTAAGCATATTGCAGATATTACGGAATCAAGCCTTACAAAACAACTGCGCGAGCTTGAATCGGACGGATTTATTACTCGGCATGATTTTGGAGAAGTGCCGCCGCACGTTGAATATTCCCTTACCGAATTGGGGATTAGCTTTATTCCGATTTTAGAACACATGAAACGCTGGGGAGAAGAAAATCTTTAGAGCCTGTTTAGTATTTCGCCGCGCGCAGACTTCGCAGCGATATACTAAACATACTCTTACAAGAAAGTTTTGCATACATTTTTTGCGAGATTTAACGCAAATTTAAGCAAATTTATTGACCTTTCGCAATTACAGACCAAAAAGATTTTTTCATTAGAGAGGAGCAACTCGGCCCAGTTTTTCCGGTTTAGCGCAGCGAAATCGCGGACGGAGTCCGCGAAGGAAAAAGTGCGCAGTTTGGCTGCGGCACTCCACGGCGTTAGCCGTAGTAAGCGTTGTCCAAACAGGCGGCTAAACGCGATTTAATCAAATACACCTATCCGAGTGAATCAACACGGCGCAGTTTTTCCGGTTTCGCGCAGCGAAATCGCGGACGGAGTCCGCGAAGGAAGAAGTGCGCCGTTTGGCTACAAAGCTCTGTGGCTTATGCCGCAGTAAGCGTTGTCCAAACAGGCAGCAGTGAGCCATATTCCGCTGTTGACGCTTGGAAACACCGCAGAGCATACGATTTCGCGCTGTGGATAACGCAGACCGCACAAAGAGAGCCGAACCTCGCGTTTTCGGACAGCCACGCGGCGGCGGTTACCCGTACCGAGGTCAACGCTGTGTGCAATCTCGCGGCAATGGACGCAACATATCGGCAGGGCAAACGGTTCAAGACTTGGAAAACGTTCGGGGACAGCAGGGTCAGACCGTCGCATAAGGCGGTGGACGGGCAGCGAATGCCGCTTGATATGCCGTTTACGGTCGGCGGGTATGAGATGATGTTCCCGAATGACAGCTCCCTCGGCGCGCCCGCGGGGGAAGTGGTGAACTGTCGGTGCGTTCTCGAATTTGACGATGGAAAGGTATTGACAAATTCTAGGGAACACGGTTTAAGAAGAACAAGAGAAAAGCTCCAAAACGACGCTTCCAATAATTGGAACGGAGCTAATCCAACCCCACACACCGTCGAGGAACTTCGCGAACTTAATCAATACGCCGAGGAGCGCGGAATCAAATTGTATAACCGCATAGCGTTTGATGGCGATATCAATTTGATAAAAGCGCAAATTGACACTATGGCGAAGATTCGCGCGGATTTCGGACATACTGATTTCATTAGGCTTGGCTGGAAGCGCATGAACCCCGGAGACTTCGGGGAAACTTCCGCGAATCATCAGCAAATCTGGATAAATGCCCTTGCTTTGCGAAACCGCGAAATCACCGAGTTGAACCTGTCCGTCGATAACTTCCTCGCTGCGAATCAAGCCACGGGCATTGTCGCACATGAGATGGGGCACGTAATCTCGGGAAAACTGAAAAAAGGCATAACAGGGCTTGACATTTACAAACAAACGGTGTATAATGTAAGTGGGAAGATAGTTTCTGATGATGAAGCAGTAACCATGTTGCTTACTAACGTGTCGGTATATTCCGGAAGCTCGTATTTCAAGAACAATGATCGAAGGTGTTTTGATGAATTAATCCCTGAAATGCTTAGTGTGCATTATACTGAGCCTAACGAGTATTCATCGGAATTTGTAAAGTTGCTTAAGGGGGCGTTGGAATAATGACAAGACTTGATTCTTTGTGGTCTAAAGACAGAAGGTACTGGCATGTTGAAAACGGTGATATTGTGATTCACAATGACGCTCCGAAAGAGGTCAAGGAATCCTACGAGCGTTATCTGAAGCAAAAAGAAGCCGCGATAAAACGCGGAACGCTTTGATTCTTGAATATTATTATGCACCTTGCACAGAAAGCAAGGTGCTGTTTTTCCCCTCGAAAAAATTTTGTGCGCGCTTGCAAAAAACTCTTGACAAACGCAAATAAGCGTGGTATAATAATTACAAGTGAATAGCTTATTTAGAGCCTTTGAGCCAACATTCCTATGGAATTACCGTAGGAGCGTTGGCTCTTTTTTTATTTCGGAGTTATCCGACAAATAGCGTAGGAGGTACATATGACAAGAGATGAAATCAGGAAGTTGTTCCCCGAAGCGACCGACGAGCAGATTTCCACATTGCTCAGCTCCCATCACAACGAGCTGAACAAGCTGAAAGACGACAACAAATCTCTCAAGGAAAAGGCGGACAAGTTCGACGCGGCGGAGCGTGAAAAGCTCTCGCAGGAGGAAAAACTGAACGCACTCATTGAGGAGGCAAACAAGGCTAAAGCGGAGAATCTCCGTTTGCTGAATCGCACCAAGGCGGCGGCTAAACTCACAGCACTCGGGCTTTCTGAGGAGGAGTATTCGCCGATTCTGGACGGGTTCGTTTCCGACAACGAGGAGCAGACGCTGAATTTCGCTATAATTTACAATCGCATTATGCGATGTTGCTTTAGTTCGCGAGTTAATTCGGCACAACCAATCTCATTCTACCAGTCAAAGATAACATTCAATGTGAGCCGGGGTAAAAATTACAATGAAATAAACGAAGTAAAATATTCCGCGATCTCGCGCGGCTGATACTTAGTCTTTTCGGACAGCCACCACTTTACCGTTTCGGAAAAGCTTCCGGACAGATACTTCAATATAAACTCCTTTGGCGCTTGCGATTTTATTTCAAACAGATATTTCTCGAAAAGTACGCACAAATATTCTTTAAAATGTACCATAAAAAGCTCGCCGCTTTCGCAGTTCAAAATGCTTTGTATTTCGCGGCGGCTGTCGTACAGATGGTGGAGTATATGTGTGAGCTTTGCTTTTAATCCGCTGTCGGCTCCCGAAAAATCGTGAGTTCCCTCATTTGCGGGATTATCCGAAAAAATGTGCTGAAATATATCGGAGCATAATGCCCTGAGCAGCTCGTCCTTGGTTTCAAAATGCGCATAAAATGTACTTCTTCCGATATTTGCTTCGTCTATTATCTCTTGAACCGTGATATTGCTATATCTTTTACTTTCCAGCAATTTTGTAAATGCTTGAAAAATAGCTATCCGTGTTTTCTGCTGACGTCTGTCCATAAAAATTCCTCCGGTACAAATTCGGCAAAATGTTCGATAACTTACATTTTGAACAATTTGATCATTGACTTTATCCGTTTTAAGTCATATAATAAAATCAAACAATATGTTCGGTAACGTATATATTGTACCACACTTTATTTAATTTGTCAAGAGAAAGGGCGAATAATATGAAAAAGATAAACGATTTTTTAGCGGGCTTGCCAATGACGATAGTTGGCGGAGTATTTCTTGTAATCAGTCTTGTGCTGTCAAAATGCAATGTTGCTTTCCCGGTCGATCCGGCTTGGGCAACGGTCATAGTAAGCGGAATCCCTCTTTTATATTTGTCGGTTTGGAGAATTATACATAATAAAGGTATCAGTAAGATCTCGTCAGCGCTTCTGATAACGATAGCAATGTTTGCCGCGATAGCAATAAACGACCTTTTTGCTGCTGGAGAAGTTGCGTTCATAATGGCAATCGGTGCTATTCTTGAGGATATGACGACCGAGAGAGCCAAGAAAGGCTTGAAGAAACTGATAGGTCTTGCGCCTAGGCAGGGACGTAGAATATCGGGCGATAAGGAAGAGATGATAGACGCAGAAGATATCCAAAAGGAGGATATTCTGAGAATACTTCCTGGTGAAACCATTCCTGTTGACGGCGTGATATTATCCGGCGAGACCTCCGTTGATCAATCAATTATGACCGGAGAATCTCTTCCGGTTGACAAGACAGTCGGTGAAAGCGTATTCTGCGGAACAATGAACCGTTTTGGTTCCATCGACATAAAAGCTACACGGGTAGGCGAGGACAGCTCGCTTCAAAAGCTGATAAAAATGGTTCGGGATGCCGAAAACAAACAAGCTCCCGCGCAGAGAATCGCGGATAAATGCGCAAGCTGGCTGGTTCCCGTTGCTCTGCTTATCGCCATTATAACGCTTATCGTAACAAAGGATATAGTTCGCGCGGTAACGGTGCTTGTTGTGTTCTGTCCTTGCGCGCTGGTTCTGGCAACTCCCACTTCAATTATGGCGGCGATAGGTCAAGCGACAAAGCACGGTGTAATTATCAAATCCGGAGAAGCCCTCGAAAAAATGGGAAAGGTGAATATGATCGCCTTTGATAAGACCGGAACATTGACATACGGAAAATTAAAGGTAAGCGACATCATCTCGTTTGATGGTTCGTTAAGCGAAAACGATCTGCTGATGCTTGCAGCCTCCGCAGAATCCAAGAGCGAACACCCGTTAGGAAAAGCGATAGTTGAGTACGCAAAAGAACAGTCTGTCGAGCTTGGCGAGTGCAATAATTTTAAAATGTCCGCGGGAAAAGGAATTACCGCCGAGGTCAACGAACGCGCGCTGTATTGCGGCAACGAGAAATATATGAACGAAAACGGTGTATCAATAAATGACGATGTGAGAACCGAGCTTGAAAGGCTGCGCTTGCAGGGAAAGGCTTCGATCATTATTGCCGAAAACAATGTATGTATTGGGATCGTCGCGCTGTCCGACGTACCTCGTCTGGAAGCCGCGGAGGTAATAAAGAAGCTCTCCGCGATTAACACAAAGACAGTTCTTTTAACGGGCGATAACAAAATGGTCGCGGACTATTTTGCAAAACGGCTTGGCATTGAGAACGTCTACGCTGACCTTTTGCCTGAACATAAGGTCGAAAGCATTGCCAGACTTCAAAAGGAAGGCAACATAGTATGTATGATTGGCGATGGAGTGAACGACGCACCCGCGTTGAAGCTTGCGGACGTTGGCACTGCAATGGGAAGCATGGGCAGCGATATTGCTGTTGAGTCCGCGGATATCGCGCTTATGAGTGATGATATATCCAAAATACCATATTTGAAGCGGCTATCCAACGCAACGGTAAATACTATAAAATTCGCAATAATGCTTTCCATGTGCATAAATTTTGTGGCGATAATCCTTTCCGTTACGGGAATACTCAATCCGACCACCGGTGCGCTCGTGCACAACGCGGGTTCATGTTTCGTTGTACTTATAGCGGCGCTTCTGTATGACAGGAAATTTGAATAAGAGCCATTTTGAATAGAAAATTTAAAACGCTCATAGCAATACAATCAATGCTGCTATGAGCGTTTTTTATTTGAATATCCTTAAAAGGCAAAGGGAAGATTGCACACCGAATATATTGCGGCTTTTTGACAAGCCAGTAAAGTGATTTCACAAAAACAGATCTGCGGCAATGCCGTAATGTATCGCCGCCGTTATCGACAAGGAAATGGAGAAAATGGGTTTTATCCGAACATTCGGACAGCCCGTCTCAAATCCTGCCGACACCTCAATAAGCCGTTATGTAATGCGGTTTAAGGGGATAGTCGGCAGAGACGGGATAGTTTATACAAGTTAATGGCGAAGCAGGCAAATCCAAAACGCAAGCGATGCGGAATACCGCGCAGCGGTGTGTAGCATCGCTTAGCGAACGCGGACGAAAGTCCACGTGGTTTTGGATTTGCAAATCAGGGTGCGAAAACCTATGACGGCGGAAAGCTCGCGGGTTTCGTGTACTCCACGAAGTACACCGTCACGGAGCTTGTTCGCGATAGGGCGGTAATCTTCCAAGGCAAAACCATAATCGCGGCGGTGAACGTCAAGGATTTGATTAGGCAATTAAAAAGCGGCGGGGGGTAGTCCTCCGCCGCTTTTTGTTGCCTTTAGAGTTAAAAGACAATCATTTTCCAAGTTTTTTGCGAATTTGTTTGTCATATTCTTGTATAATTATTACAATATATGTATCTTATAAACATATGCAATCACACGACACTCACAAGAATCG
>CAMWMN010000015.1 GCA_947175385.1 uncultured Clostridia bacterium | reverse complement strand
GGCGCGCGGCGCGGATATCGTGCTGTGCGATACCGCGGGACGGCTTCATAACAATAAAAACCTGATGGAGGAGCTGAAGAAAATTGCGCGTGTTATCGCTAGGGAGTTGCCGGACGCGAGCGTGGAAACTCTGCTCGTGTTGGACGCGACAACAGGTCAGAACGCGGTGAATCAAGCGCGGCTTTTCTCCGAATCGGCAGATATTACGGGAATCGTGCTTACAAAGCTAGACGGCACGGCAAAGGGCGGAATTATTATCCCGATAAAGAATGAGCTGAATCTTTCGGTTAAGTTGGTCGGTGTGGGCGAACAGATTGACGATTTGCAGCCGTTCGTTCCCGAGGATTATGTGAACGCGCTGTTTGAGTGAGGATTAAAGATATGCAGTTAATAATCGCATCTAATAATAAGGGAAAAATCCGCGAGTTTAAGGAGCTGTTGGACGGCTTCGGGTTCGAGGTAATTTCAATGCGCGAGGCAGGGTTCACGGATGAAATTGTTGAGGACGGCGACACGTTCGAGCGGAACGCGCAAATCAAGGCGCAAGCAGTGTTCGCGGCAACGAAATCTCCCGTAATCGCGGACGACAGCGGCTTGGAAATCGAGAGCCTGAACGGCGCGCCGGGTGTGTATTCGGCTCGATACGCGGGAGAAAATGCCACCGATAAAGACCGCTGCGACAAGGTCCTGCGCGAGATGGAGAACGTTCCCTATGGGGAACGCGGGGCGCGGTTCGTGTGCTCAATTTGCCTAAAGCTCTCCGAGGACGAGGAATATCACGTAAACGGTACGGTAAGCGGATTTATCGGGCACGAGTCGGTTGGAAACGGCGGATTCGGCTACGACCCGATTTTTATGCTGAATGACACCGATAGTATGGCGACAATCGGCGAGGACGAGAAGAACCGCATTTCGCACCGCGCACAAGCGTTGGAAAAACTTAAGGATACGATTAAGGAGAGGTTTAATGATAACAAGTAAACAGAGGGCGCACCTGCGCTCGATAGCGCAGGGCTATGACGCGATATTTTTTATCGGAAAACAGGGTATTTCGGACGAGATCATAAATCAGCTCGGCAAGGCGATAACCGCACGGGAACTGATTAAAATCGGCGTTCAGGAGAGCTGCGAATACACGGCGCGCGAGGCGGCGGATTTGATTGCCCCGAAGCTCGGCGCGGAGGTTGTCGCGGTAATCGGGCGGAAGTTCGTGCTGTGGCGGCAGAATAAAGATCCTAAAAAGTGGGTGATCGAGCTTGGCTGAGTTGATAAAAACGGGGATTTTCGGCGGCGCGTTCAATCCCGTGCACAACGGGCATATAAATCTCGCGCGGGAGGCTGTCGAACAGCTTAAGTTACGTAAGCTGATGATAATTCCAACGTTCGACAGCCCGCATAAGGACACGGAATTGGTATCATACACGCACCGCGCGAAAATGTGTGAGATGGCGTTCGCGGGTATTTCGGACAAGTGCGATGTGGAAATTTCCGACATCGAGCAGAGAATGGGCGGAGTCAGCTACACGATAAACACACTCCGCGAGCTGAAACGAATGTTCCCCGAGCGGCAGTTTTTCCTGCTTATCGGCGGTGATATGCTGTACACATTCCGCGAGTGGTTCAAGTATGAGAGTCTATTGAAGGAGTGCAAGGTTTGCGCTGTTGCCCGTGGGGGCGACAGCTTTACGGATATGTTGGAGTTCGCCACGGAGTTGGGGCGAGTAAAGGTTCTGCCAACTGGAATCGTTGACGTTTCCTCTACGGAAATCCGCGAGAAAACCGCCCGAGGAGAGGGTATCTCCGAACTGGTTCCCGAGGCGGTTGCGCGGTATATTTCGGAGAACAATTTATGGAGGTGAGCCAAAATGAGCAAGTATGCGGAATTTGATGAGTACGAGGAGCTGTTGAAGTCACGTCTGTCAAAAAAGCGTTTTACACACAGTATGAACGTTGCCGAGGAGAGCTTCAAGCTCGCGGAGAAATTCGGCGCGGATAAGAAACGGTGCTACCTCGCGGGAATGCTGCACGATGTGATGAAAGAGGACCTCCCCGACCGCCTGAAACAGTATGCGGTGGACAGCGGTCTGTCGCCCGATCCCGCCGAAATCGCCACTGAGGGGCTATGGCACGGAATCGCGGGCGCGTACTTTATCCGTGAGGTGCTGAAAATCACCGATGACGAGATAATCCGCGCGGTGCGGTATCACACGGTTGGCTGCGCGCGTATGAGCACGATGGAGAAAATCGTCTACCTTGCCGATATGATCGGCGAGGATCGAAGCTATAAGGGCGTTGAGAAAATGCGTGAATACTGCTTTAAGGATCTGAACCTTGCGATGTCCGTGGCGCTGATTTACAGTGTCGCGCACGTCTGCAAACGCGGCGGATTGCTGCCGCTTTCAACGTTCGAGGCATACAATTACTATCTGAAATTCAATAAGAATAAGGAGAGCTTATGACAAAATTAACCGATAGAGAAGAACTGGAAATTGCCGTAAAGGCGCTGGATTCCAAGAAAGCCGAGAATATCAGGGTGATCAAGGTCGAGGATTTGACCATTCTCGCGAATTATTTCGTTATCGCCGGAGCATCGAGCACCACACAGGTAAAAGCGTTGGCAAACGAGGTGGAATATCAGCTTGAACAGAAAGGCATTCGCCCGAAGAGCGTAGAGGGCATTCAGAGCGCCGATTGGATCGTGCTTGACTATGTGGATATTATCGTGCACGTGTTTATCAACGAGTCGCGCGAGTTTTACAAGCTCGAACACCTGTGGGCGGACGGCGAGTCGGTCGATATTTCGGGGATTATTACCGATTGAGTTGAATGTTTTTGGTAATAATCACCAAACTTTTGGGAAATCCCGAATAAACGCTTGACAAATGGGAAGATACGGTGTATAATGTGAATATACTCGTATGTATAAAGCCTGTGCCAATTGGCAAAGGGAGGGAAATATAGATGGCAGAAATTCGTCTTGGTAAAAATGAATCTCTTGATACCGCTCTCAAGCGTTTCAAGCGTTCATGTGCAAGGGACGGCGTTCTTGCTGAAGTTCGTAAAAGAGAGCATTACGAAAAGCCTTCGGTAAAACGTAAAAAGAAGTCCGAAGCTGCTCGCAAGCGCAAGTATTAATATCGTTCTCGGGGCGATGTCTTAGGTGAGGTTGCCTTTGAGGAAGATATGTATCTGTGCTGTAAACAGAACAACGATTGAAGCGGACATTTTTGTCCGCTTTAATTGATTTATGGAGATGGATCTGTGATGCTTTTCAAACCTACCTTCTGGCTGCCGAGCGTGTTGGCAATCGATGAGGATTTTCTTCGGAGAAACCGTGTCCGCGCGTTGGTGCTCGATATGGACAATACTCTCGCAATGCACGGAAATCCCGCCGCCGAGGAGGGGATTCCCGAATGGTTGGAGAAAATGCGCGTCTTGGAAATCAAAATGCGCGTGGTGTCCAACAATACGAACAAGCGCGTGGCTCCGCTTGCGGAAATGTTGGGGCTGGAGTTCACCGCGAACGGCGCAAAGCCGCTGACATTCGGCATAAACCGCGCTATCAAAGCGATGGGCGTAAAAAAGTCCGAAACGTTGGTGGTCGGCGACCAGATTTTCACGGACGTAATGGCGGGTAATCTCGCGGGGATTCGGACGGTGCTTGTAGAGCCGTTCCACCTTGAGAATACGTGGACATTCCGCTTGAAACGGCAGGTTGAAAGCCTTGTGTTCCATAGGAATTATGATGATTTGGAGTTGAAGTGATGATTACTTTCGGACCTGGCGGGAATTCGCTTAGTTGGGGGAAGCGCAAGTTCCCCGTGGATTTGCCGTCTTATCTCGCGAAGTTGGGACTGAACGGTTATGAAATCGAGTGTGGGCGCGGCGTGAGAATCAGCGAATCTACCGTAAACGAGCTTCCGCGAATTGCCGCCGAAAACGGAATATACGTCACATTACACGCACCGTATTTTATTTCGTTGTCCTCGGTGGAGGAGGAAAAGCGGCAAAACAGCGTGAATTATATCCTTGAGTCCGCACGAGCGGCGAAGTCCGTGGGTGCGCAGAAAATCGTGGTTCACAGCGGTTCGTGTTCCAAAATGACACGCGCTGAGGCATTATATTTGGCAAGCGGAACTCTGAAGCGCGCTCAGGCGGCTTTGGACGAGAACGGCTTGTCCGAGATTATCATCTGCCCCGAAACGATGGGCAAGATAAACCAGTTGGGCACGCTTGAAGAGGTTCTTGAGCTGTGCAAGGTTGACGAGCGTTTTTTGCCTACCGTGGATTTCGGACATCTCAACGCGCGGACGCTCGGCGAAATCAAATCCCGCGAGGATTACGCAAAAATGATGGATTTGATTGAGAACGAGCTGGGACACGAGAGATTGTCAAATATGCATATCCATTTCAGCAAGATCGAGTACACAAAGGGCGGCGAGAAAAAGCACCTGACCTTTGCGGACGATCGGTTCGGACCGCAGTTTGAGCCGCTGATGGAGGAAATCCACGCGCGGAAGCTGTCGCCGTCTGTAATCTGCGAATCCGATGGCACTCAAGCCGAGGACGCTGCGGCGATGAAAAAATATTATGAGAGTCTGTAAGCGGCGCAGATACAGCACGTTATAATTCATAGCAAGGCAATAACAGCGCAGGCAAATCCGAAATGCGAGCGTCGCGCCGTACGCGCAGCGTGCGGCGTGACGCTCGGCAAGCACAAACGTGAAGCGTTTGCGCGTTATAATTCTCATCAAGGCAATAATGGTGTATGCAAATTCAAAATGCCGCTGCGGAATCGCAACGCAGTGGAGCTTTCGCAGCGAGGCAAGCACAAACGCGAAGCGTTTGTGCGGTTTTGAATTTGCTATTAAGATAAGGAGTACAGAATGAAATTTTTAGTTATTAACGGTCCGAATCTGAATCTTTTGGGGGAGCGCGAACCCGATGTTTACGGCGATGATTCGCTCCAGTCGATCAATGATGAGCTGCTCGGCACAATGAGGAGTATGGGGTTGGATATTTCGTTTTTCCAAAGCAACTCTGAGGGCGGGATTATCGACCGTCTGCACAGCGCGCGCCTTAAGTATGACGGCGTGATTCTAAACGCGGGTGCGTATACGCATTACAGCTACGCGATTCGTGACGCGATTGCGGCAATTAAAATCCCCGTGGTAGAGGTGCATTTAAGCAATGTAAACAGCCGTGATGAATTTCGCAAGAACAGCGTGATTGCGCCGGTCTGCGCGGGAACGATCGCGGGCTTCGGCAAGCACGTCTATCTGCTGGCGGCGAACGCGCTGATTTATATGCTCGGTGACAATCAATGAGCCGTGTAAAGCAGCTTGCGGCGCGGATTCCCGATAAGAATTCCGCAGCGCTGATTAACTCGGCGGTGTCTCTCAGATATCTGTGCGGATTTTCGGTTGGCGATGGATTTATGCTGATTTCCAAAGAGGAGAGCGTTTTGTTTGTTACCGAGAGGGACTATGAACGAACCGCAAAGCTCTCCGCCGGATTCGGTGTGCGTGTACTGGAAAGCGGGCAGCAGCTTTTGGATTTCTTGGTAAAATATTCCATCAAGACGATTTATGTGGAATCGGACAAACTCTCCGTTGCGGATTTCAACGTGTATAAGGAGCAGCTCCATTATGCCGAGATGGACACCACCGCGAAGCTCACACACGCGCTGCTGTCGCTGCGTTCCGTCAAGACAGATGAGGAACTGGCGGCGGTGGCAACAGCTCAGAAAATCTGCGATAAGGCATATGAGAAGCTGCTTGGGACGGTTCGGCGCGGAATGTCCGAACGGCAGATTGCGTCGCTGTTGAGTTTCTATTTGGCGGATTTCGGCGCGGACGAGGCGGGATTTCCCGTGAGAGTGTTGTCCGGAGAGAATACCGCGGATTTCGCGGCACTGCCGTCCGAGCGGCAAATCCGTGACGGGGATTTCCTGATTCTGGATTTTGGCGCGAAGTATGGCGGATACTGCGCGAGAATGAGCCGAACGGTCGCTGTCGGGGAGATAAATCCGCGCCGCGATAACGCTTACAATGCAGTAACCTGCGCTATTGCGGACGGTCTTAAGACCTTGCGCGCGGGGATAGGCGGAAAGGTTGCGGACAGCGTAGCCCGCGCAACGCTGAACGCATGGGGCGTGGATCAGTACTGCACCGTGGGCTTTGCCGAGGGGATCGGGTTGGAGCCCTCTGAGCCGCCGTTTCTCGGTCAGAACAGCACTGCGGTGCTGAAGACAAAGACCGCGCTTGCGGTGCACGTTGGAGTGAGTATCCCGGAGCGGTTCGGTGTGCTGATTGGAGATATGGCGGTGGTTACCGCAGACGGCTGCGTGGATTTAACCGCTGCGTCAAGAAATCTGGTGCATATCTGAGCGGTATCTGAATTTGTGGTTCTCCGCGCTTGCGGTGCGTGTGAATATCCCGGAGCGGTTCGTGGTGTTATTGGAGATATGGCAATAATTACGGCGGACGGTCGTGTGGATTATGAATTAGTATAAGGAGGAAGCTGTGACACCCGATGAAATTCTGAAATACTGCTCTGATAATCTTGATGGTACGGTTGAAGTCAGTGGATGGGGAGAGCGCGGAATATTCTACAATCCCGAAAACAAGCTCAAGCGCGGCATTTACGTGTTGACTGTTAAGGAGAAGGACGGTGACAACGACAAAGGCTCGCATCTTAATCGTGAGGGCGTATTCCGTGTGAATCTGGGTGTGCGCAAAAAAACGTTTTCCGGAATGTTCGGAAAAGCTCCAAAGCGACCGGGCAAGGGCTGTGTTGTCGATATGGACTACGACTTCACCGCGGCGGACACGATTATTCCGCACCCCGTATATGCGTGGATGAGTTGGATTTGCATACTTAATCCGTCCGAGAAATCCTTTGAACAATTGAAGCCACTTATTCTGGAAGCGTATGAATATGCAAAGGAGAAGTTCGCCAAACGCAAGGTTTGAAATTACATAAGGGTATCTCTAAAAACCGGTTTGAACGAATTGACGCTTTGCGTCAACCCTGTGAAAATCGCTTTTAAGAGATACCCTAATGACATTTTACACAAGCTTTTTGCGGTTTGGTAAAAAATTTCAAAAAAATTTCAAAAAGGGGTTGAAAAATCCTTAATAATTTGGTACAATATAAAATGAGAATTATGTTCCCGAAAGAATGGGAATTTATGTTAATTAAAACTATGGAGGTTCGCTATGATTACAGCGGGAGATTTCAGAAACGGTATGACATTTGAAGAGGACGGAAACGTAATGCAAATTATCGAGTTCCAGCACGTTAAGCCCGGAAAGGGCGCGGCATTTGTCCGCACCAAGGTTAAGAACGTGATTACCGGCTCGGTGGTTGAAAAGACATACAACCCGTCCGCAAAGTTCCCGACCGCGTTTGTCGAGAGAAAGGATATGGAGTACACCTACGCAGACGGTGAGCTGTACCACTTTATGGATCAGGAAACCTACGAGGACGTTCCCGTGAATGTAAAGGACGTTGGCGACAACTTCAAATTCGTCAAGGAGAATATGATCTGCAAGATTTTGTCGTATAAGGGTAAGGTATTCGGTGTTGAGCCGCCGAACTTCGTAGAGCTTCAGATCACCCAGACCGATCCCGGTTTTGCCGGAAATACGGCTACTAACGCGACCAAGCCCGCAACTCTTGAAACAGGCGCGGAGATTCGTGTTCCGCTGTTCATCAATGAGGGCGAGATTATCCGCATCGATACCCGCACAGGCGAGTATATGGAGCGCGTAAAGTAAGGGTATCCATATGCTTTTTAAGAATACCTTTCAAAATATGAAGGGGAATACTGTCGAAACTCAGGACGGCGAGCGTTCTGCGAACAGTTGGGATGATGTCATGGAAGGTATCAATGAGATGTTCGAGTATGAGGACGAGTTTGTGATTCTTACCCTTGCGAATATTTCCCACGATGTGCGGTATGTTCAGGCGGTGTATTGTGATGACGGCATTACCGTTCAGCTTGGTGTTGAGGTTGAGGGTGGAATCAAACTCGTTGAAAAGACCGCATTCTCCGAGGAGGAGTGCGTGGAGATTTTCCGCGAGTTCTATGAGACCTCGAATGTGAAAAACGTTGAGAAATACACTGAAGTGCAGTTTTGACAAGTGGTTCGTTATAATTTGCAGCGACAAATCGGTGATTAGTGCAAATTCAGCAAGCCGCCGTAAAAGCGCAGCGTAGCGGAGCTTTTACGGCGAGGCTAGCACGGACAAGCGTCAGCTTGTCCGTGCGGTGCTGAATTTGCTGTTTAAGATAGGAGTTAAAGATGACTATTGGTGAAAAGGTATCTTATTTGAAGGGGCTTGCCGAGGGGCTTAACACCGAGGATAAGATCGTAAACGGCATTCTGGAGGTTCTGGCGGATATCGCAGAGAATCTTCACGAGGTTGACGAGGAGCTTGATGATGTAGCTTCCGTGATGACCGACCTTGAGGAGAGCGTTGCGGATATCGAGGACGATCTTTATGGTGATGAAGACGACTATAATGACTATGACGATTTCGATGACGAACTCGACAGTATGTACGAAACCGTCTGCCCAAACTGCGGAAACTCGATTCGGTTTGATTACGAGCAGGCGAATCGCGGCGGTATGGAGTGCCCGAATTGCGGAAAGCGTTTGGAGTTCGTGATGGACGATGACGATTCCGAGGAACTGTAATTAATTGAAATTCGCGATGGACAATGGATAATTAGGGATTCTCCTTAGTCGTCCGTTGTCCATTATTTTGTGGAGGGGAATTACGTGGATTGGAGAGATAACCTGATTAAGATTGAACCGTATGTCGCTGGTGAACAGCCGAACAAGACGGATTTTATAAAGCTGAACGCAAATGAAAACCCGTATCCGCCATCGCCGAAAGTTGCGGCGGCAATTCGGGAGTTTGACGCCGCACGGCTGAAAAAGTACCCGAGCGCGAACGCAGTCGGACTTGTGAAAGCGATTGCCGACCGCGAGGGCTTAAAGCCCGAGAACGTGTTCGCGGGAAACGGAACGGACGATGTGCTGTCATTGTGTTTCCGCGCGTTTTTCAACTCGGACAAGCCGGTTATTTTCCCCGATATAACCTACTCGTTTAATACTGTTTGGTGCGATATTCTGCGGATTCCGTATGAAACGATACCCGTTGACGCGGATTTCAATATTGATCCCGCCGATTACGCGCGTCCGAACGGCGGCGTGGTAATTGCGAATCCCAACGCGCCGACCTCAATCGGGCGCGGTCTGGATTTCATTCGTGAGATACTCGAAAATAACCGCGATTCCGTGGTTATAATAGACGAGGCATATGTGGATTTTGGCGGCGTGACCGCGCTCCCCTTGCTAAAGGATTACGAAAACCTCGTTATTACACGGACGTTCTCGAAGTCGCGCTCTATGGCGGGAATGCGGCTCGGTTGGGCAATGGGCGGCGCGGAGGTTATTTCAGCGATTTACGCGGCAAAGGACAGTATGAACAGCTATCCCGTGGACAGCATTGCTCAGGCGGCGGGAATCGCGTCCATTGAGGACGAGGAGTATTTCCAAGCCACGCTGAAAAAGGTGATTTCCACGCGCGAACGGCTCACAAAGGAGCTTCGCTTGATGGGATTCAAATTGCCCGACAGTCAGACGAATTTCGTGTTTGCCACGCACCCCGACATTTCCGCGATTGATATTTTCAATCATCTGAAAACCAAGGATATTTATGTGCGGTGGTTCAACAAGCCGAAAATCGACAATTATCTGCGGATAACGATTGGTACGGACGAGGAAACGGACAAGCTGATTGACGAGCTTAAGGAGCTGGTTGTTGAGGAGAAATGGCGCAAAAGAGAACACGCGCTTAACAGCGGGTGGATAGGTGAATAAAATGAAAATCGAAACGGAACGATTGATTTTGAGGGAATACACGCTGCAGGATTTTGACGCGATATATGAGATATTGTCGGATTCCGAAACAATGCAACACTATCCCAAACCGTTTGATGAAGAACGCACCAAGAGCTGGATTGAGTGGAATCTTCAGAACTACAAAGAATACGGATTTGGACTGTGGGCGGTTATACTGAAAGAAACAGGTGAATTTATAGGCGATTGCGGTCTTACAATACAAAATATTGACGGAGAACTTCTTCCCGAGATTGGCTACCATATTCATAAGAAATATTGGAGAAGAGGGTTCGGGGGCGAAGCGGCAAAGGCGGTCAGAGATTGGGCTTTTAGGAATACGAAATACAATTGCCTGTATTCTTATATGAAATACACAAATGTTGGCTCATATTCCACTGCCGCTGCGAACGGTATGAAGAAGTTAAAGGAATATTCCGATGAAAAGAACGGTATTTCATATGCCTATGCCATAACACGCGAAGAATGGCAAAACTTGATATAATTGTCTGTTTTGCGCGGCAAATGCCGTATATTTGAAATTATTTTTAATTCAAGGAGAAGAGAACAATGAAAATCGAAACCAAATGCTTACACGAGGGCTACACCCCCAAGAATGGCGAACCGCGCGTTATGCCGATAGTTCAAAGCACGACTTATGTGTACGATTCCACGGACGATGTTGCGGCAGTGTTCGATGACCCGACCAAGAGCCTTATCTACTCGCGGTTCGAGAATCCGACAACCGACTGCGTGGAGAAGAAAATCGCGGCGCTTGAGGGCGGCGCGGCGGCAATGTGCACGTCCAGCGGTCAGGCGGCATCTCTTTTGGCGATACTGAACATCTGCGAGGCGGGCGACAGCTTTATCGCGAGCTCGTCCATTTACGGCGGTACAATTAACCTGTTTGGATTCACACTGAAGAGGATGGGTATTGAGTGTATCTGGGTGGACAACGGCTGCTCCGAGGAGGAGTTGAACGCCGCATTCAAGCCGAACACCAAGGCTGTTTTCGGCGAAACTCTCGCGAATCCCGCGCTGACGGTGCTTGATATCGAAATGTGGGCGAAAGCGGCTCACGCTCACGGAGTTCCGCTTATCGTGGACAACACGTTCGCAACTCCGATTCTGTGCCGTCCGATAGAGTGGGGAGCGGATATCGTGATTCACTCCACCTCGAAATATATGGACGGTCATGCGGTGCAGGTCGGCGGTGTAATCGTTGACAGCGGCAAGTTTGACTGGACGAGTGGAAAATTCCCGTGTATGACCGAGCCGGACGAGAGCTATCACGGAATCGTTTACACGGAAAAATACGCTTTTGCGCCGTATATCGTCAAGGCGAGAATGCAGCTTATGCGCGATTTCGGGTGCTATCCGGCAGCAAATTCGTCATTTTTGCTCAATCTGGGACTTGAAACTCTCCCCGTGAGAATGAAACAATATTGCGAAAACGCTCTCAAAGTCGCCAAGTATATCAAAGACACTGGCAAGGTCGAGTTTGTGACTTATCCCGCGCTGGAGGGCAGTAAGGGTCACGAGTTGGCGAAGAAGTATCTCCCGAACGGCACGAGCGGCGTAATTTCGTTCTCGATTAAGGGCGGCAGAAACACGGCAGTGAAGTTTATGGACAGCTTGAAACTCGCGTCAAACGAGGTTCACGTTGCGGATATCCGCACTTGTGTACTCCACCCCGCAAGCGCTACTCACAGGCAGCTCACCGATGAGCAGCTTGTAGCTGCGGGTATTGACGGCGGTCTTATCAGATTGTCGGTAGGTCTGGAGAATGTGGAGGATATTATCGCCGATTTGGAGGGCGCTTTCGCGAAAATTTGAGGGCGGCGCTTTGATTTAGTCATATAGCACCGCTGGCAAATCTGACAAACTTAAAAAATCTGGATTTTTATAATAATCCTGTAAGCGATGCAACAATCTTGTTTGAGCTTTCAGACCTCAGAGATTTGGATATCCGTCATACACAGATTAGCGAAATAGATATTGTGCGTCTGAAAGCGCGGTTGCCGGACTGCAGTTTCCCCAAGGGCTGATATATGGAATATGTGAAGCGGACAGGGAGGGCAATTTGTATGAGTTCCTTATTGCAATCGACAAGAAATACGCGTGCGCTGCCGACAGGTACAATGCGGTACATCAGAAGTGATTTTCCCGAATGCTTGACCGATCGGGAGATCAAGTGGCTTTTGGACAATAATATAACCACGATTGTGGATTTGCGTTCGGACGAGGAGGTTATCAAAAATCCGTGCGTTCTTAAGGATTTGGACGGGTTCGGATATTTTCATCTTCCGGTTACCGGGGGCGGAGATACTCCAAAATCGCTCGAACATCTGCATACAATATATTGGCAGATGGTGGACGAGAAAATGGAGAAAATCATTGATACGATTATGAACGCGCAATCCAATGTGATGTATTTTTGTACGGCGGGCAAAGACCGCACTGGAGTGGTATCGGCGATTGTTTTGAAACGGCTTGGATTCAGTGATGAAATAATCATTGATGATTATATGAAGTCTAAGGAAAATCTGATGGATATGCTTACGGGATATGCGGACGCTCACCCGGAAGTAGACATAGAAATAATAATTCCGCACAGGGAAAACATTGAGCAGTTACTGAAACAATGCGGGCTTTGGCTTAAAGATGAAACAAACATTCGCGGCGATTTGAGAGAAGGTGAATTTATGCTTGAAACTCTGGATAGAGTCGGTTACGCGGAATGGGATAATGCCGGTTTTGTAATTCCGGATAAGTTTCTGCTTAACGGGAACAGCAGTCTTGCCGATGCGCTGAATGTGTTCTACGCGGCGGGCGGATTTGACTTCTTCAATGTCGTTGATCCTGATAAATATGCGTCAAGCTGGCTTGAATTTATAGGCGGTTTATACACGGACATTGAGGACGAGGTGTATAAGCACGATGACGGGCATTTCACTTTTCCGTTATCGGAGGAGGAGAGAAAATCGCTTATGGAACAGGGGGTTCCCGAAAAGTTTACAAGTGATTTTTAATTGCTATATTTAGGATAGGAGAATACCAATTGATTACAGTAAGTGATGTAAATGTCAGCTTCGGCGGACAGATTTTGTTTAAGGACGTAGATTTGCAGTTCAACCCGGGTAACTGTTACGGAGTTATCGGCGCAAACGGCGCGGGAAAATCCACGTTTCTGAAGGTGTTGTGCGGTGAACTGGAGCCTTCCAAGGGTACAGTTACGCGCCCGCCCGAGCTGCGTATGAGCGTACTCCGTCAAGACCATTATGCGTTTGATGAGTTCACCGTACAGGACACGGTGATTATGGGCAACAAAAAGCTTTACGACATTATGCAGGAGAAAGACGCCCTCTACGCAAAGGAGGACTTTTCGGACGAGGACGGCGAACGCGCGAGCGTTCTGGAGGGCGAGTTCGCGGAGCTTAACGGCTGGGAAGCTGAATCGGACGCGTCCAAGCTCGTTCAAGGTCTGGGCCTGCCCGAGGATATAATGCTGCGGCAGATGTCAAGCCTTTCGGGTAACGAAAAGGTCAAGATATTGCTTGCGCAGTGCCTGTTCGGAAATCCCGATATAATTCTGATGGACGAGCCGACCAACCACCTCGATGTGGAAGCGGTTTCGTGGCTTGAAGATTTCCTCGCGGATTATTTCGGTACGGTTATCGTGGTTTCACACGACCGTCACTTCCTGAATAATGTCTGCACCCACATCGTTGATATAGATTACGGGAAAATCAAGATGTATGTGGGCAACTACGAGTTCTGGTATGAATCCTCACAGCTAATTCAGCGTATGATAAAGCAGCAGAACAAGAAAGCCGAGGAGAAAATCAAGGAGCTTCAAAACTTTATTGCGCGCTTTTCGGCGAATAAATCCAAGTCAAAGCAAGCGACCTCGCGCCGCAAGCTGTTGGATAAGCTGACGGTAGAGGAAATGCCCGCGTCCTCGCGTAAATATCCGTATATCGGATTCGATATGGAGCGCGAGGCAGGTAAGGACATCTTGCAGGTAACGGGACTGTCCAAAACGGTGGACGGTGTTAAGGTGCTGAACAACGTGAGCTTTACCGTGGCAAAGGGCGATAAAATCGCGTTTGTCGGAGCGAACGAAATTTCCGTAACAACACTGTTCCGCATTTTAACCGAGGAAATCGAGCCAGACGAGGGAACGTTCAAGTGGGGCGGGACTATCACCACAAGCTACTTCCCGAATGACAACTCTGCGTTTTTCAACGACTGTGAGTTGTCGATAATCGACTGGATTCGGCAGTACTCCACGGACGAAACCGAGAGCTATCTGCGCGGATTTCTGGGCAGAATGCTGTTCAGCGGAGATGATGTTTACAAGCCCGTGAATGTGCTTTCGGGCGGCGAAAAAGTCAGATGTATGTTCTCGAGAATGATGCTGTTCCATTCTAACTGCTTGATTCTCGACAGACCGACAAACCACCTCGATTTGGAGAGCATTACCGCGGTAAACAACGGGCTTTCCGAGTTTAAGGGCAACGTGCTGTTCGCAAGCCACGACCACGAGATTCTGGATACCGTTCCAAACCGCATTATCGAGATAACCGAGAACGGCTGCTATGACCGTCAGGGCAATTATGACGAGTATGTGGAGTGGAGAAAAGAGAACGTCGGCGGCTCGCTTTCCATTTGACAGAGCAGGGTGGTATTTGAAATGCAGCATAATGGAAAAATAGAGTTTATGTTCGATTATAACTGTGCGCCCATATGGCTTCATGGCGACAACTGCGGACCTTGGCTTGTAAGCAGTGAGGGATATTTCGATGGAGATTTGTACAGTCTTGACGGGGAAAAGCTTGATTGTAAACTGTTTGATGAACGGTTAAAGGGTGAAGTTGAGCTTGAACAAAAGGTACAATTAATTTACGACGTATACTGCCGAATCTGGGACATAAACGAGTTTCCCGCAGGCGAGCCGTATATCGGCTTTGAGGACGAACGCGAGAAAACGGAGTTCTTTGACGCTTGCGACTACGTAATAAAGCGAATGAGGGAAATCTTCGGCGATGAGTTTACTGTTTTCAAGTATGATGAGCAATTAATCGCGGAGCGGTCTTGGGGCTGTCGGGAAAAGTGAAAATTACGGAAAGAATGGTTTTATGAATTATATTATCCTCGATATGGAATGGAATCAGGCGCTCAGCAACGCGCAGATGGTTCGCAGTCCCGTAATGCTGTACGGCGAGATAATTCAAATCGGCGCAATCAAGGTGAATGCCCGGTTTGAGTATCTGGACAAAATCAAGATCAATGTGCGCCCGCAATACTACAAAATTATGAATCCCCATGTGGAAAAAATCACGGGGATAAGCGGCGAACAGCTCAAAACGGGAGAAACGTTCCCAACGGCTTTCAAGCGGTTCTCGCAATGGTGTGGAAGTGAATTTCGCTTTATCACGTGGGGATTTGACGATTTGGGAATTTTGGCGGACAACCTCGCGCTGTACGGCTTGGATACGAGCTTTGGCGCAAACTATATAAATCTTCAGCTGATTTACAACCGTCAGCTGAAATCCGAGCACCTTCAGTGCGCGCTGTCCACTGCCGCGGAATCGCTTGGGATACCGTTGGACGTGCAGGTTCATGACGCGTTTAACGACGCGTTTCTGACATACGAGGTGTGCAAAAAGCTGGATATGGCACTGGGAATCGCGGAGTACGCGCAATACGCATCGACAAATCCCGCACCTGTTTACAAGGACGCCATTGAGGGGATTTCCGACCCGAAGAAAATGATGAATGACCCGCGCGTAACGGCGATGAAATGCCCGAAATGCGGCGCAAGGTTGGTTTTTAAGGATTGGATTTTCAACGGGAAAAACTGCAAGTCCGTCACAAGGTGCAGGGATTGTGGAGTATATCTCCTGAAAATCAAGGCGGTTAAAATCTCCGAGGGGGATTATATGGTGCTTAGGACGCTCTATAATGCCAACGAGGAAGACGAAAAGATTTTTGCGGCAAAGCTGAAAAAGCGCGAAGAGCGAATTACACGAGCTAAGGCAAGGAGGGAAACTCAGAATGATATCAACGGTGATGATTGATTTGGACGGCACGCTTCTGCCATTCGAGCAGGACGATTTCGTGAAACTGTATTTTGAGGGGCTGTGCAAGAAAGTCGCGCCGCTCGGATACGAACCGAAAACGCTCATCAAGGACGTTTGGAGCGGTACGGCGGCAATGGTGCAAAATGACGGTTCGCGGAGCAATCGCGATGCGTTCTGGGAAACATTCAAGGCGAATAATCCCGAAAAGCCCGATATAGAGCCGCTTTGTGATGATTTCTACACTCACGAGTTTGATGCGGTAAAAAGTTGCTTAAAATATCAAATCTCGCGGAAATTGCTGATAGAGCGGCTTCACGAGGCTGGACCGGACGTGATTCTCGCGACTAATCCGATTTTCCCGATGTGCGCCGTGGAAACGAGATTGGCGTGGGTCGGGCTTTCCAAGGATGATTTTTCATACATAACAAGTTACGAGAACAGTCGCTTCTCCAAGCCCAATCCGAAATACTTCACGGAAATTCTGGAAAAATGCGGAAAATCCGCAGAGGAGTGCGTGATGATAGGCAACAGCGTCCCCGAGGACATAATCCCGACTAAGGAGCTTGGTATCAGGAGTTATCTGATTCCGGAATTTCTGGAGAATCCCGACAGCGTGGACATCAGCGGATTTAAGGCATTCACGCTCGATGGGGCTTGTGAGGATATTTTGTCACTGATATGAATTTTGCGCCCTCGATTCGCATAAATTTTACAAAGGCTTATCGGGGGTGACAAAATGGTTTACAGCTTCAACGACTTGCGGTGCAAGGAAATTATTAACGTCAAGACGGGCGCGCGGCTAGGTTATCCCGACGATATCGAGTTCGACAACTGTACCGCGAAAATCTGCCGCCTTATCGTGTTCGGCAGAGCGCGCTTCTTCGGGCTGTTCGGGCGCGAGGAGGATCTGTTCATCAAGTGGTGCGATATTGAGGTAATTGGCGAGGATACTATTCTCGTTTCTTGTGATGCCCCGGCGAATTGCACAAATTGTCGGAAGAAAGGTCGCGGAAGTTTGTTCAAATAGACGAATAAAAAATACTTGAAATAAAAGGCGAAATATGGTATAATACTATGGTAAATGTGTATTCGCCGAAAAACGGCGGGTTCGCAAATACACACACGGACGGTGCAGCTTAGGGTGCGCGGTGAGTATTTCCGCGTCTGGGCAGCAAATCCGTGGAGGAAACACGGAGAAATCCGAAATTAACCAAAATCAGGAGGAAAACACAATGGCAGTAGTATCTATGAAGCAGCTTCTTGAGGCGGGCGTTCACTTCGGACACCAGACAAGACGCTGGAATCCGAAAATGGCTCCTTATATCTTTACGGAGCGCAATGGCATTTATATCATTGACCTGCAAAAGACCGTTAAGAAACTGGACGAGGCGTACAACTTTGTTCACGAGGTTGCAGCAAACGGCGGCGAGATTCTGTTTGTCGGCACTAAGAAGCAGGCGGCGGACTCCATCAAGGAGGAAGCTGTTCGTGCGGGTGCTCACTATGTAAACGCGCGCTGGCTCGGCGGTATGATGACTAACTTCAAGACCATTCAAAGACGTATCGCGCGTCTTGAGCAACTCCATACTATGGAAACAGACGGCACATTCGACCTGCTCCCCAAGAAGGAAGTTATCAAGCTGAACCTCGAAATCGAGAAGCTCGAAAAGTTCCTCGGCGGTATTAAGAATATGAAGAAGCTTCCCGGCGCACTGTTCGTTGTTGACCCGCGCAAGGAGAAGATCGCGGTTGCCGAGGCTAAGAAGCTCGGTATTCCGATTGTTGCGATTGTCGACACCAACTGCGACCCCGATGAGATCGACTATGTAATCCCCGGAAACGATGACGCGATCCGCGCGGTTAAGCTGATTGCGGGCGCTATGGCGGACGCTGTTATTTCTGCGAACCAGGGTACTGCAACGGCTGAACAGGCTGCTGAGTCGGCTGAATAAGATTAAGTCAAAGCGAAGCACGGCTTGCCCGTTGCTGAGTGATTTGAAATATTTAGATATCGCAAACTCAAAAGTGTCAAAATTTCTGTAGGAAATTTTGACCGATTCCGAATTGCTGCCGTAGCAAAGCAGAGGCTAAGCAATTCGGAATTTGAGTTTGCTATTTAGAATAAGGAGAACAAATAATATGGCTAATGTAAGCATTCAGGACGTTAAAGAGCTTCGTGATATGACGGGCTGTGGGCTTTCCGACTGCAAGAAGGCTCTTGAGGATGCCAACGGCAACCGCGATGAGGCTGTAAAGATTCTGCGTGAGATGGGTCTTGCGAAGTCCGCGAAGAAAGCAGGCAGAATCGCCGCTGAGGGTATTGTAAAGACCAAGGTTGATGGTAGCAAGGGCATTATCGTTGAGATCAACTGCGAAACCGACTTCGCGGCTAAGTCCGATAGATTTTTGGAACTGGTGGAAACTATCACCGATACGATTCTCAATAGCGACGTTAACGATGTTGACGCACTTATGAACGTTACCGCGTCCGGAACCTCGCAGACCGTTTCCGAGTACCTTGCAGAGAAGATTGGCGTTATCAGCGAGAATATCAAGATTCGCCGCTTTGACAGAATGGAGGGTACTCTGATTCAGTATATGCACGATGGTGGCAGAATCGGCACACTGCTGAAGATTTCTACCGACAAGCCTGATGACGCGGAGATTCTCACGGCAGCTAAGAACGCGGCTCTTCAGATTACTGCGATGAACGCGCAGTACGTTGCCAAAGCGGATATTCCCGCCGATGTTATGGCGAACGAGAAAGAGGTTCAGACCAAGCTCGTTGAGCAGGAAGGCAAGCCCGCTAACGTTGCCGAGAAGATTGTTGAGGGTCGTTTGCGCAAGTTTGCCGAGGAGGTTTGCCTGCTTGAGCAGACCTACTTCAAGGACAACACCACTTCCGTTGGAAAGTATCTGGATTCCGTTGCCAAGGCGCAGGGAGCAGCTCTCAAGATTGAGGGATTTGTTCGCTATGAGCGCGGCGAGGGCATTGAGAAGAAGGCAGACAACTTCGCCGATGAAGTTGCGTCTATGATTAAGTAATTACGCACTCGTAAATAAATCTGCGGCTTCTCCGTTATTGGCGGAGAAGCCGCATGTGCAAACCGAATCCCCCTCATTATATACTAACTCGGTGCTCTCCCCGCTGCAGGCATGAAAGCACTGACAGTCCAAATCCCCCGTATGAACACGGGGGATTGTTTTATGTATTTGAAAACCTTTTCTTGGACAATTCTTGATATTTTCGTTTGGTTGCCTCGCCGCCGCGGATATGACGCTCCTGTTTGTTGCGGTCGAGAACGTTTTTTACTTCATCATAGAGCGCTTTGTCGGTTTTTTCGAGCTTTGCGGTGATGTCCTGATGAACCGTGCTTTTGCTGATTCCGAACTCGCGCGCCGCCGCACGGACTGTCGCGTTATTCTCTATGATGTATCTCCCCAATATTACGCATCTTTCATCGTTGCTGTCGCTGCACTGCTTCAAGATTCTCCCCCCTCTTAGATTGTTACAGTTAATATGTATGTGGATTTGCTTCCGATTATGATTGAGGACAAATTGTCGGGAAAAAATTTGTCTTGACATTGAGCGGAAAACAATGTATAATTAAAATGAAGACTGTAATAAGGAGCATATTTATGAAGGAATTGATTACCTTGTGTGGCGACGATTGTCTGAAGTGTCCGCGTTATACCGCAAAATCGAACGAGGAGCTTGCCGCCACTACCGAGCTGTGGTTTTGAGTCGGTTGGCGGGAGAGTATTCTTCCTGTCGAGGAAATGCGTTGTTGCGGTTGCACACCCGATAAGAAATGCACATACGATTTAGTAGATTGCACTGCGAAGCACAATGTCATAAAATGCCGGAGTGCAAAGAGTTTCCGTGCGCTAAGACAGATGAACTGTCGGAGCGTTCGCGCTGTTATGAGGAAAGGTGCGCAGAGGTTTGTACCTCTGAGGAGCTTGAAATTTTGAGGGCAGCATTCTTCAACAAGGAAAGTAATTTAAGAAGATAAACGGAGTAGTTTTTATGAAAACAAAAAAAGGCTTTTATTGTATTGATAATAAGATCTATTTCGGAGATTATCCTATAGAACAGGTTTCGGGAAAAATAAGTTTGTCCATTGTGCATTCTGCGCAGATAAGAACCGATGTTCCTTTTTCGGAAAACGATTTTGCGGTGCGGTTCTGGGATAATCACGCCCTTATAGAAGCAGAGCTTGTTAATATGGATAACGGAATCGGGAAAATAATGAGGTGTATGGGTATAGCCGAGTTTCCCGAAACCGACCTTTCCCAAACGGAAAAGCGGCTTGAAACGGGGCTTCCGAAGTCGGTTAAGATACTGTATAAATATCTTACGCCGATGCTTATGACCGGTGATGAACGTTTCCTGTCCCCCGATGAAATGTATATTGATGGTGGAAATCTTGTTTTTTATAAAATAAAGAGAACCCCTATTGCTATATCGCTGAGTGACGGCGTACTAATGGGGTATCGCAAAAGAAAATGGGAATACAGCAAGGGCGATGAGAGCTTTATGTGTTTTGCAATGAACAGAATCGTTGTGAAAAGCATTGTCCAAATGCCTTTCACAAGGTTGGGAAAGATAAAGGGTGCGCTTAAAACCACCATATCTCCCGAGAAGGAGCTTAAAAATGCTTTTGAAGACACGTTTAAGGTGCTTGAGGGATATAGCAACTATGGCAATATAATCTTATATAATGAGAATGGCGCATTGGGTTGGTTTCGTCAGAACGGATTTTACGCCGATATTATGATTGGCTGCACAAACGCGCAAATTTTAAGCGAGCTAATATCGGTTGATATATCAGCAGAATGGGAATAAAGAGGTAAATTATGGAGTTTTTTGGGTTTTCGGAGAGGGTAAAGTCGGCGGCTGATAAGGCACTGGAGCTTTGCAAGCCTCAATTTTCGCGGCTTGACGAACTGGGATTCTACAACGGACAGCGTGTTCTGAAAGCGTTCATTGATAACGAAGTCAGTGAAATGCACCTAAAGGGAACAACCGGCTACGGTTACGGAGATGACGGACGCGACAAGCTGGACGCGGTATTCGCGCAGGTTCTGGGCGCAGAGGACGCTCTCGTGCGGCATAACTTCGTGAACGGCACACACGCGCTTACCACCGCGCTGTTCGGGATTTTGCGCCCGCATGATGTGCTGATGTCCGTAACGGGAATGCCGTATGATACGCTTCAGGAAGTGATTCTTGGTGATGGGTGTGGTTCACTGCGGGATTTTGGAGTAAATTTCGCAATGATTCCGCTGCTCCCCGACGGAACTCCCGATTACATAAAAATTACAGAGCAAGCGTCCTCTGCCACTGTTGCGTATATTCAGCGTTCACGCGGGTATTCGCTCCGGCCGTCGCTGACGATTGATGTGATTGAGCGGATAATCAAGGCAATCCGCGCGGGGAATCCCAACTGTGTTATTATGGTGGATAACTGTTACGGTGAGTTGGTTGAGGAGCGTGAGCCGCTCGCTGTCGGCGCGGATTTGATTGCCGGAAGTCTTATCAAGAATCTCGGCGGCGGAATCGCGGAAACGGGCGGTTACATAGCGGGCAGAGCGGATTTAATAGAACAGTGCGCGTATCGTCTGACTTGCCCGGGCGCGGGGAGAGAGGTCGGCTGTTCGCTGAATCAGTCGCGCGGAATGTATCTGGGGCTGTTCCACGCGCCGGAGGCGGTCTGCGCGGCACTCAAAACCTCGGTGTTTGCAACGGCGTTCTTTGAGCAGTTGGGCTATGAGGTGTTCCCCAAATACAACGAGCCGCGCACCGACATTATTGCGGCATTGAAGCTCGGAAATCCCGAAAAGCTGATAGCGTTCTGCGAGGGGATTCAGAGCGGTTCGCCGGTGGACAGCTCCGCCGCGCCCGAACCGTGGGATATGCCCGGTTATGACAGCAAGGTAATTATGGCGGCGGGAGCGTTCACGATGGGCGCGTCAATCGAGCTTTCCGCTGACGCGCCGTTGCGTGAGCCGTATGCGGTGTGGCTGCAAGGCGGGCTGACGTTCCCAACGGGTATGACGGGGATTATGCTTGCCGCGCGCCGAATGGAGGAAAGGGGACTGCTGTGAAAAAGTTTGTGTATGGTATTTCCATTGCGAGTATGGTGCTGATGTTTATTTTCTTCATTTTTTATTTTAATACAAAGTCGAATAATATTCTGATTTTCGGGATCGTGATGATGATCGTTTGCTATCACCTTGTTGTGAGAATTGCGGTAACTACGTTGTTCAACGCGTTCTGCAAGCCGGAAATTATTAATCCAAACGAGCATCAGTTTCAGCAGAAAGGCTTTGAAAAGGGTCTTTACAGAAAAATCAGGGTGCGGCACTGGAAGAACTCGTTTTCGAGTTTTGATCCCAACAATTTCTCCTTGCGTTTTTACAGCATTGATGAGTTGATTTTTGAGGGCTGCAAGGCGGAGATGACTCATAAAGTCTGCTTTTTTGTGGGGTTGCTCTCGCTGATTTTTTCGGTCTGGTTCGGCGCGTTTACGATTTATCTCGCCGCCGCTGTCTTCGGTGCGATTTACGACCTGGCTATTATTGTGGTTCAGAGGTTTAATCGACCGAGGTTGATGAGGATTGCCGCAACGGGCAGATATAACTGATGGGGGTAATATCAAGATGATTTATAATATACGTGAAATTTCCCAATCGGAATATGGTGTGTTGGAAGATTTTCTGTATGAGGCGATTTTCATTCCCGGGGGAGCAGAAGCCCCTCCGAGAGAAATAATATTCAAGCCGGAACTGCAAGTGTATATCAAGAACTTCGGAAGTCAGGACGGCGATTATTGTTTGGTAGCGGAGGTTGATAACAAAATAATCGGCGCGGTGTGGGTACGAATTATGAATGATTACGGGCATATTTACAATCAAACGCCATCATTTGCCATTTCCGTTTTCAAAGACTTCAGAAATATGGGGATAGGTACAGCATTGATGAAAGAAATGCTGACACTGTTAAATGTACAAGGGTATAATCGCGCGTCACTGGCGGTTCAGAAAGAAAACTATGCCGTGAAGATGTATAAGAAAGTTGGTTTTGAAATCATCGGCGAGAACGATGAAGAATACATAATGATTTGTGAGTTATAATTTCGGAGGTTGCACAATGATAAAGAGTATGACAGGTTTCGGTCGTGCGCGGGAAATTCTGAATGGTCGTGAGATCACGGTGGAGATTCGCGCGGTCAATCACCGCTATTACGAGTTCTCAAGCCGTCTGCCGCGGTCGCTGACATTCGCCGAGGAGCGGCTGAAATCCTTGCTTCAGGGGAAAATATCGCGCGGCAAGGTGGAAGTTTCCGTGACAGTGCAGAACATCACCGCCGCTGCCGAGGTAATCACCGCTAACAAAGAGGTAATAAACGGCTATGTTTCCGCCTTGCGCGAAATAAAGGACGAGTTCTCACTGACGGACGATTTGTCGCTTTCTGCGGTTATGCGTTTGCCGGATGCATTTACGGTTGTAAAGGCGGATACCGATGAGGAACAGCTATGGGCGGATTTGCGCGCGGTTGCGGAATCGGCTCTCGAGAGCTTTCTGAAAATGCGCGAAACCGAAGGTGAACGTATGAAAACCGATATTTTGGCGCGTCTGGAAACCATTGAGGGAAACGTGTCGTTCGTTGAGGAGCGTTCACCGATAATAGTCGAGAGTTACCGCAAGCGTCTGTATGAGCGAATGAGAGAGGTGCTGAGCGATACGGGGATAGATGAGAATCGAATCCTGCTTGAGGCGGGGATATTCTCCGAGAAAACCGCCGTTGACGAGGAAACCGTGCGGCTGCGTTCGCATATCGCGCAATTCCGCGAAATGCTTGAAAGCTCCGAGCCGATTGGACGCAAACTGGATTTCTTGGTTCAGGAGATGAACCGCGAAACCAACACGATCGGCTCTAAGGTTCAGGATATCGAGGTTACGAAGATAGTTGTAGACCAGAAAAGTGAGATAGAGAAAATCCGTGAGCAGATACAAAATATAGAGTAAATGCGGCGCGGGAATGGAGTTTTATATGTTCCTATTGCGTTGGATGTGGAAAAATATGAAAGGCACACACGTAATGTACATTTTTGCCATTCTGGGTGCGGTTGTGTTCCAAGCGATGGTGATAATCGCGCCGCATATCACAAGCACCATCACGGACGAATACATCGTCGGGGAATCCGCGGCGGCAAATCTGCGCGATAACCCAAAGCGGCTGATAATGCTTATTATCGCAATGGCGGCAGTCGCGCTGATTCGCGAGGTCATACGTTACCTGTCGACAATGGGCTTTGAGCGCACGGGAACAGTTATGGTGCAGCAAATTCGCACGGTTGTGTTCCGTAAAATCGAGGAGCAGGACGCGGCATTCCACGACCAATTCCGCACGGGCGACATAATGACGCGCATTTCGGGGGATTTGGATATGGTGCGGCACTGTGTTGCATGGATTATTCGTTCGCTGTTGGAATGTGTGGTGCTGTATACAGCGTCACTGTTTTTCTTTTTCAGCACTGACTGGCTCACCGCGCTGTGCCTTGTTGCGCTGACTCCGCTGATTCTGGTGATTACATACCAACTCAAACGCAAAGTGGGTCCAAAGTTTATGGAAAAGCGCGAGCGGCTGTCCAATCTGAACACCGCTGCCGAAGAGAATATTTCGGGAAACCGCGTAGTGAAAGCGTTCGCACGAGAGGATTACGAAGAGGAAAAGTTCGACCGAATGAACCGCGGCTTTTGTGAAAGCTCTAAGGGCGCGGCAAGGGTGTGGCTGAATTTTCTGCCGCTGTTGGAAATCACCGCGCAGAGCCTGACGATTATAATGCTGATTTTCGGCGGATTGTTCGTGATTTTCGAACGTATCTCGTTCGGCGAATATGTGGCATTTTCGGGACTGCTGTGGACGATGATAAACCCCATGCGCTCCATCGGAACTCTTGTAAACGATTGGCAAAGTTTTACCGCCTCAGCGTGGAAAATCATCGAGATTTATTATAGTGCGCCGAAAATCATTTCCCGCGAGGACGCGGTTGACAAGCCCGGACGGCTTGACGGCAAGGTGGAATTTCAAAATGTTACACTGAAATTTGACGGCAAGACGGTATTGGACAACATCAGTTTTACCGTCAATCCGGGAGAAACACTGGCGATAATCGGCGAAACGGGTTCGGGAAAGACTCTGCTTACCGAGCTGATTCCGCGTATTTATGATGTTTCCGAGGGAGCGGTGAAAATAGACGATGTGGATATCCGAATGCTGAAAGTGGAGCAGCTTCGCCATAATATCGGCGCGGCAACACAGGACGTGTTTCTGTTTTCCGACACGGTGGACAGCAACATTGCCTACGGTGATTCGGACTTGCCCGATGAGGAGGTGCGCGAATCCGCGCGGCTTGCGGACGCGGACGGCTTTATCGAACGGCTTTCGGATAGCTATGACACGATAGTCGGGGAGCGCGGTGTGGGTCTTTCGGGCGGTCAGAAGCAGCGTATCGCGCTAGCGAGGGCACTTGCCGTAAAGCCCGCGATTCTGATTCTTGACGATACCACGTCCGCAGTGGATACAGAAACCGAGCTTAACATTCAGCAATCGCTGTCGAGCCTTGATTTTCTGTGCACGAAGATTATCGTTGCGCAGCGTATTTCCACCACAAAACGTGCGGATAAAATCATTGTGCTGAATCATGGGAAAATCGCCGAGCAGGGCACTCACGAGGAGCTTATACAAAATCACGGCTATTACCGCGAGGTTTACGATTTACAGAGGTGACACTATGGCGAACAAGCGTAATAAATTCGATATTGACGAGGAGCTTGAAACCCCGTTCGACATACGTCACTTAAAGCGTCTGTTGGGGTATACGGCGAAATACAAGCGGAAAATCATTGCGGCTTTGATTTTAAGCGTGCTCGGCTCGGTTATCGCGCTGATTTCTCCGATGATAATCCAAAACGCGGTGGATAATTATATGGATTCCCGCGATGATATTCCGATGTTGATTGCAAGCGGCGCGGGAGTACTGCTGTGTATCGCAGTCGCGGCTCTGCTGACGCGCAAACGCTCGATGATGATGACCGAGGCGGGGCAGGACATTATTTACGATATTCGCCGCGACCTGTTCGAGCATATGCAGAAACTGTCTTTTGATTATTACGACAGCCGCCCTCACGGGAAGATTCTCAACCGCGTGATAAACTACATCAATTCCGTTTCCGACCTTATGACGAACGGTTTGGTAAACTTTATACTTGAGATTTTCAACCTGATTTTCATCACGATATTTATGTTTATCCTGTGCTGGCAGCTTGCGTTGGTAACAATGATCGGACTGCCAATTTTCCTCGGAATAATGCTTGTCTTAAAGAACTTCCACCGCAAGGCGATTCGGAGGTTCTCTAACAAAAGCTCTAACCTTGCGGCATATCATCACGAGAATATTGTCGGCGCGAAAATCACTCAGGTGTTCGTTCGTGAGCACGAAAACGAGGATATCCAAGACCGCCTGTCCGAGGATTTCTCCTCAAGCTGGGTAAAGGCGGTGCGTTGGGTGAACATCATTTACCCTTCTGCGGAGGTAATCGCGATGTTCGCTCAATGCGGAATTTACGCAGTGGGACTGCTGATGATGAACGGAATGTTCTCACTCGGCACGATTCTGGCGATGACGGATTACTCCTCGCGGTTCTGGATGCCGCTGATGAACATCTCGAATGTAATGACAACGCTGTTGAACGCAACCGCATATCTTGAACGCATTTTCGAGCTTATGGACGAGCCTGCAACGGTGGACGATATTGAGGACGCTGCCGAAATGCCCGAAATTCGCGGAGATGTGCAATTTGAGAATGTCACGTTCGCGTATGAGGACGGAATCAATATCCTTGAGAATCTGTCGTTTGAGGTGAAGTCTGGGCAGAGTATCGCGCTGGTAGGTCCTACAGGCGCGGGAAAAACCACTATTGTAAGTCTGATTTCGCGGTTCTATAATCTAAATTCGGGCGCGATAAAAATTGACGGCGCGGATATTTCCGCTGTTACGCTTAAAAGTCTGCGCTCTCAGATGGGGATTATGCTTCAGGACAGCTTTATATTCAGCGGGACGATTCTCGATAATATTCGGTATGGGCGGCTTGACGCAACGCTTGAGGAGTGCCGCGCTGCTTGCCGAATTGTCGGGATAGATGAGTTCATTATGAACTTGAAGGACGGTTATGACACTGCGGTGAACGAGCGCGGCGGCGGGCTTTCACAGGGGCAGAAGCAGTTGATTGCGTTCGCGCGGACGATAGTTTCCGACCCGAAGATTCTCGTGTTGGACGAGGCGACAAGCTCCGTTGACGCGAAAACCGAGCGAAATCTTCAGAACGGAATCAATCATCTCCTCAAAGGGCGCACGAGCTTTATCATCGCGCACAGGCTTTCTACGATTCGTTCTTGTGACAGGATTATGTATGTTTCCGATAAGGGAATCAGCGAGTCGGGAACCCATGATGAGCTGATGGAGAGAAAAGGCGATTATTACAGGCTTTGGACAACCAACAACATATGATGTGGAATTTTCGATGTGTTCTAAAATGTTCTTGACTTTTCACAAAGTATAGTGTATAATATAATCAGTGGTGTAATAGATCACGGCAGCATAATGGCGGAGCAGGCAAATCCGCAGAGCGGATTTGGTTCGCGCAGTTTTGCGGAACAATAACTCAAAACAAGTTATTGGGGTTAAGTGCAAATTCAAAACGCGAGCGACCCGCAACATCACTTCGTAACGTTGCGGGTCGCTCAGCGAGCACAGATGAAAATTGCGAAGCAAGTTTCATCTGTGCGGTTTTTAATTTGCCATTTTAGATAAGGAGTATTGCTATGGGATTACTTAAAGCTGGTATTGGCGCGCTTTCGGGCGTTTTGGCGGATTCGTGGAGGGATTATTTCTACTGTGACGCACTGGATTCTTCAATACTGGCGGCGCGCGGATTTAAGCGCGTGGGCGGCAAGTCCTCAAACCGCAAGGGTTCGGACAATATTATCTCCAACGGCTCTATTATCAACGTGAACGAGGGACAATGCGCTCTAATCGTGGACGGCGGCAAGGTTGCCGAGGTCTGCGCAGAGGCGGGTGAATTTGTGTACGACAGCTCCTCACAGCCGTCAATTTTCTACGGAAGTCTTGGTGACAGTATCGCAAAGAGCTTTGCCGAGGTCGGAAAGCGGTTTGCGTTCGGCGGTCAAGAAACCACAGACCAACGAGTGTATTACATCAACACCAAGGAGGTCACCGGGCGGCTGTACGGTACGCCAAGTCCGATTCCGTTCCGCGTTTTGGATAAGAACATCGGACTTGACGTGGATATTTCACTGCGCTGCAACGGTGAGTATTCATACACGATAACCAATCCCGTGTTGTTCTACACCAATGTTTGCGGCAACGTTGCCGATGTTTACAGAGCTACGCAGATAGACAGTATCCTCAAGGCGGAAATCGTTACCGCGCTGCAGCCCGCGCTCGGTAAAATCTCCGACAGCGGCGTGCGCCCGAGCCAACTCCCGTCACATGCTCAGGAAATCTGTGACGCGCTGAACGAGGTTCTTTCCACCAAGTGGGGCGAAAAGCGCGGAATTTCGGTATCTTCGTTCAATATGAATCCGCCGAGCCTGTCCAAGGAGGACGAGGAGCTTATCAAGAACCTCCAGAAAACTGCGGTTATGCGCGACCCCGGAATGGCGGCGGCGCATCTTACCGAGACTCAGGGCGAGGCAATGAAAACCGCCGCGGGCAATGCGGGCGGCGCGTTTATGGGCTTTATGGGAATGAATATGGCTCAGCAGACCGGAGGAATCAATGCCGGGAATCTGTACAATATGGCGGCGCAGAATCAGCAGGCTCAGGCTGCCGCGGCACAATCCGCTCCCGCAGGGGCATGGACGTGCGAATGCGGAACGCAGAACACATCGAATTTCTGTATGAACTGCGGAAAGCCCAAGCCCCAGAAGGGCGACGCATGGACTTGCTCGTGCGGCACATCGAATCAGGGCAAGTTCTGCACGAATTGCGGCAAGCCCAAACCGGCGGGAGTTCCGCTGTACAAGTGCGACAAGTGCGGCTGGCAGCCCGAAGACCCAACCAAACCGCCGAAGTTCTGCCCCGAATGCGGAGATCCGTTTGACGCAAACGACATCGTATGATGGAATATAATCGCCGACTGTACGAAGCTACCGCATATCTGCTTATGCTTCGTCAGCAAAGTAAAGATTACGATTACAATGTAACAGTTTCGCAGTATATTTACGACAGCGGTGGGGAATGGCAAGATAACACGGTGAGAGCCGTGGACAGCGTTGCAATCTTGTTGTCATTGGAGATGTGTGGTGCACCGATGCCTGCGGATATTATTGACAAGCTGGAGCGCAACATCGCGGAGCTTGCTCCCGAGGATTTTCCGGAACGCGACTGCGATTGCGTTAAATCGGATTTGGAAACGGTGCGCAACGTGATAGATTGGTATCGTACAACTCCCGGCAAAATGACATAATTTTTTCGCAAAACCTATTGACATTTTCCCGCGAAAGTAGTATAATATGATTGAGCGGAATGCTCAAATAAAATTTAATCTGTTTCGGGGCGGGGTGAGATTCCCCACCGGCGGTGAGAGTCCGCGAACCGAGGCGCGTTTGATTTGAGAGCGCAGAGAGTGCTTGAGAAAATGCGTTTCGGCTGAATCGGTGAAAATCCGATACCGACGGTATAGTCCGGATGAAAGAATCAGAAAACAAATATTGTAATGATATTTGCGCCCCGTGGGAAATGCCAATGGCATTTCCCACGGGGTTTTCCGATTCTCCCGAAGAAAGGGAGCTTTTATGGAAAACACTAAAACAACAAAGAAAGTCGATGTAAGACGGCTGGTATTTACGGCGCTTATGGGGGCGCTGTCCGTTGTACTGGCGGAGCTGCTGAAGTTTAAAACCCCGTTTATGCCCGGCTTTATCACATTCGATTTTTCGGATGTCCCCGCAATGCTTGCGTCACTAACAATGGGACCTGTTTCGGGAGTGGCAGTTTGCCTGATTAAGAATGTTTTCGGGTGCTTTACAACCTCAACCGGCTGTGTCGGGGAGCTGTCGAACTTCATTCTAAGCGCGGCTTTGGTACTGCCTGCGGGAATAATCACCCATAAGAGCGAAAAGATTTCCCGCGCGGTGATCGGTTGCCTGTCGGGAGCGGTGATTATGGCACTGATAAGCATTGTTTCTAACTACTTTCTGGTGTTCCCGGCATACAGTGCGGCGTATCATATGCCAATGGACGTGATCGTCGGCTTGTTTCAAGAGATTCTTCCGAGTGTGAACAGTCTTTTGGATTGTCTGTTGATTTTCAATATGCCGTTTACATTCGTGAAAGGGCTTTGCGCGGCGATAATATCGATTTTGCTGTACAAAAAGCTCCGCCCGATATTCAGCGGAATTTATCGGGAGAAATGAAAGGAAAATGATCAATGTCACTAAAATCCGCGTTTTTGCACTTCAAAACCATCACGCGTCACCGTCACAAGGTGATAGCCCACTGCGCCAAAGCGGGGATTTTGTGGCAAGGATTGTGTCACGATTTGTCGAAATACTCTCCCACGGAGTTCATTCCGGGAGTGAAATTCTGCACCGGAACACGTTCCCCGAATGAGGGCGAACGAGAGGCTTACGGATACTCCCTCGCGTGGATGCACCACAAGGGCAGAAATCGTCATCACTTCGAGTACTGGACGGATTACAATCCCAAAGCTAAACGCGTTGAGCCTGTGAAAATGCCGCTGAGGTTTGTCGTGGAGATGTTTTGCGACAGGGTTGCGGCAAGCAAGATTTACCAAGGTAAGAATTACAAGTCATCGCATCCGTTGGAGTATTTCGAGATGGGCAGGTCGCATCGGATAATCCACCCGGAAACGTCCGCTTTATTGGAGAAGCTGCTGCGAATGCTTGCCGAAAAGGGCGAGGAGGAAGCGTTCGCGTATATCCGCGGCTTAATCAAGCGCAACAAGAACTCGATAGATTATTGACTTAAGCGAATTTTTTATGTGGATTAATTTTTCGACAAATTTCCCGAAAAAATCTTGACAAGTGGCGGCGTGTTTGCTATAATAAACTTGGAAGCGAATTATTTAACGTATGCATATTGGAGGAAAACCTATGAAGAAAATTTTGGCGGCTTTGGCGGCAATTGCGGTAGCAATGTCTTTGACCGGGTGCGGAGACGATGATAAGAAGAGCAATTCCACTAACTCAACAACATCGTTAAGCAACACGGTTGTAGGCGGAAATTCCGATGATAAAAGCAATTCGGAATCCGATTCGGCGAACGGTAATATTCGTCCCGAAATCAAGAATGCGATAGACGAGTATGAAGTCATTTGCGATAAATATTACAAGCTCCTGGAGGAAAATATGGGTGCCGATGAAGAGCGTAAAACAGAAATAGCGCTTGATATTTGGGATTACAATGTCGCAAAGGAAAAAAAGTCGCTAGAATTAACCGACCTTGCCGAAAGTATGTCGGTAGACGAGCTGGAATATTGCATTGCCGTTAAGGAACAGTGGAACGAAAAGATTGAGCAAACGCGAAAAAAATATTATGGCATTACATCCAATGCCGAGTAAAGACAATCTCACTTCACGAAACCCCAAGGTGAGGCATAGCAATAAGTATTGATTGTATTTGTGGAGTTGTCAAATGAAAAAAGCCTTAAAAATAACCTCGGCGTTGTGTGTAATTGTCGCGATTGCGGCAGTTATCTTCGGATTTGTCGCAATGCGCGCAGGCAGCCGCTCATTTATGTTAGGGTATTCGATGTTCAGAATGTTCCAAAACGGCACATTTATGGGTGTACTCGGAAATATCCTTGTGATGATATTCACCGTGGCGAGTTACGGCGCGGCGGGATTTTTCGGGTTTATCGGCAAGACCAAGGACGCGTTTATCTGGTCGCTTATCACGTCCGGGTTGGCGGTTCTCTCGCTAATTATCGTGATTATCGGCAAGCATTTAACATTCGGCGATATCGTAATCACCGCGCTTCCGCTTGCGCATTTGTTTTGCGTATATAAAAGCATCGATTGAAAAGCTTTTT
>CAMWMN010000014.1 GCA_947175385.1 uncultured Clostridia bacterium | reverse complement strand
ATCCATATATATCAAAGCATCTGTTTTTAGCTTTTTTAATGCCATTTTTAAACATTTTTCAATGTAATTTTTATGATTTTTGATATCTAAATCGGTTTGCCACGAATAAAAAATAGTTCGTCCCATAAAGCCTCCTGTATATTCTTGCTATAACAATATATTGATGTCACCAAAAGATGTAACTTACAGATTTTACACAAAATAGCCCTAGTATGATTAACAGAACTCAATATCATTTACGAAATTGGTGCGTAAATGATGAGAGTGTGTAATTAACATGCCATACATAATTGACGTATTTATATAGCATCGCATAAGTTGTTTCGTTTTTATGCAAATCTCAGTTGCTTTATGCCGAGTAATGATTTAAACGCATTATACATAGGTGATGTTACATGATAAGTCAATTTTAACTTTTGTTCAGTTTTTATCAGTTCATCTATGTTTAAAGAGTCAACTATTTTATCAAAGTCAATACGTTCAAGAACCTTTTTTGTATATGGCCTTTTTGCATCTAGAAACGCTATACTTGAAAGGAATCTTTGAACTTTATCTGAATTCAATAGAAGCATAGCAACATATGCCATATCATAACTATCGAAACAAATAAAATAACTTGTATCATCAGTCATAACTGGTTTATCATCATCTGAGTATAGCACGGAGAATAACGGCTGTTTGTAAAACCCACTAACACCTACTTTATATTTGGAATACGAATAATCACCTATGCCAAACATAGAAAAAGGCGGTGCGCCACGATAAATAGAACTTTTTCTCTTTTCAAAAAATTCTATGTTCTCGTTAAGATAATTCCACGTCTTGGGGAATTCTTTTTTAAGGTGTTCTGTTTCTTCACGGACTTTCTTTTGCGTTACTATAACAAATTTTGAAAAATTGTGAATAATTGGCGTTTTAAACATACTGCTTTTAATCAGTGGAAAAACTATATCATCTTCAATCTGAACCGTTTTACTTTGTCCGTTTTTAAGCGTACCGTTTTGCAGGGTTAATTCCATGATCTTTGAACAATCGTGTTTTACCCCTTGACGCCATTCAAAACAACACTGACCGTCAAAATCTTCTGCATCTATATCTAAATTGCTGAAGAATTGACCATTAGAATATCCGAATTGTGATTTAACCATTCCAGGGCAATCAAAATCATAAACATTACAAACATCTGATGAAATCGGCTCTTCCTTAAGCTGAATAAACAAAACACAGGCGCTCGCACTTATTCCAAACACTCTTGAAGCATCAAATTCTAGAATATCGCATGAAGAAAACGCAATATAATTTCGTTTTAGTTCTTTGAATATGTTTCTTGCAACAGAAGTTTTGCATAACATAGCAATGGCAGCATTTGTATCTCTGTATTCGTTAATTAACCGCAAGATAATATATTCACATATATCAAAATTGCTTGCGCCAGTGAGGGCATCTATTCCTTTTAGTCCTTTAAAATTTGCTTTTATAGGTAAATTTTCAGAGCCGAGGACAGATAATGTACTATTGGTTACCCACGGAGGGTTGCCAATAATGAGTATTTGACGCTTGTTTTTTATTAAAGCTTTAGACGAAGTAGCAAAGAAATCTGAATTGATTATGTCCATTTTATTACTGTTTATAGAACTTTTGCATATTTCGCAATATTCTGGGTTAATTTCAATTCCGTAGTATTCGTCAGCTTCAAACATAAGACCGCATTTCAAAAAGTTACCCACACCACATGTTGGTTCAATTATTGCAGAAGGTTTTATATGGCGGTAATCTTTCAGGTAAAGGCATACCTTTTCTGCAAAGTCTATAGGAGTTTGATAGTCGCCGTATTCGCGTTTACCACTCATAATTGATAACTCCTTGAACTCGGTTGTTTAATTCAATAACCCTTGCGTATTGCAACCGCCATTGTAATGCGTTACTAATGGTCAGATATCCCTGTACGGGAGTAGAATTGAGTATTTCATCAGCAAGGTCATTATAAACAATTTCATCTCCGGGAACACCTTTGTCTTGCAAAAAGCCTATAATATCTTCTTTGTTCGCACCATCATTTATCATTTCGCGCAAGCGCTTTGTAATGGTAAAATCAGCAGTTCTTTCTTTATAAATAAAAGTGCAATGCGTAAAATGCAGTGTGCATGAATTTCTTGTATCATGCTTATCATAAACGAAAACCAATAGGTTATAACCTAAACCAAAGATCTTTTGACGAGCATTTTTAAATGGACAGCTTGATTGAGGCTGTGTTATAGAAGTGACCTTTATATCTGTTTGAATATCATCACCTGGTAAGTCAATACCTTTTGCACTACTGCCAATGCAAACAGTGTACCTTTCTTTAAGGAAGTGTTGAAATTTATGTTCAACATATGTTCCAACAGCTTTTCCATCAGTAACACCTATAAGTTCAGTGTGGTTTTCGCGGCTTTCAATATTGCAAAATTGACATGCAGCGTCAATAAGTTTGTCTATAGTCAATACTGGTTTCATAGTTATATCTCCCTTCGTTGTCTTGTTTAGAAATTGCGAATCACTCCAAATTGCACAAGCAGAGCGCTCATGGCACTTTATGTAGCCACTTTGTAGCCAATGTTGCCAAAACCCCGCCGCACTATCCCTTACTGATCCCTCTGATAATGCGGCTTAACACTTTTCACCCCTCCGATCCGCAAAAATGAAAACGGTATCAAAGCGGTATCGATTTGCTAAACAAACTAAAATATTTGGCTTACCTAAGCCATTTGTTAAGCCTAGGTAATTATTCCCACTCAATAGTAGCCGGCGGTTTGGAGGTAATATCATAAACAATTCGGTTAATGTTTTTCACCTCGTTGACGACGCGCACGGACACTTTCTCCAGCACGTCATACGGAATTCGCGAGAAGTCTGCGGTCATAAAGTCGGAGGTCGTCACACCGCGCAGAGCAAGCGTGTAATCATAGGTTCTGCCGTCGCCCATTACTCCTACCGAGCGCATATTCGTAAGCACCGCGAAGTACTGATTAATGCTGCGGTCAAGTCCCGCGTTTGCGATTTCCTCACGGAAGATAGCGTCCGCGTCCTGGAGAATCGCAACCTTTTCGGGTGTAATCTCGCCGATTATGCGGATTGCCAGACCCGGACCGGGGAACGGCTGCCGCCATACCAATTTCTCGTCAAGTCCGAGAGTTGTTCCGAGAGCGCGCACCTCGTCCTTGAACAGCAGACGCAGCGGCTCTATGATCTCCTTGAAGTCCACATAATCGGGCAGTCCGCCGACATTGTGGTGTGATTTTATCACCGCCGCGTCGCCCAGCCCCGATTCGATTACGTCCGGATAAATCGTGCCTTGAACGAGGAAATCCACCTTGCCGATTTTCTGCGCCTCCTCCTCGAACACGCGAATAAACTCCTCACCGATGATTTTACGCTTACTCTCTGGATCGGAAACTCCCGCTAGTTTTCCGAGGAACCGTTCGCCCGCATTCACGCGTACGAAATTCACGCCGCTGTTCGCGAATGCCGCTTCAACCTCATCGCCCTCGTTCTTGCGCATCAGTCCGTGGTCCACAAAAATACAGGTAAGCTGACTTCCTATCGCATTCGCCAGCAGCTTGCACGCAACCGAGCTGTCCACGCCGCCCGACAGCGCAAGCAGTGCCTTTCCGCTGCCTACCTTCTCGCGGATCTCGCGGATTGCGGTTTCGGCATACTTCTCCATAGTCCAATCGCCCTTGCAGCCGCAGACCTTGTACAGGAAGTTACCGAGCATTTCAAAGCCCTGCTCCGTGTGATTTACCTCGGGGTGGAACTGCGTTCCATAGAATTTCTTTTCGGGATTTTCAATCGCTCCGTACGGGCATTTGTCGCTGTGGCAAATCGCGCGGAATCCCTCGGGGAGCTTCTCGATGTGGTCGTTGTGGCTCATCCATACCACGGACTTCTCCTTTAACCCGCCAAACAGCAGCGAATCAGTATCAAATTCGCAGTCGGTTCTACCGAACTCTGCAACAGCGGAATCATTCGCCTTTTCGACTGTTCCGCCCAATCCGTATACCATAAACTGCGCGCCGTAGCAGATTCCGAGAATCGGAACTCCCAGCTCGAAAATTTCCGCGCTCATACGCGGCGAATCCTCCAGATAGACCGAGTTGGGACCGCCTGTAAAGATTATACCCTTGGGATTTTTCGCGCGGATCTCCTCAATCGGCGTCTTGTACGATATAACCTCGCAGTAGATTTTGTGCTCACGCACCCGCCGCGCGATCAGTTGATTATACTGACCGCCAAAATCAATTACCAATACCAATTCGTGCTCCATATTTTTCTCCTTATTCTAAATAGCAAATTCAAAACTGTGCGCGCTGCGCGCACACTCGCCTGAGCGGCATGGAACACCGCTATGCGGTATTCCGTGCCGCTCGCGTTTTGAATTTGATGATCTTGATGGCAAATCCAAAATTCGCTGGCGCGAATTTTGAGACTTTTTTTGGATTTGCATTAGTCACCAAAGTGTTGTTTCGGGTTATTAAACCGTTTCCTTAACGGCAATCAGCGTATCCATACAATGCTTGTGAGGAGCACCACCGCTGTTACAGTCAAAGATTACCTCCTCGCAGCGCTCGAATCTCCAATCGTGAAAATACCCGAAAAGCTCACCCGAATGCCAGGTTGGGAAATGCCCCGGTTCTTGGTCGGGCGGATTTTGAATGAATGGTTTTTGGACAAACACGTTCAGCGCGTTCACACCGCCCGTTGCCGTATGCCGTTTCCAATCGTCAAGCACCTCGCCGCGAACCTCCTCCGGCAAATAATGCAGCACTCCGGAACAAAAGATAACATCGAACTCTTTTTCTAGTCGATAGTCGATAATATCCGCGCGAAAGAAGTCAATATCCACGCCGTGCCGCTCCGCTAGCCGTTTCGCCTTTTCAATGCCCGAACCCGTGATGTCGAACGCACTTACCTTGTAGCCGTTTTTTGAGAAGAAAACAGCGTCCTTGCCCTCGCCGCAGCCGACGTCCAATATTCTGAGAGGTCTGTCGGGCGGGAGTATTCTCAGCACTTCAAGGCACATAAACGATGGTTTTACGCCCCAATAGTACTCCGTATCCTTGTAGCGTTCCTCGTAGTAAGCGGAGGTCTTTTTCTCCGCCGCATATCCCAACAGCGCGTCAATGTTTGTACCGAACACCGCCGCCAGCTCGGGCAGCAGCGAAATATCGGGCGCGGTCGTTCCGTTTTCCCACTTGCTGACCGCCTGATATGTCACGCCGATCCTTCCGGCAAGCTCCTCTTGTGTAAGACCGTTTTGCTTTCGGAGCGTTTGGATATTTTTACCGATAGTGTTGATAATAACCACTTCCTTTCAACCCTATTGTACCACCAACCGTTCTGTAAAGCAATAACCTGTTTTAACAATTGGGTGCGGCTTTTCAACCGGGAGTTGAATCACACCCGCATATCCAGCATTGAAAGCGTAATCCCCGCAGGTCCGAAACGGCGGAAGAAATCATTCAGCCGCGCTTTTGTTTCGGGAGTTTCGGCGATTCTGTCCGAATACGAGAGCATCTGATACATCATAAAGAACATCGCGCGTACCGCAATATCCTCACCCGACTTGAAATACTGCTCGAAATCGTCTGCGGCGGTTTTCAGCTCGTGAATCCGCGCTACAAGCGACTTCGGAATCTTCGACTCGTCTGCGGTTATCTCGGCGAACGCCCGCGTTGAATCCAACAGCTTGTCCTTAAGCTCTTTTTCAATCTGCTCCATTGTCAGCTTTCCGCTTTCAATTACCTCGCGCAGATTTCGGCTTGCCTTTATGTATATATCGCCCCATATCGGCTCAATAGTAAGCCCCACGGAATCTGTTGAGGGCTTGCTTTCGGAGAGCGTTTCGCTTATCGGAGCAGAATTTATAAACTCCGAGATGTGCTTGGTTTCCTCGAGGGTTACAGTACTTTCGGGAATCTCCTCGATAGCATCAACATCGTCATCGGAATCGCCGAAATCCATATCGTTGATTTCGCTTAATGACTGCGCCAGATAGGACAATGTTTCCTCGCGCGACATATTCTGGATTTTCTCGCGTGCTTCGGATTCGCTTTCCTCGGAATCTTCTTCGGGCGGATTTTTCGCGGGTTTTTCGGAAAGCCAGTTTATCCCCTCATCGGGAATCGGCGCGGGATCGTACCCCTCGGGCAGCGCTTTTTCGTGCGGAATTTCAATCTCCGAAATCACGGGTTCGCCGTCCTCAAACACAATATCATCGGAATATGTTTCGCTGATCCCGTGATTTACCAACGCGCTTTCCGCCAGCTTTTGCGCGATTATTTCCGCGTATTCCTCGGTCTGACGTTTTTTCGCCTCGACAACCTCTGCGGGAATTTCGGGTGCGGATTCCACGGGAGCCTTCGATGATTCCGTAAGCTCTGAGAGCAACGATTTAAGCTCGGACTTGTCCAGAGAATAATCCGAAACTCTCACCTCAAAGCCCTCGCCCGAAAGCAACAGCTCGTCCGCAAAAGAGTCCTCAAAGCTGCTGATTATCTGCGCGGACTTGATTCCGTCATATCGGATCCACCGCGTTTCACCATCGAAATTAACCGAAATTCCGTCCTCATAGAACGCGATTCCGCGAGAGCCGTCCTGCGTCTGAGAAGTATCCAAAGTCGCTATGATGTTCCCCTCGGCGAACGCGCACGCGGTGTCCTCGTGAAACGCGGGACAAACCGCCTTGCATCGTTCGATGATGTTCGCGTCCACCGTCAATCCCTCCTATCGGAAAGCAGCTTTTGCTTGATTTCCCACAGCCGCTTGGACAAATCCACGTGATAGGTGTGCGGATTCTCAAACCGTTTAATCGAATCCCACAGCGTTTCTTGCTGCTCTGCGCAGAACCGCTTTATCTCATCAATTGGCGGCGATTGGTAAACGCATTTTCCGTTCAGAAATACGGGGACTTGCAGTTCCTTTGCGGTGAAATCCGTCACACGTTTGCGCTTCCATGTGAAATCGGGGTCGAACAGCTCCAACGAGCCGTCCGCGTTCAGCATATCGGAAATCTGCTCATCGTGAACGCAAATCAAATCTGCCAGCGTCTTGCCCGTCTTGTTGTCAAAGATTCGGTAAACCTTTTTGTAATGCGGATTGGTAATCTTTACCACGTTTTCGGAGATTTTGATTTTCGGAGTAATAACACCGTTTTCCTCAACGGCGGCGAGCTTGTAAACTCCCCCGAACACCGGCTCGGAGCTTGCGGTAATCAGCCGCTCACCGACTCCGAACGAATCTATTTTCGCGCCTTGGGTAATCAAATCCGCGATGATGTGCTCGTCCAAAGAATTTGACGCGATGATTTTGCAATCGGGATACCCCGCCGCGTCAAGCAATTTCCGCGCCTCAATCGACAGATACGCAATATCCCCCGAATCCAGACGGATTCCAACGGGACGCGCGCCCAACGGCTTTAAGATATTGTCAAACGCTTTAATCGCGTTCGGAACACCGCTTTTCAGCACGTTGTAGGTATCCACCAACAGAACCGCTCCGTGCGGATAAACGCGGCAGTATTCCTCGAATGCCTCCAGCTCCGAATCGAACATCTGCACCCAACTATGCGCCATTGTCCCCGTTGCGGGAACTCCGTACTGCTCGTCCGTCAGCACGCACGCTGTACCCGAGCAGCCGCCGATATACGCGGCTCTCGCTCCGAGAATCGCGCCCGACGCGCCCTGCGCCCTCCGTGAGCCAAATTCCGAAATTGCCCGTCCTTGCGCCGCTCTTACGATTCGGCTTGCCTTAGTGGCAATCAACGACTGATGATTCACCAGAAGCAACAGCATTGTTTCCACAAGCTGAGCTTGGATTGACGGTGCGCGAACCGTTATCAGCGGCTCATTCGGGAACACGGGCATTCCCTCGGGAACGGCGAAAATATCCCCCTCGAATCGGAATGTTTTCAGATACTCCAGAAAATCCTCCGAGAAGATTCCCTTGCCGCGCAGAAATTCGATATCCTCTTCACTGAAACGCAGATTTTCAATGTAGTCGATAATCTGCTCCAGACCCGCGAACACAGCGAATCCGCCGCCATCGGGCACTCGACGGAAGAACACATCAAAATAAGCGATTCGGCTTGCGTGACGTGTTTTGAAGTAGCCGTTGCCCATTGTAAGCTGATAAAAATCGCACAGCATCGTCAGATTCTGTTCGTTATTCATAATGAACCTCCATTATCCATAACGCTATAATTGCCATCTCCAATATAATCCCGAAAATCGTCATCAGAACAGCTTGTTTGCGTGCGGGATCCAACGCGATAAGCCTGTCCGGGTGTTTCGGGTCAAACGCGATTTCGTATTCATCGCCCTCGGCTGCTTGACGCATAAACGCGGGCGCGGTGAAGGATTCGTTATACTCCTTGCCCATTTCGTCCTTAAAGCATAGCGTAAGTGTTACGCGGTATTTGGTGGTATGGTGGTATTTCACCTCAGAGAATTGCTTGTTTGCGACCTTCGCGCTGACGTGCTCCCAATTCCTTATGCGGCGGCTGTTCACCAAAAGCCACACGGGGCGGACAAGCAGTACAGCCGCCATAGTTAGGAATCCCGCGAAAACAGCAATTTCGGGAGGAACGATTCCCGTATTATTCAGCGCAAACCCGCCGAACAGTATCACCGACGCCGCAACCAAAACGACAAATTCCCAGATATTGAACGTTCCCTTAATCATTTATTTCACTCCCGATTTATCCATAATATAAGCGAAAATCGATAACGCTATCATTGCCATCTCCAATATGATCCCAAGAATCGTCATCAGGACAGCTTGCTCATGCGCGGGCTTCAGCGCGATAAACCTGTCCGGGTGTTTCGGGTCAAACGCGATTTCGTATTCAACGCCTTTATCCACTCTGCGCATAAACGCGGGCGCGGTGAAAGATTCGTTGTATTCCTTGCCCATTTCGTCCTTAAAACACAGCATAAGCGTCACTCGGTAATAGGTGGTGTTACGGTGTCTTACCTTCGAGAATTGCTTGTTCACAATCGTTGCGGTGACGTGTTCCCAATTCTCTATGCGTCCTCTGTTCACAAGCAGCCAAACGGGACGGACAAACAGCGTAGCCGTCATAGTCAAAAATGCCGCGAAAATGACAATCTCGGGAGAACCGATTCCCATAGCGGTGTTCAGTATAAATCCGCCGAATAGTATCAGCCCCGCCGCCATCAGAACAATAAATTCCCAGACCTTAAACGTCCCTTTGATCATACCACATCAACCTGTACGCTTTTCATTACTTCAAGTGCTGCCTTGTGCTTTTCGCTGTCGAATGACGCACAAGCCGTACTGTCAACAACGATTCGGCTTTCGGGCAGGGCGGCTTTGGCGATTACCGCATTGGAAACCACGCAGATGTCCGTAACCAGTCCGCATAATTCCACTTCGTCGTAATTCCCGCGTTTGAGAATCTCCGCCAACTCCAACGACCCGAATGACGGCTTTTTAATCACAATATCATTCGGAGTAACGCACTTGGCAATTTTTCCGTACAGCGCGTGACCGTCCGTGCCGTCAACGCAGTGCTTTACCGGGAGTTTTCTGCCCTCGGCGGTGGAGAGATAATCCTCGCCGTGAGTATCCAGCGTGAAAATCACCTGTCCGCCATTCTTGCGGCACTCGGAAATCTTCTCAAGGATAATCGGCTCAAGCAGTTCCGCGCCCGAAAATCCCAATGCTCCGTTGACAAAATCGTTTTGGTAATCAACTATGATTAATGCTTTCATTATCTAAAATGGCAAATCGAGAATCACTCTCCGCTTCGCTCCGTTCGCGTTAGCCGAGCGAAATTGCCTCCGCTGCGCTGCGGCAATTTCGCTGTCTTTCTCAATTTGCATCTCCTTTCATAAAGTGTTACTTTTTCTTTCGCTTAAAGTTTTTCTGCCAGTTCTCGATAACCCTCGGTTGAGAACGCTCCACCACCAATGAATTTGGCGGAACGTCCTTGGTGATTGTCGAGCCTGCCGCGGTAGTCGCGTTTTCGCCGACCTTGACGGGCGCAATAAGATTGGTATTGCAGCCGAGGAACGCGTTCGCGCCGATTTCGGTACGGTACTTGTTGATACCGTCGTAATTCGCGGTAACACAGCCGCATCCGAAGTTCACTCCGCGACCGACGTCGCTGTCGCCGATGTATGTAAGATGCGCAACGGCGGTATTTTCGCCGATGTCGCTGTTTTTTATCTCCACGAAATCGCCGATTTTCACGCCCTTACGGATCACCGTTCCCGGGCGGAGCTGCGCGAACGGACCAATTTTCACGTTGTCCTCGATTGTTGAGGAGTATGCCTGAACGTTGTTGAGAATCACGTTATCGCCAATAGTGCAGTTCTCAATGTGGGAATTCGCGCCGATTTCGCAATTTCTTCCGATAACCGTATTTCCGAGAATTATCGTGTTCGGGAGAATCGTGGTATCGCAACCAATTTTCACCTCGGACGAGATGAGGATCCCGTCCGTGGAGATAAAGCTCACGCCCTCGTCCATCAGCCGCTCAATCACGCGGATCCGCGCGGATTCGTTAAGCTCCAGCAGGGCTTTACGCGTATTCGCACCAAGCACAATGTCGGGATTATCGCTCTTAAACGCGAACGCGTTTCCGATAATTTCCACACAGTCGGTGAGGTAAAACTCTCCGGCGGCATTGTTCACCGAAAGCTGCGGCAAAGCGTACAACAGCCGCTCGGAGTCAAACCAATACGCGCCGCTGTTCACCTCGCATATTTCAAGCTCCTCGGGGGAACAATCCTTGTGTTCGCGAATCGCGGAAAGCCTGTCGCCATCGCGGATAATTCTTCCGTAGCCGCCGGGATTTGCAATGTCGGCGGTAATTACCGTCACGGACGCGCGGGACTGCTTGTGGAACTCCAGCGACCGCCTCAGTGTTTTTGCGTCAATAAACGGAGCGTCGCCGTTTAATACGCACACGCAGTCCATTGCGCCGATGAACTCCGCAGCCTGTTTTACCGCGTCACCCGTGCCGAGCTGCTGCCCCTGAAAATACGTATGGACTATTTCGCCGCGTTTTTCAAGGAATTGTTCGGTCTGCTCGCGTCCGAATCCCGTGATTACGGCGATTTCGTCGAATCTGAACTCCGACACAGCGTCCAACACCCAACCCAACATCGGCTTTTTCAGCACCTCGCACAGCACTTTCGGACGCTCGGAGAGCATACGCTTTCCCGCGCCGCCCGCCAGAATTATGCAGCCTGTTGTCATATAAGTTACCTCCGGAGATATATTTATGAGTTTTTTTCTTTATTACATTTTACGGCGTTTCTTTGTCCGCCTTGAATTTACAAACGATGAGATCCGACTTGAAAAGGGGATTTTGATCAAACGCGCCGCCGTTCTTCCCGTAAGCGCAATCACCGAAACTATGGTGAAACGCACGCTTTTTCTGCGGATTTTCCGCGCCAAAGAGGTGGAAATCCATACCATCAACGGAAAAATCAAATTCTATCTTCATAAAAACGAGAACTTGCCGTTTGTTCCGAAAATCCGCCGCTCTCTAATCAGACCGCGACTCGGTGAGATTCTGTTCGGAGCGTTTATTGATACCCGCGCCCTCGGCGGAATCTTTGTGTTTGTCGCGATTCTGCGGAAAATCGGTACTCTGTTCGGTGGGGATTACAGCGACAGAATCATTGCCGCCATATCAGATGCCGCCGAGAACGTTCGCCGCGCACTGGAGCTGCTCCACATTGCCGTACCAAAAATCGCGGCAACACTGGCGGTGTTCGCACTTGCCTCATGGATCATAGCGTATCTCAGAAAAGCCGCGCGGCTGTCGCGGTTTGAAATCTCGCGGCGCGGGAATATCCTCATGGTTAAAAGCGGACTAATCACATTATATGAGCACTCGCTTGTACTCAATTCCAACGGTTTCTTAGCCGTTTCGCGAGATACGATAACCACGATCATCGCGGGACGCGCACCGCTGTATTTGCGGAATACAATGATTCTCCCGTGTGTAAAGCGTGAGAACCTTGGACAGGCAATCCACACGCTCTGCGGAATGACACTCCCGAAATCCAAAATCGCGCCGCCAAAGCGTGCATTTATGGGATTCTGCGGAGCGCCGCTCGGTTGGAGTGCCGCGTTCGCCGCGTCATTGGTGATCGTCTATTCCACAAGACTCCGCGCGGCAATGCTATTGAAAACCGCGCTTTATAGCGGAATTATCGTCAGTCTTTACGCCACCGCAGTTTGCCTGTTATATATGAAACGTTCGGGGATCGCGGCGGGGGAGAGCGTCTGCGTTTCCTCGCGAAAGGGCTTGCGATTGTACAATTCCGTTTTCCCGCTTGGAAATATCCGTATGGAAACCCGTTCGCAGAGTCTATTTCAGCTCAAATCGGGGTTGTGCAATATACGCGTTTTCACAGTCGGACGAAAGAAATTTCTCGCGCGGCAGCTCATCAAACGCGAAACTCCGCGCTGTATTCGGTCTTGACCGCGTTTTCTCCGTCAACCGCCCACGCAATAATTTCCGTGACTGTTTTCGGGGTTACGATTTCGGGAATCGCGAACGGCAGAGGATACCGCTCCCAGCAGCCGCTTGTCGGCTTGCTTTGGAAGATTCTGCCCTTGCTTACGGCATACGGAGTCGGCGCGTTCAGCGGAATCGTCAGAATCAGTGCCTTATCCTCAGAAGCAATATGCAGAAACGGCGTTTCCCAATCGTTGCTTGAAATGCGCTCCCAATAGTCGCGGTCGCCCGCGAGGACGTACCAGACGTAATTTTTCCCGGCGCAGACGATTTTGCGGCGGTGCTTTTTTGCAACAGCCATAATCGTGAATCACTCCTTGTTTGTAATCACGGAAACGGATTTCATACCGTGCATTTTCATCGCGGTTATTGCGTCCTCGTCAATTACCTCTCCGGGGAACACGATCGGCACTCCGGGAGGGCAAGGGGACTTCATTGCGCCGCAGACCCCGCCCTTCGCCTGTTCGAGAGGAACCGCGCGGCAGGGCTTCCAGACCGCCTCCCACATCGGCAGAGCGGCTTTCGGCTTAACGTGAGGATATTGCACGAGCGGTTTCGGCTTCGTCATTGCGATAAACGAAATAGCCATCTCCGCGCGTTCGCAATCCTCATATGTACTTATTGCCGAGAACATCAGAACCACATAGTTCTGATCCGCCATCTCGCACTCCACACCGTTTCCGCGAAGCTGCGCCGCAAATTCGTATCCTGACATTCCGCACTCTCGCGTGTTAATTGTCACTCTCAGCGGGTCGCTTTTCTTCAGTGGGATTCCCATTTCCGTCAGTATTTTCTTGAGATTTGCCACCGCCTCGCAAGCGTTGTTCACGGTTTGCGGATTCCCGACAATCATTCCGTTGAACTTATCAAGGCTCTCAAGAATCAAGTAGGACGGGCTTGCCGTGCCGAACATTCCCATAAACTCTTTTGCGCGCGAGGAATCCGCGCCGTTGGAGAAGTGCAGATACCCGCCGCCTGTGAGAACAGGCAGCGTTTTGTGCGCGGACTCCGCGCTCATCAGCGGGAATCCCAACTCCATCGGGTGCAGATACTCTTTGCCGAATTTCTTTTTATCCACAAACCGCAAATACGCTCCATGCGCGTTGTCAATAATCACCGGGATTTTCGGATTTACGAATTTCCATGTTCCGCCATAGTAATCCACATTGGTTATGAACAAGGCATCTGTGCCGCGAATCGCCTCGGCGTCATACTTCACGTCCGCGGAGAGGTACTCCTCGGGATACAGCCATTTGATGTTCATATGAAGCAGCGTTGCCGCGTAACTCAGCGCCCGATGGGAATATCTGGAGGCAGCGATGGTTTTACAGCCTTGAGATTTCAGAACCGCCATTGCTGTCTGAATCGCAAGAGTGCTGCCCTCGCAGGAGTAGCAGGTCTTTGCCGCTCCGAAAATCCGCGCCGCGAACATCTCTGAAGTACCGATTATACCGTTTGTAATATCAGATTCATAAAGATTATCCGCTCCGTATATTTCGGTAATATCGTGCGGAAATTCTCCCTTATGTCCCGGCATATGCAGCCGCAGCTTGTTTTCGCTTGTGTACTTATCCAGAAATCTGCAAATAGGTGTGTTCATAGCAACTCCTTATATAGAATAAAAGGTGTTAAGCCCCTCATACAGACTTAACACCTTATTAAATATGCGGTTTCACCGAATTATTTGCTATTATCAGATTTGGGCAGATCTTTTTCCGTGACCTTTATTCTTTTAACAGCATCTTTTAAGATTGCGACTGCCTTGTCCGAATTTCCCGTTTCAATCAATGCAACTAGCAACTCATATTGTGTACACAATTCTTGATTTGTCACTTTATCCACCTTCTCTTATAATTATACATTATAACACAGATTCGTAAAGTTGTCAAGTCTGTATTCGGTTTTCAAGGAACTCTGGTTTCAGCCGTTAATTTGACGAGCTGTCGGAGCTTGAATCCGAATCCTCCGGATTATCAATTCTCAACAGGTCGTATCCGATCTGGAACTTGTATTCGTCCTTCCACTCATAAACTCGCTGATAGTAGTGATTCTGACGCAGCTGCTCCAGAACGCTGTCGGTAATGGCGGATAAGTCATCGGGGTTGACTTTCGCTTCGGAAGCGTAAACCATAATATGCACGCCATAGTCGGTAACACAGTTTTTGCGTCCGCCGACCTCCTCGATTTCAAACGCGGTTTTCTGGAACTCCGCCATATAGGCTTTTCCGTCCGGAACCGCCAGATACCCGTCGGGATTAGCAGCAGTGCCGTCAGCGTCCGCGCTGTACTCACTCACCAGCTTCATAAAGTCCTCGCCGTTGTCCAACTTCTTTTCGACTTCGGCAACCTTGTCCGCAAGCTCGGCGGCTTTCTGGGCACGGTAGGTATCCGCCTCGCCGTCCTTGCCGTCCATACGGAGGGCTTGTATCTGCTTCATATCATCATCGGAGAATCCCAACAGGATATGCTTGATCATTCGCGAACCCTCGGGGATATAAATCTTTGTGTAATTGCTCCGCTCGAAAGAAGCCACATCGCTCTTGTACAGCTCTTTGGCACTCTCAATGCTCTCGTTCACAGCTTTCTCTGCCTCAGAAAGACTAATCTCTTTTCCAAGCTCTTTCATCAGCTTTTGCCCGATAAGCGCGCTCTTACTCCATTGTTTCAGAATGTCAAGCGTCATATTGGATTCCTCAAGAATCTTGGAAAACAATTCCTTGCCAATTTCCTCAATCTCTTCCTCAGTGCGCGATTCGGAGGAATCCGACTCATATCCGTAAGCCGCCGCGTTCTCGCCGATGTACTTTATCTGCTGCTTGTAATTCTCCTCAAACTGTTCGTCAAGCTCTTTCTGCTCGTCCTCAGTGATCGTATCGACATTCATTTCATGTGCCTTTTTGAGAATCACTTTCTCGATAATAATATTGTTGATAATGGTTTCCCGCCGCTGCTTGCAGGTATCCGCGACACTTGCTGCGGTATCATCCTCAATCCTCCCGGACTTGAGATAGTAAAGATATTCTCGTTCAAACTCTCCGTAAGTAACGGACAAATCGTCCAAATTGTCGCCGGTAGTCGCTTGGGCGACAATCTTGTTCAAATCCACCGAATCCACTGAATCCGACGAATCCGCCTTGGGATTGGTTCCGAATTTTACCGAGCACCCGCAAATTCCCGCTGCAATCAGCAAAGCTGCCGCAGACATAAAAATTTTCCCAAATTTTAGCTTCATTTGTGTTTCCTTTCATTCTGTCTTTCTCGGGACTTCGGAAACGCCAATTAACGCGAATCTTTGTCCTGACCTTACACTTCTATTATAACATACTTCTCCGAAAAAATAAACACAAATTTTCAAACTTTTTCGGAAATATTTCAAAAAAGTAATGATTTTTTTCGGAAAATGTGTTATAATAGTATGAGGTAGTATTGCAAAACAATGATTTTCAATACTTGTTGTAATTTTACGCATAAAAATAACAGGAGGTTATATAGTTATGACTTCAAAATTTCCTAAATGGAAAAAATTGTCTGCTTTGTTGCTTGCCGCGTGTATGGTGATTTCACTTGCGGGGTGTAACGGCGAAAGTGAAAGCTCATCGGATTCGAGCGACACCAGCGACACGGGCGAGGAGATCGTTTATCACAAAGTTGGCTACATATTCGCGGGAAAGGTTGAGGACAACACAACAACCGGCGAAATGAACGAACAGCGGATCAAGGCTTCCAACCGCAGCAGCGTAGACACCTGTTACATTGAGGGTGTGACCATTTCCGATTTCGAAACAGCGGTAAAACAGCTTGCCTCTGCCGGCTGCACGGATATAGTCGCCGCAAGCCACATTTACGCGAACATAATATCTTCCGTTTCGTCAAAATATATGAACCTCAACTTCATTGGCTACGGATCGTCCAGCAACGGCGCGAACGTAACCGTTTACACCGAGGAAACATATCAGGGAGCTTATGTTGCGGGAATGGTCGCGGCACAGAACTCCAACTCACAAAAAATCGGCTTTGTAGCCGACAACGGGCTTATGTATGCGATTCAGGCAGTGAATGCCGCTGCTTTGGGAACACAGCTTGTATACAGCAATCCAACGCTTTACGCGGCAGCGGCAACCCGCGACAACGAAATCAAGAAGGCCATAGACGAGCTTCTTGATAAGGGCTGCGACGTCATCATCGGCTACACCAATTCCGACTACACCGAGAAATATTGCCAGAGTAAGGGTGTAAAATTTATCGCGAACCACGATTACAGCGGCTCTTCGGAAAAATACTCCAAAATGCTGATGTATTACTACCCCAAGCGCGACAGCTTCTTTCTGTCACAGTTTAAGCAGATGAAAATGGATACATGGCAACCGTCCGTATATTCGGGTAATATCGGCAACGGATTGATCAACGTATCCGAGGCACTTCCCGAGGCAAAGGCGGGCACTCAGCAAACCCGTGACGCGCTGATTCCCAGGCTCTCTACCGGCGGCGAGAGCATCTTCAAGGGAGAGCTTACGGACAACACCGGCGTTGTGAAGTATATGCAGGGCGTACAAATGACAGAGCGTCAAATCAACAGTATGGATTGGTATGTACGCGGGGTTGAGGTCGTTGGAAACTTCCGCGAACCGCAAACCAACATTCCGACCAACAATTTTGAAATCAAGGAGTAATCCGCGATCACAAGTAAACAGCTTGTAGAAAAAGTCACTTTTCAGACTGTCGAGAAACCCTCAGATACGAGGACGAATGACCGCTTTGCGGTCAACCTAGGCTTGTCGGCTAGCCTTAAAGGCTGCCGATTAAGCCGTTGACGAAGTAGATGAGGGTTTATCGACAGTCTGTGAAATCCCCCTCCGTGCGGAGGGGGATTTTTAATTTATAATGCATAATTGTCAATTATATTGCGTTTCGGGAGCGATGATTATCGGATTTTGTATTACGGGGTTCACAAAGTAGTCCAGGGCGGAAAGCTCCTCCAGCATAGCCTTTGCGTCCGAATCGGGGATATAAAGACATTGACGATACCTAAGACTGTATTTCGTTATGTCATACCGCGTTAAATCAAACTGGTTTTTCGGCGAAGGGCAGGAAGAATAACGCTTGTCGCTTTCCGCTGTTACAATAACATTATAGCTCTTCCCAAATATAATATCAAACGGGTTGACATTGGCTCTGCTGTTTACAAAGTATTTCTTGCAGATTGACATCACCTCGTCCGCTTGCTCGGCGGTAAGAACGTGGGTTTCCAGCTCCTCTCTATGATGACTGTAAGTTGTGGGATCGTAATCGTTATAATCGAAGTACGTAATTTCAAAAACCGCTCTGTCAAGATATTCCGTAGCGGGACGCGAGTTGATATATCCAAATCCGCCTGTCTTTATCGTAACGACCAACAGAATCGCAAACGCCGCCAGAGTTGCGGCATACTTTCCTCCCCATTTGAGGAACGAGAAAACATTTATCTTCGCGCGGGAAATGATAATGTTTATGATGACATAACCCACCGCCGAAATCAGTATTCCCCAAAATACATAGTCGCTCATTGCGAATACCGCGAATACCGTCACACAGCCGAGAGCCATAATTATCTCGAAAAACAGCTTGCTTGCAATCGGTGTACCGACTGTCCGCGCATCGCGCTTAACATAGATGAATCCCGAAAGGAGCATTACCGCAAGCGAGATCGCTGAGCTTACCAGGCAGTGCGAAATAACATTATCATAATTCGATATTAAGAACAGCAGCCCAAAATATCCAAGATCAAAGTTCTGATCCGAAAAACTCCAGTTGGTGAGAAATCCTGCGCAGACAGGTATAATGTTGAACACAAAAACCATCGGCAGAACGTTTAATACGAACATCAGCATAATCGAAAAGTACGCGCTTTCCGCCAAAGCTCCGCAGCAGCACGCACACAGCACCGCTATTGCCATTATGAACATACTCCCCGCCAGACAGCCGAGCACAATCATAAACATATTCTTTGCCGCATTAGGGTCGATACCGCCGAAACGCGATATTCCCCAAAGTATGGCAATACCGTTGCCGACAAACGTGGAAATTACAAGCGGGAATATCTGGATATAAAACAGGCTCAGCACCTTTGAAAAGAATCGTTCACTAGCCTTTATCGGCAGAGCCATTGAAACATCACAGAGTTGTTGATTGTTCATATCGCGGAACACGTTCAGCACGGTGAAATATCCGACAATCACGCCGACAACGGCGAAAAATACCCCCCACGCTGACGGATAGAACGCCGCCGGGTAAGGAGCGTCACTCAGCGCGTAAACTTCCGAATCAAATATAAACAGCAGCATTGCCACACCGTACAGGACAAGCGTTATTATCGACAGCTTTTTGTGAACGCGAACCTCCGCAGCCGCCGCGCGGGCAATCTTCTTGAACGATATTTTATATGCTTTGGTTGATTTCTGCTCCATAGCCTCTCGCCTCCAATTCGTAAATGAAAATCTCCTCCAGCGTAAGCGGGATAAACTCGCTTATTTCACAGCCGAATGCGTTCATCTTCTTTGTGATTTCCTCCTCCGAGCCGCGCACCACTGCCTGCGACACCGAACCCATAGTCGAATACTGCATTATCTCGAGACCCGCGTCTTTCAGCTCGTCGGTCGTTACCGCGCCGCTCTTGCGCGCAAGTTGGATTTTCCCGAATCCGCTCTTGATATTGTCAATCTCGTCCGCAAAAATCATTTGCCCCCGGTGAACCAACATAGCGCGGTCGCACAGCTCGTTTATCTCAACGATATTGTGCGAGGAAACCACCATAGTAGCCTGGCGCTCAATAAGCTCGTTGATGATGATTTGTTTGATGAACCGCCGCATTGCGGGGTCAAGACCGTCAAAAGCCTCGTCCAGCAGCAGATATTTAGTGTTGCAGGAAAGCCCGATAATAACCACCGCCTGACGTTTCATACCCTTTGAAAACTCGCTCATACGCTTGGTTCGCGGCAATTGGAGCTGCGTTACAAGGCGATTGTAAATCTCGTAGGAAAAGCTGTCGTAATAGCTTGCGAAATATTTCGCCAGACCGTCCAATGTGAATTTCGCATACTGCACCGTTTCATCATTGACAAAAAAGATTTTCGCCTTTGCGTTCGGATTGTCGAACACGTCCTCGCCGTCTATTTTGACGCTCCCCTGTTCGGTTCTGTACACTCCGCACATCATTCGCAAAAGCGTGGATTTTCCCGCGCCGTTGGAGCCGAGAAATCCGTAAATGCAGCCATCGGGAATGCTGAGCGAAATGTTGTCCAAAGCCTTGAATCCCTCGCCCGGTGCGGATTTGCCTATGCCCCGCTTGGCGAAAACCATACTTGCGTTGTTTATTTCAATCATAGAATTTCTCCTTTCAGCCGATTTACCGTTTCAATTAAAACCTCCGCGGATACTCCCGCGTTCAGCGCCTCCAGCGTTATCGCCTCGAAGTCCCTTGTAAGCGCGGATATTGCCTTGCCATTCTGTGCCGCGACAAAGCTGCCGCGTCCGGTGAGCGTGTAAATTATCCCATCGCGCTCAAGAATCATATACGCCTTGGACACAGTATTCGGATTCAATCCGAGCTGCTGCGCCAATGCCCGTGACGCGGGAATTTTGTCGTTCTCCTTAAGCACTCCCCGCGCTATCTCGCTGCATATCGCGCGGCATATCTGCTCGTAAATCGGTGTTCTGCCCGTTACGTCTATGCTTATCAAAAAAACCACCTCCATATTTGCACCATCGTGACTGTTTTAACTAGTACAATTATTATATCATATACGCACGATTTTGTCAAGGGGTTTTTCAAAAAAATTGGAAAATAAAAAACCGCCCCCGAAGGAGCGGTCAACTTTTATATAAGTGTGGTGACTTTCTTATTTTTGTGGATTTTTCGACTTGCAGCACCCGCATGACGCGCAGTCGCCGCCGCACGAGCAAGAGTGCTTCCCCGCGCGCTTATCGCGGACACCCTTTACGATGATTAGCGCGACAATCGCCAACACGATCGATCCCACAATAATCGAACCGCCGTAATTCGTTATGAGGTCTAACAATTTTGCACCTGCTTTCTTTTCGTGGTCTGTTTCTCGAAGCGAACGAGCATATAAACCATAAATCCGAGGACTACTGCCGCGCAGATAAGCCTGATTATATTAACATTGCCGGTGAACAGTCCTCCGAATTGGTAAATCATCAGTGATACGGCATACGCGAAACCGCACTGATAGCCAATTGCGAACCATGTCCATTTCGCGCTGTTCATCTCACGGCGGATCGCTCCGATTGCCGCAAAGCACGGCGCGCACAACAGATTGAACACGAGGAATGAGTATCCCGCAAGAGGAGTCATTGCAACGAAGTCGAGCACTCCGAATACTCCGACGACCTCCTCTTTTGCAACCAGCCCCATAACAGTCGCGACTGCTGCGGCAGGCTCGCCGAATCCGAGAGGAGCAAAAATCCAACAAATCGCAGAGCCGATTTTTCCGAGAACCGTATCCGCAAGCTCAAGCTCCGTGCCGAAGCCGAACACTCCATTTGCCCAACCGAACGAGCTGCCCGCCCAGATAACGATTGAGGACAACAGAATGATCGTACCAGCTTTTTTGATAAAGCTGTATCCGCGCTCCCACATCGAGCGCATTACATTGCCGAATGTTGGCAGATGATACGCAGGAAGTTCCATAACAAACGGCGCGGGGTCTCCCGCAAACATCTTGGTTTTCTTCAGCATAATTCCCGATACAACGATTGTCGCAACTCCGATAAAGTACGCGCTTGGCGCAATCCACCACGCTCCGCCGAACAGAGCCGCCGCGATAAGCGCGATGATCGGCATTTTCGCGCCGCACGGAATAAATGTTGTGGTCATAATCGTCATACGGCGGTCGCGCTCGTTTTCGATGGTGCGCGATGCCATAATTCCGGGGACGCCGCAGCCGGAACCAATCAGCATTGGAATAAAGCTCTTTCCCGACAGACCGAAACGGCGGAAAATCCTGTCCATAACGAACGCAATTCTCGCCATATAGCCGCAGCCCTCCAGAAACGCGAGGAAGATAAAAAGCACCAACATCTGCGGAACAAATCCCAGAACCGCGCCAACACCGCCGACAATACCGTCGACAATCAGGCTTTCGAGCCACGGGGCGCAGTTTATCGCGTTCAGACCCGATTCAATCAAGCCCGGGATCCCCGGAACCCAGACTCCGTAATCCGCGGGGTCAATGCTGTCGCCGATTTCCTCCATAGGCTCGTCAACCAGCTCAGAGATGTCAAAGCCCTGCTCCGCAAGCTCATCGCCGTATGTACCGTAAACCTCGTCAAAGCCGCCGAACGAGCCGTCCTCAATCGCGCCGAGAATATCCTCCGCGCCGATTACCTCCGCGTCAACAGCCGCCCGAACAATCGCCATAACCTCATCGGTGAAGATATTCTCCGCCGCGTATTCGTCCTGAGCGGATTCATAATCGGAAGTTCCGATACCGAACAAGTGCCAGCCGTCACCGAACACACCGTCATTCACCCAATCGGTGAAAATCGTCCCGACAGACGTTATCGACACATAGTACATAATCACCATAATCGCCGCGAAAATCGGCAGCGCGAGGATTCGGTTGGTGACGATCCTGTCTATCTTATCGGAGAGCGTTGTGCCCGTGTTTTTCTTTCGGCAGCATTTCTTGGTGATCTCGCCGATAAGAGTGTAACGTCCGTCCGTGATTATGCTTTCGGAATCATCGTCCGCTGTTTCCTCACACGACTTGATTCCCGTTTCAATCTGCTCTGTCGCGGATTTGGAGAGTTTCAGCTCTTCGAGAACCTTTTCATCGCGTTCAAACACCTTTACCGCGTACCAACGTTTGCGTTCTTTGGGAACATCGCCCAGAGAATCCGCAATGTGCGTCAAAGTTTTTTCAATCTCATCATTGAATTTCATAGGTTCAACCGCGGTATTTTCTCTCGCGGCTTTGATTGCCAATTCCGCTGCCTCTTTTATGCCGATGCCCTTAAGCGCGGAGATTTCGCAAACCGCGCAGCCCAGTCGCTCCGAAAGCTTTTCCGTGTTGATTTTGTCGCCGTTCTTATTAACCGCGTCCATCATATTCACCGCAACCACCATCGGAATCCCCAGTTCGGCGAGCTGCGTAGTGAGGTACAAATTCCGTTCGAGATTAGTTCCGTCAACGATGTTAAGAATCGCGTCGGGACAGTCGTTCAACAGGTAATTTCGTGAAACGACCTCCTCGGTCGTATACGGTGAGAGAGAATAAATTCCGGGCAAATCCGTAATCGTTACATTCTTGTTTCCGCGCAACTTGCCCTCTTTTTTCTCCACGGTTACGCCGGGCCAGTTCCCGACAAACTGATTTGAACCCGTCAGGGCATTAAACAGCGTGGTTTTGCCGCTGTTCGGATTGCCCGCGAGTGCTATTTTAATATCCATATTAACTCCTTATCTTAATAGCAAATCCGAAAACGTTCGCGCTCCGCGCGCACTTGCTAAGCGTTATCTCACACCGCTGCGCGGTGTTCGGCAACGCTTGTATTTCGGATTTGCACTTCACCCCGATACGTTGTTGAGGATTAAACAACTAAACCTCTATCATTTCCGCGTCCGCCTTGCGGAGCGAAAGTTCATATCCTCGCACCGTGACCTCAATCGGGTCGCCCAACGGCGCGACTTTTCTTACATATACCTCCGCGCCCTTTGTAATGCCCATATCCATAATTCTGCGCTTTATCGCGCCCGAGCCGTTCAGCCGCTTTACCGTGACTGTCTGCCCGATTTTTGCATCTCGTAATGTGTTCATAAACCCTCCTGATTTTAATGGCAAATCCGAAACCGTGCGCGCTCCGCGCGCACTTGCTAAGCGTCACCTCACACCGCTATGCGGTGTTCAGCAACGCTTGCATTTCGGATTTGCGCTTTATCCCATATAGCGCGGTGAATGGCTACACCATAATTCTTCGTGCCATCTCCTTGGAAACCGCCACGCGGCTGTCCTTGACCTTGACAATGAAATTTCCGCTCATCTCGGACACGATTGTCACCTCCGCGCCGACCACAAATCCCAAGCTCTCCAGAAATCGCTTCACTTCGCCGCTTCCGCCAACCTTGCCTATCGTGACTTTTTCGCCTGTCCGCGCCAATACCAACGGCATCATAATCTACCCCCCAAACCGAACACTGTTAGTTGTCACTAACCTCCGTGTTGAATGTATGGGTTATGTATACCTAACCCGAATTTCAAATATATAGGTTAGCATTAGCTAACCACAGTTATATTTTACTCCCCCTTGACAAAAAAGTCAAGGGGGTTTTTGTAAAATTCACAGGAAAATATCCACTTTCGTTTACTTTGCACAAAAATCCGCTCGAACGATTGTGAATATTTCCCAAAACAAAATTATTCAATCAATTTTCCAAGCTCAAATGATTCGCTCAAAGCCTTGTGATTCGCAATATCGCCGCCATCATTTACTCCGCCCGCGAATACTTTCCCCGCAAAACGCGCTTTCTCGAAGCAGTCGATCCAACCCTGAACACCCTTAACCGCGCCGGCGTCAACATAATCGGCGTCCTCGGCGGCGGTGCTTAGCAGATACACGTCACGGAACGCGTAATTCGCATTGTACAGCCAGTTCGCACGGTCGATAAGAGTTTTCATCTGACCACACATCTCGTAGTAGTAAATCGGTGTCGCCCAGACAATGACATCGGCATTCAGCATCTTGCGCGATATTTCCGCGGAATCGTCCTCAATAACGCACCTCCTCAGCTTTTGACACGCCAGACAGCCCTTGCAGAACGCGATGTTTTTTCCTTTCAGCGATACAATCTCAACCTCGTTCCCCGAGGACTGCGCGCCTTTCGCAAATGCTTCGGCAAGCGCGTCTGAGTTGCTGTTGGCACGCAGACTGGTTTCAATAATCAAAATCTTTTTAGCCATAGTAAACTCCCTATCTAAATGGCAAATTCAAAACCACGCAGACGAGCTTATGCTCGTCTGCGTTCGCTAAGCGACCCGCAACACCACTTTGTGGTGTTGCGCGCAGCTTGCGTTTTGAATTTGCATTACTCTCGTTAAGCTGCATTAAGCTATTGCACTCCGCAACTTCTCTCGGAAGAGAAGATTATGGTTATACCTTGCGGCGCAGCTAACTATCAACTGTCCTCACGGGCTTTTTGCTCCAGAACGGCATAAATCTCGGGCATTGCTTTCTTGAAATTCAGCGGAGCAAATGTTTTAGCGTCCACGAATCCGTGAGAGCTTGTGCCGGTGGCAAGGATTTCGGTTTCCCCTTTTCGCGTAACGGTATACGCGAACTCAACACGCGCGACACCCAGCCGCGTTACGCGCACCGTGATTTCAAGAACATCATCATAATGCGCGGGGCGGCGGTAATTGCACGTTATCCCCGTCACGGGGAGCATTACCCCGCCGCGCTCCATTTCCGCGTAGGACATTCCCACGGCTTTGATGTAGTCCGTGCGGGCGATTTCATACCACACGGGATAAACCGCGTGATGAACCACGCCCATACAGTCCGTTTCGGCATAGCGCACGGTTATCTCTGTTATGTTTGGCATTAAGACCTCTTTCTTTTCGACTGAAACCAACCCGCTCCCCACGCGAGAATACTATCCGGAAGAAGTTTTCCGAGCAGGATCCCCGCCTTGGAGATTTTGTTTTCGGTAATCAGCAATGTTCCGCCGAACATTTCACGCACTGCGTGCTCCGCGAGTCGCTCACTGGAGTACGGCACGGACATGAACCGTACTTGCGCGGTTTCGGAGAACTCCGTGGCAACGGGTCCGGGGCAGAGCATCGAAACGTGAACGTTGCTGCGCTTTCTCCTTAGCTCCTCGTGAACGGCCTGCGTCATTCTCACCACATATGCCTTGCTTGCGTAGTAGGACGAAAACCACGGTCCGGGCAGAAATCCCGCGGCACTGGCGGTATTGAGTATAAATCCGCAGTCGCGCCGCTTGAAATCCCTCAGGAATAACTTGAACAAAATATGAAACGCGCGGATATTGACATTCACCATATCCATCTCTTTCCGAAGGTCGGTTTCGGTGAACTCACCGAACACACCGAATCCCGCATTGTTCACAAGAATATCGATATTGTACTTCTTAACCGCGTTGTAAAGTGCGAACACTTGACGTTCGTCCGACAAATCGGCGGTGATATACATCGCCTTAACACCAAATTCCGTGATAAGCTCGTTTTTAAGCTCCGCAAGTCTGTCGCGGCGGCGCGCCGTGAGGATCACGTTCACGCCGTGACGCGCCAGACTCCGCGCAATATCACGACCGATTCCCGAGCTTGCGCCCGTTACCAATGCAATCATTCTTTTCTCCTTATCTAAAATAGCAAATTCAAGAGCACTCGCTAAGCGTTACCTCTCACCGCTGCGCGGTGCTCGGCAACGCTTGCGTTTTGAATTTGTGATCTAAATGGCAAATTGCGAACCGTGCAAACGCTGCGCGTTTGCACTAATCACCAATAACTTGCTGTAAGTTATAACGCACTAAACTCGCTCACCGCATTGTTGATTTGGATTTATTTATCTTAAAAGCAGATTGCGTTAATGTAGTTATAACGTTAAAACCGCCAACTGTAAATTACATAGTGATTCTGAACGGTACTATGGGCAGTCCGAACATACTCTTGATATGGATTTCGGCATTATTCCGCCATAGATACCTCACAGCCACGGGCTGAGAAACCTGCTCACAGGTGAGGAAGATTTTCTCGCCCGAAACGTCCGCAATGGCTGGATAATACACGCCGTCTGTTCCGCAGACCTCGAATCCGCCCGGCTCATCACCCTCCACCTTGAATCCGCCGCGCGCGTCATTGAACTGAAGCTCCACGGTATCGCCGCGCCAGATCGCGTCCTTGAGAGTCGGCGCGCACGCTCCGTCACAGCCGCCGTTGATGATGTTCAGCGCCTGCATTGCAAACCGCCGCCCAACCTCGTGGGCGTACTTGCGGTCGGCGCAGTCCAACAGCACGCAGATCCCCATATTCTTGAAAATATCGTACATCTTCATCTGCGCCTCGCGGATAAGGGGATATTCATCGCCGTCATCGGGTTTATCGCCAAGCATCGGAAGCTGCCCGATAATAAACGTCAGCCCGTGATTTCCCCAAGCCTCGCGCCATCTGTCAATAACCTGAACGAGATTCATAAAATGCGCGTTCGCGCGTTCGCCGTCCGCCTCGCCGTGATACCACAATACACCGCTCAGCGTATACGGGCAAACGGGCTTGATCAAGCTCTCGAAAAGCACGCCCGGCGAGAGCTTGCCGCGCGGAGCGTCCGGAGCGACCCCCGACAAAACAGTCGCGACATCGCCAATGCCCTCCGTATTAAGCCAGCTCAGCGTGGGAGTTTCACCGTAATGGCACTCGATTATCCCCACCGTGATGTTCAGATATTCCGACATTGTTTTCGCAAAGTAAAATCCGGCGGCGCTGCCGTTGTATCCGCCGTTGTTGAAGTCGCTCCATTTTGCCGCTTTAAGCGCAGATTCGTAATCCTCGTCCAACACCGTGCGGCGCGGTATTGCGTAACATCTCACGTCCGCAGGCTCCTCGGGAGAAGGCTCGGACGTGCCGTCCTCCAATGGCGGCTCCATTCCCGCGCCGCCGCAAACCAGCCACACCTCGCCAATCGCGACTCTCTCAAAGACGATCTCATCGTCTGTTTCGTCATCGGTAAGCGTGAGATTGGTGAATCGGCATGCGCCCATCGGCGGGAATACCAACCGCCACTTCCCGTTTGCCACAGTGCAGGAGGTGGTGAATCCGCATAGCTGCGCGGTAATTTTTACGCCGTCCTCGCCCGTGCCGAACACGCGAATATTCTTTCCGCGCTGAAGTACCATATTGTCCGAAAACATCGCTGAAACTTGAAACCTCATTTCAATTCGCCCTCCTATCGGGATTAATCCGTATGAAATCAAATGAATATTTTGCCTTGTTTATATTTTACCTCATTTTTCAAAAAATGTCAAGAAATATCTTTACTAAATGGGAAAAATTAAGGCAATACCGCACAAAGATTGTCCTCCGACTGCTCAAGTTATACTCTTACGGACTTATTGGTTGATTTTGGGATTGTCTGTGCGTCCAAAGAGGTAATCAAGCGATACTCCAAAATAATCCGCAATGGCAATCAATGTTTCGTAATCTGCCTGCCGTTCAAGTGTTTCATAACGGCTTATCGTGTTCTGAAATGTGTCGAGGTCTATTGCAAGACGCACTTGCGATATATGATGCTGCTTTCTCAATTCCTTTAATCTGAAAATTATTTTAATCACCCCCTTGACAGAATTATACCAATATGGTATAATAAAAATATCCCAAATAGGGATATTAAAGAGGAAATTATGAAAAAATCAAAGAAATTTTGGCTAAAAAACAATCGCAAATTGCTTACAATCAGTATGGTCATTGGTTTTATATCCGTGATTGTTCTGGCGATTGTGTTCGCGAAAAAGAATGGTTCATGGTGGTTTTTAGCGTTTTTGCTAACAACTGCTGTGGAGTATTGGTTGTGTTGGCAACGCATATGATTTGGGGACTTATAATTGAAATGGCGTACAATATTGTAACCATCGCCGAAAGAGGAACTGAAATTCTCGAACCGATTTCGGTTCGAACGGCTCAACCCTCCGCATATATGGAATACGATGATGAAACGTGGGAATGCGGAAATTGCAGACAACTCAACGACCCGGACTGTGAATTTTGTACGAACTGTGGCAGAGCCAAGGGCAAATCGAAAATCAACCCTCAAAAATAAATAGTCTGCGGCAAATCGCCTTATAACGATTTGCCGCTAATTTTTTGAAAAAAGTCAAGAAATATCTTTACAAATTGGGAAAAATATATTATAATCTATAATGTAGAATTGACAATTAGCAGCGCAAAATTCCATAACAACCTTACGGGGTGCAGTTATAGCTCGTTATAACCCAAAGCAGCCTTATGGAGAGAAGTTTTGGCGCGTAATAATCAAAAGCAACCTACCGGTGATTAGTGCAAATCCGAAATGAGAGCGGCGTCCAACACCACGAAGTGGTGTTGGGAGTCGCTCAGCAAGCACAGATGAAATCCGCAAAGCGGATTTCATCTGTGCGGTTTCGGATTTGCCATTATAATAAGGAGTTAAGATGTTTCGACTTGCTAGATATTTGAAAGAGTTTAAGCTGAACGTAACGATAGGTCCGTTGTGCAAGCTGACCGAAGCGGTGTTCGAGCTGATTGTGCCATTGGTTATGGCGCAGATAATCGATGTGGGAATCGCGAATGGCGATACTGTGTATATTTGGCAGCACGGGCTGATTCTCGTGGGACTGGCGGTTGTGGGATTGTGCTGCGCGTTGGTTTGCCAATATATGGCAAGTGTTGCGTCGCAAGGTGTCGGAACGCGCCTGCGCGCGGATTTGTATCGTCATATCAATTCATTATCCCACGCGGAGCTTGACAAGCTCGGCACTTCCGCGCCGATTACACGAATCACTAATGACGTGAACAATGTTCAGAACACGGTCGCAATGCTGATTCGTTTGGTTGTCCGCGCGCCGTTTCTGGTTGTGGGCGCAACGATTATGAGCTTTACGATTTCCCCGCGGCTGTCGCTGATTTTCTTTGGAGCAATGGCGGTGATCGTTCTTGTGATGTATCCGATTATGAGGGTTACAGTAAAGCTCTACAAAAAGCAGCAGAAGTCACTGGACGGAATCTCGCGTATCACAGGGGAGAATCTGTCGGGAGTGCGCGTGGTGCGCGCGTTCTCGCGGCAAGATTACGAAAAGGAGCGCTTTGACGAAACCGCCGAGGAGTACCGAAAATTCGCCGTTAAAGCGGGACGAATAAACGCGCTGCTGAATCCCGCGATTTTCATTGCAGTTAATGTCGCGTATCTGCTTATCGTGTACTTCGGCGCGGATTTCACCAATCTTGGTATTGACGGAATGACGGGCGGTAAGGTAATCGCGCTTGTCAACTATATGACGCAGATTTCCCTTGCGCTGGTTGTGGTGGCGAATCTTGTGAGCATATTCACCAAGACCGTTGCAAGCGCGGCGCGAATCAACGAGATTTTTGATATGCAGCCCTCGGTGGTCGGCGCGGAAAGCTCCCCCGAACAGGACGAAAACGCTCCCTCTATCGAGTTCGACAATGTGGATTTTTCGTACATCGGCGGGGAAACGGCGGTTGAGGGGATTTCATTCACGCTGAAGCGCGGCGAAACGCTTGGAATAATCGGCGGCACAGGTTCGGGAAAATCCACGCTTGCCTCGCTGATATGCAGATTTTATGACGCGGGCAAGGGCGCGGTAAAAATCAACGGCGTGAATGTCCGCGATTACCCAACGGAGGAACTCCGTAAACTCATCGGAATCGTGCCGCAGAAAGCGGAACTGTTAAGCGGCTCTTTGCGTGAGAATATGTCATTGGGGAATCCTAATGTAACGGACGACCGGATTTACAAGGCTCTGGAAATCGCTCAGGCGGACTTTGCGAAAGACCTGGATTTCCGCGTTCAGGAGGGCGGCAAGAACTTTTCGGGCGGACAAAAGCAACGTCTGACTATCGCGAGAGCGTTGGCGCAAAATCCCGAGATTCTGATTCTGGACGACAGCTCCTCGGCTCTCGACTATGCCACGGACGCGGCTTTGAGAAAGGCTTTGCGCGCGCTCCCGATGACTTGTGTTATCATCTCGCAGAGAGCAAATTCCATAATGCACGCAAACAAAATCATCGTACTGGACGATGGAAAAGCGGTCGGAATCGGCACTCATGCGGAGCTGCTCCGCACTTGTGACGTATATCACGAAATCTGCGCTACTCAATACTCCGAGGAGGAACTGCGCGAACAGGAGGCGATGGGCGATGAATAACCGAATGAACAAAAAAAGCGCCCTTGGGCGGATTCTGCGATATATGAAGGGGCAGATACCGCAGATAATCAGCGCGATTGTCTGCGCATCGGGGAGCGTTCTGCTGTCGCTGTATGTCACCGTCTTAATCGGCAAGGCGATAGACTGTATCGGCGAAACGGTCGGAAAGCTCGACAGCGGGCGAATGATTCCGATTCTAATTACGATTGCGATGATTATCCCGATTGCGGCTTTATTGCAATGGCTGATGTACTTCCTCACGAACAAAATCACCCATACCACCGTCAAGCGGCTTCGCACGGACGTGTTCAACCACTTGCAGAAACTGCCGCTCGCATACATTGACGCAAACTCCCACGGCGACATAATCAGCCGCGTGGTAAACGATGTAGACGCGGTTTCGGACGGCTTGCTGCAAGGCTTTCAACAGTTCTTCACGGGTATCGTCACGATTATAGGAACGTTAGTGTTTATGATTTCGCTCAACTGGCAAATCGCGTTGGTGGTCGTGTGCATTACTCCGCTGTCGTTCGCGGTCGCGGCAATTATTTCGCGTCTATGCTTTAAGAAATTCAAAGAGCAGTCCGTGATAAAAGGCGAGCTTACAGGCTATATCAACGAGCATATCGGAAGTCAGCGTCTGATAAAAGCGTTCGGATTTGAGAAAACTGCCGAGGAGCAATTCGGAGAAATCAACGACCGCCTGAACGTCTGCGGACGAATGGCGCAGTTCTACTCCGCGCTGACGAACCCCTGTACACGTTTCGTAAACTCGCTTGTGTACGCGGGGGTCGGCGTGTTTGGCGCGCTCTCCGCAGCAAAGGCGGTGACGGGCGGATTTACCGTCGGAGACCTGAGCTGCTTTTTGCAATACGCAAACCAATATACTAAGCCGTTCAACGAGATTTCGGGAGTAATCACCGAGCTGCAAAACGCTCTAGCGTCCGCGGCGCGTATCTTCACGCTGATTGACGAGCCTGCGGAAACTCCCGATACGGAAAATCCCGCGCTTTCGGAATGTGACGGGCGCGTGGAAATATCCAATGCGGACTTCTCCTACGTCCCCGAAAAACCGCTTATCGAGAATCTGAATCTCTCTGTAAAGAGCGGTCAGCATATTGCCATAGTAGGTCCGACCGGCTGCGGAAAAACCACGCTTATCAACCTGTTAATGCGGTTCTATGACGTTACAAGCGGCGAGATACGCGTATCGGGGAAACCTATCAAGTCAATCACCCGAAACAGTCTGCGGCGCAGCTTCGGAATCGTCTTGCAGGAAACATGGGTCTTCGAGGGAACAGTCCGCGACAACATCAGCTACGGCAAGCCCGATGCAACTCTTGACGAAATAATTGCCGCCGCGAAAGCCGCCCACGCGCACAGTTTCATCAAGCGTTTGCCGCAGGGCTATGACACAGTTATAACCAACAGCGCGGAGCTTTCTCAAGGGCAAAGGCAGCTTCTCTCAATCGCGCGCGTAATGCTTACGCTGCCGCCCATGCTTATCCTGGACGAGGCTACGTCCTCGATAGATACACGCACTGAAATGAAGATACAGAACGCGTTTGACAAGCTGATGGAGGGGCGCACGAGCTTCGTTGTCGCGCACCGCTTGTCCACGATTCGCGAGGCGGACTGCATTCTCGTAATGAAATCGGGGCATATTGTCGAACAGGGAACGCACTCCGAACTAATGCAAAACAACGGTTTCTACGCGGAGCTGATACGCTCCAGACAGGAAGGGTAAAAAAATCCCCCTCTCTTTTGAGGGGGATTTTAGTCTGTATACAAACTGCGCCTTAGGTGCGGAAAGCGGGGGACTGCCCCAAACCCCAATGCGGGGAACTCCCGCCGCCCTTAATGTGGGGGCGAACCCCCTACGCCCCGAGGTGTGGGGGGAC